>CAYZRT010000081.1:0-13212 GCA_964480875.1 uncultured Smithella sp. | reverse complement strand
CGCTTGTCACCACGAATGTATGCAGTCTGGAAGATGTTGACCGCGCATGGATGGGGGTTACGCTGATGTCCATCGGTCCCTTCGGCATCATGGATCAGATAGGCTTGAAGACCGTTTGGTCCATCAACGATTACTGGGCGGAAAAGAGACATGATGCTCAGGCGAAGAAGAACGCGGAATTTTTGAAACAATACGTGGACAGAGGTGAACTCGGTGCTAAAACCAAAAAGGGTTTTTATTCTTATCCGGAGCCTGCGTATAGTCAAACGGGATTTCTTTCGGGTAAAGTAAAAGAATAGAAATCCATATGTGAATTCTGAAATTAATTTTTAAACAGGTTTTTATTTATAATACGAATATCTCATTGACACTCAAAACCGTTTTTTCTATAATTAAAAAAGATATTTAGCCTTTTAAATAAGCGGAAGATAAAATAAAGAAGTGAAAGGAGGGAAACAACCATGTCCGATGAAGATGAGATTACAACATCAGAGGAATATAAGCATACGGCCAGCGGATATGCTTCGGTTGCGTTGACGATTGTTGCTTTAATAATGCTGGTTGCTATAAGACCGATGGGAATTACCGCAAAAGATGAGACCGGTGTGTCTGTAACATTTGTTGTATACCTTTTCGTTAGTATGACGATTGCTATCGTGGGCGGTTTTTTTGGTTTTCTTGGATTATCAGAAGAAAATGCAAAAAAAGTGTTACCTGTTACAGGGCTGGTTCTTGCAGTAATATTTACTACGATTTTAGCATATACGATATTTTCGTCTGTGACGTGACGTTACCTTTGCAACCGAAGCGGTAAAAGAGAAATTCATTTAATTTAAGAATGCCCGGCATGGATGCAGGTATATTATTTAGAAAATTCCACCACGATCAATACGCTTTCTTCTGCATCAGCGACAGGTAAGATACTTTTTTCAATAGTTCCGATTTTTTCTAGCTGTGTTAGAAAATCCTTCATTTTCAGACTTTTCAATTGTGCCGTTATAAGGTTTTTGTCCTGCTTCATGTGGCTGCTTATATTTTTTGCCTCATATTTTGCCAGAAGTTTTTCTGTTTCTTCCACGGCAATATCCATGTCACGAACTTTCAGGAAAATATTCGATTTGATCAGAGGAGCCTTCGCCTTTAATACCCTGCTGGTTTTCACAGCAGCATCCATAACAAGTTGTTCGTTTCCCTTATCAAGGGCCGATGCCGGCGATGCAGCGGGTTCTACCGCCGGAGCGCTTACATATTTGCCGGCTTTTATTCCCTTAGCTTCCCGTTGTTTTACATCCCCGGCTGTCTCCGATAACAAAGCAGGAACACTTTCCTTCTGCATCACGCTCGTTTGCTTTGATTGATTTTCTTGTTGAACATCCTTGGTGTCCGTGGACGTTCTCATTTTTTGTTCCGGTAATGGACTTTTTTGAACCTCGACAACCGGAGCGGGCGCGGATAAAGGAACTGCTTCTTTCATTTGTTCTTCTCCCGCCCTGTAAATATAAACGGCCAGCACAGCAATACAAACGGTGGCAAATATCTGGACAGGAATTTTTATCTGTAACGGATAAAACCATTTTTGAACGAAACGCTTTCTTTCAGCTTCCTCCCGCACTTTGGCCATTATGTCTTGCTTGAACCAGGGTGGCGGATCAACCGTGTGAAGACTGTTGACCAGAGTCTCTGTTTTGCTTAATTGAGAAAGCGTTTTCGTGCATTGCGGACAGATTTTCAAATGTTCTTCGACTGCTTTTTTGTCCCCTGCCGAAAGGGAATCATCCAGATACAACGGAAGATTATTTTGAATATCTTTGCATTTTTTCATAAATCACCAATCACTTTAGTCAGACAATCCTTGAGTGCGTTGCGTGCCCGGGAAAGTCTGGATTTCACCGTTCCATCCGGTATCTTCAATATATCCCTTATCTCTTCATAAGAAAATCCCTGAATGTCTCTGAGCACAAGGACGTCTTTGTATTCCTCATCGAGTGACGATATGCATTTCTGAACATGCGCTTCCCTTTCACGCCTCTCCATATGTGTGCCGGGATTGGAATTGCTTGTAAATGCTTGCCCCCATGTTGTGTCTGTTCTGTTTGCTTCCGTGTCGTCAATGGAAATATTTTCGTGTTTAGCCAGAACATTCAGCTGTTTTAACCGGTTTTTGGAATAGTTAACGACGATTCTATACAACCACGTGGAAAATTTTGCTTCTGCCTTGAATTTTTTAATCGATTTATAAGCCGAGACAAAAGCCTCCTGCGTGACGTCGCAGGCTTCATCGTAATCCCCCATCATTCGGTAAGCGATATTTAACATTTTTTTCTGATGTCTTTCCACCAGCACCTCAAAAGCGTCCACGTCACCCTTCTGACAAAGAAAAACATATTTCAGATCTTCATCGTCTATGACCGCTTTGCTGCTGTTTGTTATATTAGACATCCACCACAACGCTTTTGTTCCCCTTGTTTTTACTGATAGACGCGTAAATTTACCATAATATCCAGGGATATTCATATTATTTTTAAAAAGAAAATGGCTGTATGGTGATCTTTTGAAGATAAGAGACAGAGTATTTAATAAAAAATGGCTTTTGACTCGAATTCCTTAAGATGGCTGAATGCTCTTTCACAGTCTTGCTTTCTTTGTTCAAATTTCGACTTTCTGGCGATGATTTCCTCGGGACGAAGTTGTCTTTCGGCGACGTCTTTATTAAAGTCGTCTGCCAAATTAGAGGCATCCCTGCAGTTTCCCGCTGCTAATTTCCGGAGTTGTTCAAATCTTTTAACCTGGGCCGGATCATCAAAGGCAATGCCCTTGAAATAAGGCGTGGCGTCGGTTGTTCCCTGTTTAATAATCTTGCCAGAAGTGGTTTCGATAGCGACCTTTTCGTTTGGACTGATGGTCGCAATCACCCAGGCATGATTGCCTTCCATCGCCAGTTGCCGATAGTTCCAGGCCGTGATGTTTTCGTGGATCGTGCCACCCATGATTTTTGCTTCGATACCGTTAGTTTTTAATTGATTCCAAACATCAATGGCCATGTCCAGGCAGACAAATCCTTCTTCCATGGTATATGAATGACTGGTGTGGTAAATAGCGGCAATCCTTTCCACAATCTGCATTTTATCCGGTTTTTTCGGTGCTTGGGGCGCCGCTGGTGTTTCCTGCAATGCCGGTATTATTTCCTGAGGCGCCGGTGTTTCAGATGGTGTGCTAACCGGGGCAGGAGAAGGGTTTGGCGGGGGAGATATCATATTAGGAGCGATGGGTTTAACAATTTCTGTAGTTTTGTCTGGAGATTTTGAAGAAAGAATAAAAGCTAAAGCTACTGCAAGCACCCCTATCATTAACGCCGGAATAACGTATTTTTTTTGCGATATAAACGACACGGAACTATTTTGTCTATCACCGGGAGAGGAAGGTATTTTTTTTTCACATACGGGACATATATAATTTCCGTTCTTAAGTGTATGCGCGATATCTTCGGCATTGAAATCGACTTTACAATGTGGACATTCGATATTCATCTGTTTTGTCTGTTCCTATACCATCCTGAAGCATCATGCTAAAATGCACTGATCCTTTTTATCACAGCCAGGATTTTTGTAAAATGTTTTTGTTATCAATCAGAAGTCGCATATAATCCAGTTCCAGCTGTATCATTTCCTTATCCTTGCGGCGCAGCCACTCGGCGAGCCAGGCAAAACGCAGAGCGACGATAAATTCCAGAAGGTATTTCCAGCTTTCTTTGGAAATAATGCCGGATTTTTTCATTCTTGCAATGAAACTCTTTACCAATTCACCCAACAGGCTTTGAGGATCTTCCACACCGATACAGCCGATTAAATTGGCCACATCGTAGAGTTCACTTTTAAAACCGCAGAATTCCCAGTCAATCACGCATTTGATGTCATCGTTTGACCAGATAACATTTAGAGGATGATAATCGCCATGACAAAAAGAAACAGGCAACTTTTCATAAATGGGCATGAAATCTTTCTCCAGAAAACAAACGACCCTGTTTATCTCATCCCGGATGTCTTTGTTGTATAAATTGATTTCCCGGACTAATTTATACACGTAATTTTTTAGCGAAAATACATTGCAGGAATCATCGAACGGCAGTTTTTGTGACTTCTGGCTAAGTTCAATCAGAAAACCGGCGAGGGCATGGCCGCGCCATTTTTCAAAAATATATTTTTCGCGGTTGAGTTCCACGCCCTTTACGAAAGGAGAAATTTGCCAGAAGTCATTTTTATATTTGAGAATAAAATCGCCGTTTTCATTGGTCAGATAAGGCTGGATACGTGCCAGCTTTTTCCCGGCCAGAAGATCAAGCGTTCTGGCAACCTGCTTTTTGCGTTCCAATGATTTTTGAGCGATTTGCTCCAGCAAGAAATACCGGCCCTGATGATCTTCCAGAACAATACGGAATAAAGAACGTTCCGGGCTGCCCTGAATAGCAATCCGGGGATGCAATTTCTTCAATCGTATCTGCCACAGGTTGGCGACGATTTTCAGATTTTCCCGGCTGAACGGTGATGTTTTTTGAACAACGGGAATACGTTTTTTTGATTTCACTGCGGCTGAATCTTTCAACGCAGACAACTTTTTTTCTTTCGGCATTTTTTTGATTTTTAATTCCAGACGCATTGCCGCGACTCTATTCATGGTCTTGCTGGTGCCCAGCAATTCTAAGGGCCGTCGGGAGCGCGTGTACTTTGCCGCTTTCCCTTGTTGATGAGCTGTCAGACGTTTTTCGATATTATTGGTGATGCCTGTATACAGACTTTCGTCTGAACAACGAAGGATATAAACAACCCAGGTTTTGCTGTTTTTCTTAACTTTAATATTCATTAAGTTATTTTTCTACAATAGAGAGCATAACATTGCCATGAAAATTTACAGCAAATTGCAGGTGCAAATGTCGCTCTAAAGGCTGATTTGTTTAGAAAAGTCTGTCTGAAAGAACATCACCAAAGATTTAATTCGTATGAAAATCAGGAAGATGCCATGGTTATGATGCTCCAACGATAATAAACCTTGCTATTTATGAATAATACCTGTACAAGGCCTCACAGTGATCGCGATAGTTATTGACCTCCCTTCCTTTCTACTTCAGAAATTTCGGCAGGAAAATCCGGCTAATCGTAACCGAATCCAACTTTAGCGCCATGGTTAAAGCCTTTGAAGGCTTTTATTCCGGCGCACGGCGGTGTGTTTTTAACAGCCGTAACGAATAGACCTGGGTTCACATGTCACAAATACTGAAAAAAGAAGGAAAAAGAAAAAATGAGTTTTGAGAAATTTGAGTTAAACGCGAAAATATTGGCCGGCGTGCAGGCGTGCGGCTATAAAGTTCCTACACCCATTCAATTACAATCCATCCCGCCGATTACGGAAGGCCGCGATCTTATGGGGCTGGCCCAGACCGGAACGGGAAAAACAGCGGCCTTTGTGTTGCCGATTTTGCAGCGGCTGATGCAGGGAGCACGCGGTTATGTCCGCGCTCTGATTATTGCGCCGACACGCGAATTAAGCGAGCAAACCCATCATGCCATTGAGCAACTGGGGCGCAGGACAGGTCTTAAAAGCGCGTCCATTTACGGTGGCGTAAATATCAATGGTCAAATCAACAAGTTGAGGAACAAAGTTGAAATCATCTCCGCCTGTCCCGGCCGTCTGCTGGATCACATCAACCGCGGTACTGTGGATTTATCCCGGATAGACGTGCTGGTCCTCGATGAGGCCGACCATATGTTTGATATGGGCTTTCTGCCGGACGTCAGAAAAATCGTGAAGCATCTTCCCGCAAAGCGTCAGACGTTGCTGTTTTCGGCGACCATGCCGGACGACATCCGGTCGCTTGCCAATGATCTGCTGATCAATCCGGTGAACATTAAAATCGGCCACACGGCGCCGGTCGAAACCGTCTTGCACAAATTTTATCCGGTGCAAATGAACTCCAAAACCGATTTGCTCAAAGATATTCTGAGCAAAACAGAGATGGATTCGGTTCTGGTTTTTACGCGGACCAAATCGCGCGCGAAGAGCGTGGCCGTGCAACTGGACAAATCGGGATATAAAGTAACGTCGCTGCACGGCAATTTGACGCAGCAGAAACGTCAGCACGCACTCGACGGTTTTCGAGACGGCCGTTATGAAATCATGGTCGCCACCGACATCGCCGCCCGCGGCATTGACGTAACCAGCATTTCCCATGTGATCAATTATGATATGCCCTCAACGACCGATGCCTACACGCATCGCATCGGCCGGACGGGACGCGCCGCCAAAACCGGCGATGCCTTTACCTTTGTAACAGGAGAGGATCGTGGACTTGCCCAGTCTCTGGAAAGAGTACTGGGAGAAAAGCTTGAGTATCAAAAGGTTGAAGGATTAACCATGAGTGCGCCCGTTTACGATAAAGCCCCCGAGCGCCGCAACAGCCAGGGGAGGGGCGGGAAGCCTAACAATGGCAGAAAGAAATTTTCTCCCAAAGCAAGAATGAACAGCAGGCCCAGGCAGCGTTCTTTCGATGCTTCTAACCGCAGTCAGTGGGCGCATTAATAGTATGAGATAAAACAGATTGACTGATATTCAAGCGGATAGGACAGTTGATCGTTCAATTGCTGCCTGTTGCCATGCAATTATTTTTTGCCGATAGCTTTAAAGAAAGTATAACAGAAAACGCCATCCGTCTCGGCTGTTCTGTATAAATCGCGGATACCCTGATTGAAAATCTGTTCATCAATCAACCCCGACTTGACGGCCTGTTCCCGAACGCCTTCAATCATTGCCGTAAACGTTTTTTTCGTAAAACCATCAACCAGCCGGGGCCTGCTGGAGTCCGCATAGACCATGCGGGGAGATACGCGCACTTCTTTAAAACCCGCGCTTTGCATCAACGGAAAAAGTTCCCTGCCGATATTGGCGTTTCCGCCTGCGCGCCGCTGTAATTCTACCTGGCATTGAATCGCTTTGTGCGCCGCATCGCTTTCCGGGTAATAATAAGCGGACCCATGATCTCCTTCAATTAACGTAATGGTGCCGTCTGGCTTTAAATATTGTTTCAGGATCTTTAAAACGTCGACTGGCTGAGGAAGATGTTCCAGAACGAAACAAATAAAGATATGGTCGAACGATTCCGGCTGATAGGGCAAATGAAAAATGTCCGCCTGTTCGAACCGAACATGGGTTATACCTGCGGCTTTGGCTTTTTTTCTGGCTTCATGGACGGATGCTTCGGATATATCAATCGAGGTAATCAAAGCGCCGGGGCTGTTTTTAGCCAGCGTTATGGTTTGCGCGCCGATACCGCAACCCGCTTCCAGAACCTTGCTTCCCGCTGGATACGACGTATCGGAATGTAAAAGCTCAATCAGCGTTGATGCCTGATCCTGCAATCTTATATTTTCCCGATAGTCGTATCCGTGAACGTATGTTTTTTTCATCTATCAGTATCCCTGTACCGTTAACAAAGGAACATTGCTCTGCATATTATGGCATGAAAATATCATATTTTTTTCTTAAAAGGAAAAAGTTTTCAAATCTTTGCCTGCTTTCCTGGAATGTGGTATTGATTGTTGGCCTTGATAAAAGGGGAAGCAGGAGAATGATTTTGTGGCAACAGAAAACGATTTAAAAAAATTTGCAGACTTGGACAGAATATTCGAACCCGGAATCGTTGCGGTAGTCGGCGTTTCTGCCGAAGGATTCGGTTTCGGCCGCGGCATTTTTCTTGCGCTTCGTTCCATCGGCTATGAGGGTAAACTATATCCTGTGAATAAGAAAGGTGGTTCCATTGCCGGGATGAAAATCTATCCTTCCATAGAAGATATTCCGGATAATATCGATTTCGCCATCATTACGGTTCCGGCGCGACTGGTCCCTTCGGCGCTGGAAGCCTGCCGGGTAAAGGGAGCTGTTGGCGCCGAAATTCTTTCCGCGGGTTTCAGCGAGACAGGCACGCCGGAAGGAATAGCCCTGGAAGAGGAACTGAAGAAAGTAGCTGCAAAGGGCATCAGACTGATTGGTCCCAATTGTTTTGGAATCTATTGCCCCAAATCCGGACTTACCATGCTGCCCGGTCCTGACCTTTCGCGAAAATCGGGAGGCGTGGCCGTCCTTTCACAGAGTGGCGGCCTCTCCATAGATTTCAGTTATATGGGAAAATGGCGGGGAATACACTTTTCGAAAGTTGTCAGTTTCGGAAACGGTTGTGATCTCAGGGAAGCAGAGATGCTTCGCTATTTACGTCATGATTCTGAAACGAAAGTAATCTGCATGTATATAGAGGGTGTTGCCGACGGCCGTGATTTTTTCACCGCCCTGAAACAGGCAGCCGCGGAAAAGCCGGTCATTGTTATCAAGGGAGGCCTGTCGGAATCGGGGGGCCGGGCCGTGGCCAGCCATACGGCATCGCTGGGAGGGAAGAGAGCTATTTGGGAAGCCGCGTTGCGTCAATGTCATGTCACCCAGGTGGAAAGTCTCGAAGAAATGAGCGATGCAGCTTTGGCCTTTTCACTGCTGCCCGCGCGCGAATACAAGGGATGTTCCGTTATGGGCGGCGGCGGTGCGTTGGGAATAGCAGCAGCGGATATGGCAGAAACCTTCGGAATCAATGTGCCGAGTTTGAAAAAGGATTTGCAGGCCGCCATTCTGGACGTTTTGCCAAAGCCCGGCTCAAGCGCAACCAATCCGATAGATATCGCCAATCCTTATGTCAGTGCCAAGCACATCAGAGAGATTCTTCTTCATGCATCGCAGGACGATAACATTGATTTCCACATCGTCATCCAGCTTTTGTATCATTACAAAGCATTACAGCTGGCCATGGGTAATGTAAAACTGAGCGACATTACTCCTTACACGGAGCTGGCAAAAGTTTGTCGCGAAGCCATGGACATCGGAAAAAAACCGGTCATGCTTATTCTACCGAATATCAGGCAGGATGAAGATGACATTGAGGTTGAAGCAGTCATCCGGGAAACCCGCCGTCTGTTTACCGAAGCGGGAATGCCGGTTTTTGACAACGTGAAAAATGCTTTCAGCGCCGTTGCCGCGGTTTCCAGATATTACCGGTACCGCTGATATATTTTAAAGCTTTGTTTGAATATAGCGTTAGTCGTCTTTTTGCTGGTGTGTTTTTATAACCATTTGATTCTGCATAACCACGGCGACAAGTTTTCCCTGCGAATCCTGAACTTCCGTATATAACAACATCAGAGAGCGTCCTTTATTAAGCAATTTGCCTTTCGCAGTCAAGGTTTCGCCTAATTGACATGGACGGATAAGATTCGTCTTTGATTCAATAGTCGTTGTTCTTGAATTTGCCGGAAGATTTAGAAAGGCACAGATGGCACCCATCGTATCGGCAAAGGCCATAATGGCTCCTCCGTGCGCAATCCTGCCGATTGTGCAGAGATTTTCTTTAATTTCCATAGTGCCGACGACTTCTTCCGTTGTTGCTTTAATAACCTGCATGCCTAAATATCCGGGCAATAAATCTTTATGAGCTTCCTGAATCATTTTAATTATATTTTCCATATGCGCCTTTTTAAAAAAATATGAGAAAGAATATTCCTTGTCCTAAGCGGGAAGTTTTTATTATTACTTGAAAACTTCAGATCTACAAATTACCAGCGTTAAAGGTATCGCAGGCATTAATATCGCCTTGTTCGAAGCCGCGTTTAAACCAGCTGACACGTTGCGCCGAACTGCCGTGCGTAAAGCTGTCTGGCACGACATAACCCTGCGTCTGTTTCTGGATGCGGTCATCTCCGACGGCGCTGGCGGCATTTAAACCTTCCTCAATATCGCCTTCTTCTAAAATGTTTCTTTTCTTATCGGCCTGGTGCGCCCACATGCCCGCGAGGCAATCCGCCTGTAATTCCAGCATCACGTTTAATTTATTTCCTTCGGATTTATTGACGCGCGACTGAAGTTCATGCACTTTTTGAATAATGCCTAACTGTGTCTGAACATGATGGCCTATTTCATGGGCGATAACGTAAGCCTGCGCGAAATCGCCGGACGCTCCAAAGCGTGAATGAAGTTCTTCAAAGAAGGCAAGATCAAGATAAACCTTGTGATCGGCTGAACAATAAAATGGCCCCGTGGCCGAACCGGCTATGCCGCATGCGGATTCAACCGCCTCGGAAAACAGTACAAGTTTCGGTTCTTTATAGGTCCGTCCCTCCTGTTGAAAAACATCGTTCCAGACATCCTCCGTTTCCGCAAGCACCACCGCGACAAAATTGCGCATATCGTCATTGGCGGCTGTGGTTGCGCTTTGTTCAACGGACATTGAAGAAGACTGCGTGTTCTGTTCCACGACCTGCAATATTGAAGTCGGATCAACGCCCATGAACATACTGATGACCACGATGGCCACCAGACCGATGCCGCCGATGCCGCCGACCTTTGCGCCGCGGGAAATCGACATCCCTCTGCGGTCTTCCACATTATCGCTTTGCCTTTCACCTCTCCAGCGCATCGTTCTTCTCCTTTTTCGGGTTACATCAGGAATAATAATATGATCACGGCCCGGAAGGCCGGAATCAAACATTATGATTTACATATCAGTATAGAAACAAGGTTTTCGACTGTCAAGACAATTCATTGTCCTTGAATTCATTGGAGAAAATAATCATCAATCAACCCGATGCGCACATGCTCATCTTTTGGAAAATGAAGCGGAAATTGTTTAGTGAGGAGTTAACGTGCAGACCGCGGAAATACAGCCGCGATCTGCACGTAGCTTTTATTTTAGTCTTTCTTCAGACAGGAACAGGTGATCTGTTTCGATTTCCACTAGCGCTTCAAAAAGCTGCCGGATCCGCGGATGATCCGCTTCGGCGGCTGATTTTCTGTAGAATTCGATTGCCCGTGTTTCCCTTGCGTGGGACTCTTTCAGATTCTCAACATTTTCCATGTGGCAGGTCTCGTTTCCCGGAGGCAGGGCGTCCAGTTTGAGAATCTTCCTCCATACGGAGGCGTGCTCCGCTTCGATTTTACCCAGGGCTTTAAATAAAATTTTTCCTTCGGGATCATCGGTTTTACCGGCAGCGCACGAATAAAACGTCGCGTTGCTTATTTCCACCTTGAGCGCATGTTCGGCATTGGCCCGATCCTTCGCGCTTAGAGGCACATCAAAGTTCACAACCGCCTCTTTTGCTTCCACAATATACGCCATGTGAGCGCCGCAAAACGGGCAGTTTGCCGGGGGATTGGCGCCGATATACGCGTCGCCGCATATCGTGCATCGGTATACTTTGACCATGTGTTCTCCTTTTAAAATAATGGTTTAGTCTTTACTTATGCTTTCCACAGGCCATGCAGATTGCAGTATTCCCGTGCCGTGATGCTGGTCGCTTCGATGGGAAAAACCGCTTCCGGTGCCTGGCCCGGAGCTAAATACTGGCGGTAGGTTTTGCCGTCAGCGATGATCTCAATCCATTCGATGTAATGTTTTTCCTCCATGGGATGGGCCACGCTGCCAACGGTGACCTTGATGCCGCCTGCCACCTTTTCCACGACCGGAACATGTTTTTCTTTCGCGGCGTCCGTCGTATTTTCCGTCATAAGTTTCATGGGCTGATCGCAACACACAAGCTTTCCCACGCCTTCATGGAGCACTTCGATGATATGGCCGCATACGTCACATTTAAAGATCTCGCTTCTTTTTGCCATGATGCACCTCCTTCATTTTTTTGCAATGGTTATAATACCTTTACTGATTAACAACAAGGTGTAACATATCGAATTAGCGGCCGCGCTGCGGCTGCCGCCAATCCGATGTTTTACTCACGAGTTATTTAACGCTCTGTTCGAAACCGTTGAAAAACGGTTATGTTAAAAATCACACGAGGTCGAAACGGTCCAGATTCATGACCTTGTCCCAGGCCGCCACAAAGTCTTCCAGAAACTTTTCCTGCGAATCTCTGCAGGCATAGACCTCCGCAACAGCCCGAAGCTGCGAGTTCGATCCGAAAATCAGATCAATGCGGGTGCCGGTCCATTTGATATTGCCAGTCTTGCGGTCGCGTCCTTCAAACACATCTGCATCTTTTGACGCCTTCCACTCCGTGCCCATGTCGAGCAGGTTGACGAAGAAGTCGTTGGTGAACGTTCCCGGACGCGAGGTGAAGACGCCGTGTGGAGACCCGCCGAAGTTGGCGCCCAGCACGCGCAGGCCACCAATGAGCACGGTCATTTCGGGCGCGGTCAACGTTAGGAGCTGCGCCTTGTCCACCAGCAGTTCTTCAGCTGATACGACGTATTTGGCCTTCTGATAGTTGCGGAATCCGTCGGCCTTAGGTTCCAGCACGCCAAACGAAGCTACATCGGTCTGCTTCTGTGAAGCGTCCATGCGACCCGGTGTGAAGGGAACCGTAATTTTGTATCCGGCATTTTTTGCTGCCTGTTCGACGCCGGCGCAACCGGCCAGAACGATCAGATCGGCAAGCGATACCTTCTTGTCGCCTTTCTGGTCTTTGTTGAACGCTTTCTGGATGCGCTCCAGCGTTTTGAGCACGCCGGCCAGACGTTCCGGTTCATTCACCTCCCAGTCCTTCTGCGGTGCCAGGCGGATGCGGGCGCCGTTGGCGCCGCCGCGCATGTCGGAGCCGCGGAACGTGGAGGCTGACGCCCAGGCCGTCGAAACCAATTCCGATATGGACAGACCTGACGCCAGAATCTTGCCCTTCAAGGAATTGGCGTCTGATTTGTTGATCAGCTTATGATTGACAGCGGGAATGGGGTCCTGCCAGATCAGCGCTTCTTTCGGAACCTCCGGCCCGAGATAACGCGAACGCGGGCCCATATCGCGATGGGTCAGCTTGAACCAGGCGCGGGCAAAGGCGTCGGCAAATTCCTTCGGATTGGCCAGGTAGCGCCGCGCAATCGGCTCATAAATCGGGTCGAAACGCAGCGAGAGATCGGCCGTGGTCATCATCGGGCGGCGTTTTTTGGACGGGTCGTGTGCGTCCACCACCATGTCCTCTGCTTCCACGTCCTTGGCCAGCCACTGATTGGCGCCAGCCGGGCTCTTGACCAGTTCCCACTCGTATTTGAACAGCACTTTCAGATAGCCCATATCCCATGTCGTCGGATTCGGTTTCCAGGCCCCTTCGATGCCGCTGGAGATGGTATCTCCACCCTTGCCGCTTTTATAACTGCTTTTCCAGCCGAGGCCCTGCTCTTCAATGG
>CAYZRT010000080.1:0-13346 GCA_964480875.1 uncultured Smithella sp. | reverse complement strand
GTTTTTTGATTTCAACGATATTATAATCAGCATTTTTTATTTGTCAATAGAAAAAATGTTGCACTGCAATAAAATTTTATTTTAGCCCTTATTGGATTTTATATTATTAATAACAATAACTTATGATGATAAATATTCATGAAAGTGACTATGAGCCATTATTTATGTTGCAATAAATGATGGAATTTTGTAAATATGGTATGGAAACATAAAGGAATATAAATCCCGTGACTTGCGATTCCCCTGCTCCTGCCGGGGGGTCGCGCCGTAGACCACGGGAGGTCGCATTTTAATGGGAGCCTACGGCTCCTGCTGGAGGGGGCTCCACTATGGAAGATAATACACTTTTACTTAAGAAATATAACAACAGAAGGCTTTATGACACTGAAAAAAGCATATACGTAACGCTGGATTACGTTACGAATGTAGTCAAGGGGGGGCGCAAGATCAAGGTTACGGACGCCAAAACCGGCGAAGACGTGACTTCAGCCATCCTGACGCAAATCGTTCTGGAAGAGGCGCGTAAGAAGAAATATCTTCTTCCGCCGCCGTTGCTTTATTTGATTATTCAATACGGAGAAAACGTATTGACGGACTTTTTTGAAAAATATCTGGAGCAAACAATCAAGAATTATTTAATGTACCGGAATATGGCTGATGATCAGTTCAAGAAGTGGCTGGAATACGGTGAGAATTTCTCCAAAATCAATCCGCAGGCGATGGCCGGTCTTTCATCCTTTAAGTCCCTTTTTGATTTATTTGCCGTTCCGGCTAAAGAAAATAAAAAAGAAGACAATAACTCCTGAAAACACAATTATTGAGTTGTCATTTTTGAACTCGACCATTCCGCCCTGCTTGCGGGGCGTTTACCTTAACTTTCCCCTTTGAAAAAGGGGGATAAGAGGGGGATTTTGGCAGTTTATATAAATCCCCCCTAACCCTCCTTTAAAAAAGGAGGGGATATAAGGAGGGTGTCTCACCTAATCTTTCTTTGCAAAAGAGGAGAGACATCAGATAATGCCCAGTTTGCGGGGCGGAGATTCTTTTTCAGTCGCATAATTTTTTATTTCCAGCAGAATCCAGCGATCTGCAAATTCCAAGCTCACATGCCTTTTGGGCGTCCACGCACCCGGATTTTATTTTGTCCAGTTTAAAATAAACAATGGCCCTGTTGTTGTATGCGTCGGCGTAATGAGATTCGAGCTTTATGGCCTTATTATAATCATCGATTGCATCTTGATATTGTCCCAGTTCACTGTAAGCAATGCCTCTATTATTATAGGCTTTTATGAAATCCGGTTTCAAATTTATTGCCCTGCTGAAATCCTCGATCGCGGATTGATATTGACCCATAAACTTGCCGTATAGCGTGCCTCTTTCATAATATGCTTCGGCGTAATCCGGTTTCAGTCGGATGACCATATTAAAATCCTCGACCGCTTTTTGATAGCTGCCCGCCTTGACATAGGCGTGTGCCCGGCTCATGTAGTAGTCATGACAATACGGAGCTATACGGATGGCTTTATCAAAATGATAAATGGCCTGGTTGATTTTACCCTTTTCAAAAAAGGTAAGTCCGCAATTGGCGTGAATCCGGTCATTATTTTTTGTGACCATCAATGTGTGACTGAAAAGGGTGATTCCATTTTTCCAATAACCGCATTGACGCCAGGTTAATATTGCTAAAATGATAATGATGGCCATCCCCCCGAAGAATAGTATTTTTTTGTGGATATTTTTGTTTTTAACCAGAAAAGGGAATCCCCATGCCAGAACGATGGCGATACCTATCGAAGGCAGGTACGTATGACGGTCCGTTATGGCGTGTCCACCGGCTTGTACCAGTCCGATTAAGGGAATAAACGCTCCCAGATACCAGAACCACCCTGCAAATAAAAAGGGCGTTTTTTTCATGTGGTAAATAACAGTGATGGTAACGGCCATCAGGATAAACCCGGAAATAATCACTCTCCATAAAGGCAATGTAAAGTCATAAGGATAAAATACGGCCAGATTCACCGGCCAGAAAATTTTCCCCAGATAAACTAAATAGGATTCAATAGCGTTGGCAGCCCGGAGAGTGAGGGGAAACGGGGCAACCGCTTCTGCTGCATTTTGTCCCCGGAATGTAATGATGGATGAAGCGATGCTTAATAAAATAAAGGGAATTTTTTCCCGGATAAGTTGCCCGGCTGAAATCCACCTGTTGATTTGTGATTCATTCAATGCCTTTTGCCATCTTCCCAGAGGCCAGTAATCCAGTAGCATCAAGATAAAAGGCAGGGTGACCATAACAGGCTTGGACATCAACGCTAACGCGAATAATACGAGACATAAAATATATTTGGATAACTGAGGTTTCTCCACGTAGAAGGCATATGCGTATATGCTTGCTAATCCCAAAAACATGCTTAAAACGTCTTTACGTTCCGATGCCCAGGCCACGGATTCCACTCTCAGCGGATGAAGGGCGAAAAAACAAGCAGCAAATGCGGATGGCCAGATATTATTTGTTGTTTTATATAAAAACAGAAACAACAATATAACAGCGCCGATATGCAGGAACAGGCTGACAATATGATGACCGGAGGGATTGGCTCCCCACAGGCGCCAGTCAACCATGTGGGATATCCAGGTCACAGGATGCCAGTACGTAAAATAGGATGTTGTGAATGCCCATTTTATACTTTGCTGATTAATGCCTGACTGGATATTAAGATTTTTTGTTATATATCCAGGATCGTCAAGGCTTATAAAATCATTTCCTGCGATTCGTCCGAAGGCGGCTAAGGACGTGACAATTAAAAATACAATGATAATAAAAAGGCATTTCTTATTGATCATTTTTCCGTCTTTCTTTTGGAGGCTTTTACACAATCCCTATTGAACTCGACCATCCCGCCCTGCTTGCGTGGCGGAGATTCATTAAGAGAAAGCTTTGCATAATACCCGTTGTGTCATTTCGAGAAGCGCAAGCGACGAGAAATCTTTCTTTTATATTATGAAGTTTTAAGATTTCTCCCTTCGGTCGAAATGACAATTTGATTATTATGCAAAGGTTTCTAAGAATAATCATTCGGAGCATAAATCTTTATGTTTAGCTAATTCCAGCGCTCTGCAGTTGCCCAGTTCGCATGCTTTTTGCGCGTCCCGGCAGCCGGGTGCTTTTTCGCCCTGGTTAAAGTAAGTGAGTCCTCTATTGTTGTAAGCGTCGGCATAATCATTTTTCAGACGTATTGCCGTATTGAAATCTTCGGTGGCTTTTTGATATTGATGAAGCCCGGCAAAAGCAATTCCTCTGCCGTTATAAGTTGCGGTATTTTCCGGTTTCAAACTTATTGATTTGTTGTAATCCTCAATAGCAAGCTGGTACTGGCCTGTTGAAATATAAGAGTTTCCCCTGTTAAAGTAGAGAAAATCGATATTCGGCTTGATGACGATTGCCTTGTTATAATGTTTGATCGCCTCATGATTATCGCCTTGTTTAGCCAGGGCGACGGCAAGATTATTGTGCGCCAAGTAGTTATCCCTTGTTATCTGCAAAGCATGATTAAAGAGAGCAATGCTGTTTTTCCAGTAACCACATTGATGCCATGTTAATACCGCCAAGATGAACAAAGTTGCTGTGGACGCCGGGAACAGAATTTTCTTACGAATGTTTTCGCTTTTCATCAGTGCGGGAATCCCCCAGGCCAGAATTAGAGCGATGCCGATGGATGGTAGATAGGTATAGTGGTCAGACATTGGCGTGCTGACGGGGATCAGTCCACTGACGGGAAGAAGGGTTCCGAGGTACCAAAGCCAGCCCACAAAGAAAAAAGGCAGTTTTTTAACATAATGAAAAACAAAGATCGTCAACCCGATTAAAATAAAAAGAGAGCCCAATATCTGCCAAAGTGGAAAGGAATTTACGAAAGGATAATAAACAGCCAGATCAACCGGCAGAAAAGTTTTACGTAAATAAGAAACATAAGAAACAACAGCGTTGATCACACGCAGGGGAAAGGTAAGCTCCTTCGAACTGTTCCCATATTGAGCCCAGATAGTAAGAATACCCGATACGATGCTCAAAATGAAAAAGGGGACTTTCTCCCGTAAAAGTCTGCCCGGCATCTCAAATTCATTGTTGGCAGGAAACATTTCAAAGCGTTTTAAAGGCCAGTAATCCAGCAAAAGCATAATAAACGGCAGGGTAATCAGCATGGATTTGGACATCAAAGCGAGCGTAAACAAAATCAGACAGATAAAATAACGCGATCGTTTTAAATTCTCAACGTATAATGCATAAACATATAAGCACCCCATGCCGAAGAACATACTTAACACATCTTTCCGTTCTGCCACCCACGCCACCGACTCTACCCTCAGCGGATGCAGAGCGAAGAAAGCAGCCGCAAAAGCCGATGCCCATAGATTCTCTGTTGTCCTCGCTAAAAACAAAAACAGGAAAATCACAGCGCCAATATGGAAAAGCAAATTAACGATATGATAGCCGGACGGATTCGCTCCGAAGATTTTCCAGTCGGCCATCAGAGAAATCCAGGTCATGGGCTGCCACATCGTAGAGTCGCGGTTTACAAATGCCCATGTAATACTTGTGCAAGTGAAGCCCTCTTGAATGAAACGGTTTTCGGTAACATAGGTATTATCGTCCAAATTTATAAAATCATTGTCGGCTATCCTGCCGAAGGATGCGTAGGACGCAATAATTAAAAATGTAATAACGAGATAAGTATATTTCTTCATCATAAATATTTAGATCGACCTTTTAAAAAATAATTTACAAAATTTCTATTTAACGTAACAACGTTTCAGCGGCATAATCTTTGAGAGACAAGATATCTTAATGTCTTGCAGTTGCCGATCTCGCAGGCTTTCCTGGCGTCCCTGCAGGCCGCTAATAGATTATCAGTTTTAAAATAAGCGTATGCTCTGTTATTCAATGCCGCACCGGAATAGGGATCAAGGCGTATTGCTTCATTGAAATGATCAATAGCCGGTTGATATTGTCCCAAATCCGTATAAATGATCCCTATATTACTGAAAACTGATGCATAATCAATGATTTTCGGAACCATGTCCCTTGCGGATTTAAAATCATCGAGGGCGCGCATTTTTTGTCCCGATGTATAATAAGCAATTCCTCTGTTATAGTAAGCGTGAGCGTAAACAGGGTTAATACGGATCGCCTCATTATAATGGTCAATCGCTTGATCAAAAGATTTTGCTTTCAACAAAGCCGAGGCAAAGTGATTATGCGCGACATAATTATTTTTTGTTAATTGCAAAGCACGGCTGAACAAGGTTATGCTGTTTTTCCAGTATCCGCATTGCCGCCAGGCTAACACGGTCAGTATGCTAAGCACAGCTATCGCCAACGGTAATAAAATATGTATGCGGTTTTTCCCCCGTGAAAAAAATAACGGAACTCCCCATGAAAGCATAAACGCAATACCGATGGAAGGCAGATAGGTATAACGATCCGCCATCGCCTGGGTGCCCACCTGTACCAGACCGATGACCGGTAAGAGAGTTCCTAAATACCAGAACCAGCCGACAAATAAAAAGGGGAACTTTTTGATGGAATAAAGAACAACAACAGTGATGCATAAAAGAACAAGTGCAGCGGTTATGATCTGCCATGCAGAGAGTGATAAATCGTAAGGATAATATACGACCAGATTCGTCGGCCAGAAAATGTTTTTTAAATAAATCGCGTAAGAAACGGCGGCATTGGCTAAGCGCGTGAGAAATGGAGCAGGAACTAATGAGGTGACAAAGCTCCCTTTGGTATGCGTAAAGAAAGTAATGATACCGGAGGCGGTGGCCAGGAAAATGAAAGGAATTTTTTCCAGGACAAGTTTCCCCGCATTGATTTTTTCCCCTACGGGCGGATGAAAAGCTTTTTGCCAGCGTCCAAGCGGCCAGTAATCCAGCAGCATCAATGCAAAAGGCAGGGTAACCAGCATGGGTTTGGACATCAAAGCCAGGACAAATAATATCAGACATAGCAGGTATCGGGAGATTGAATTTTTTTCGATGTAGAAGGCGTAGGCATAAAGACAGGCCGTTCCGAAAAACATGCTCAGGACATCTTTTCGTTCGGCCAGCCAGGCCACCGATTCCACTCTCAGCGGATGCAGGGCGAATAAAGCCGCGGCAAAAGCTGACGGCCAGAGGTTATGGGTCGTTTTACTTAAAAAAAGAAACAAAAATACAACAGCACCGATATGCAAAAGCAGACTGATAATATGATGGCCGGAGGCGTTGGCTCCGAATAAACGCCAATCCAATGTATGGGAAAGCATGGTCAGCGGATGCCAGTTCCCCACGACAACGGATGTCAATATCCATTTTATGTTTTCCTGATTAAATCCTGACTTGGTATGATTGTTCTCCGTAATATATTTGTTGTCATCGAAGTTAATAAAATCATTACCCGCTATACGACCGAAGGCGGCAAAGCTGGTAATCACAAGCAATATCATAACGGCGAAAAAAACTTTTTTATTGATGGATGATTCTATTCCCATAATGCTTTATTCAGGCGGTAAACGGTAATTATTCAGGCGCATGGCTTCGTTATAATCTTGTGCCGCCAGTTCGTATTGACCCAGTTTAAAATACACTTTTGCCCTGTTTAAGTATGCTTTAACATAATCAGGTTTCAGGCGGATCGCTTTGCTTAAATCCTCAACCGCTTTCTGATGCTGACCGGTATTAACGTACACAAGTCCTCTATTGTTATAAGCGCCCTCATAACTATCTTTTAATTTAATGGCTTCATTGAAATCATTGAGCGCTTTTTGATACTGGCCAAGTTTTGTATAGGCGACTCCCCTGCTATTGAAAGCATAAGCGAAAAAAGGCGCTTTGCCGATGGCCTTGTTAAAATACGCGATGGCTTCTTTGCTCTGCCCTTCTTTTGAGAGGGCAAGGCCAAAACCGTGATTGGCGCGATAATTATCATTGTCCACCTTTAAAGCGTGACGGTAAAGCTCCATGCTGTTTTTCCAGTAACCGCATTGCTTCCACGATAAAAATACCATCACGGATAAGAATATCAGCGTCGCTGCTAGTAAATAACGATTCGCTTGATTCCGATTTTTAATCCAATCCGGTATTCCCCATGCCAGCATAATAAAAATACCTATTAAAGGCAAATAAGTGTAATGGTCGGCCATATTATTGAATCCTCTGGGAATAATTCCAATAACAGGCAATAGGGCAATGAAGTACCAGAACCATCCGACGAACAGAGCGGGCAGACGTCTGACAAGAAGCATTGCAACGATGCTGATCGATATAATGAGTAGTAAGCCCGTGATAATCTGCCATAAATAAACTTGATCAAAAAAATCATAACAGACGATTAAATCACCGGGCCAAAACGTTTTTTTCAAATAAGTAACAAAAGAAATAATAGCATTGATAATTCTTGAAGGCAGAGGGTGTTGCATCTCTGTGATGTCGGATTTGTTCTGAGCGTAAATTGTGATAATGGAAAAAACGGCAGACAATGCAAAAAAAAGAAATTTTTCCTTGACCTGCCGCAAAAACAAATTACCCTTTTGCGATTCGAACCGTCTCAGCGGCCAGTAATCCAGTAAAATCATTATTACAGGAAGCGTGACAACCATGGGTTTGCTCATCAACGCCAGGACAAAAGAAAAAAGAACCGGCAGATATCTTTTTATGGCAGGTTTTTCCGTATAATAGACATGCAGACAAAGCGTCAGCATCCAGAAAAAAGCACTCAAGACATCTTTACGCGAAGCTATCCGGGCAACAGATTCCACATGGAGCGGATGTAGAGCAAATAAAACCGCGATAAAGGCGCTTTTCCATACAGCTCCGGTCATGCGGTTAAAAAGCCAGAAGAGCAGGAATGTGCCTAAAATGTGAAGGATCAGATTGGTTATATGGTACCCGCCGGGATTCAAACCATAGAACTGATAATCCAACATCAAAGACATCCAGGTTAACGGATGCCAGAAGTCGGCGTACGTGGTGGTGAATGCCCAGCCAATGCCTTCCAATGATATACCGGACGTGATATGAGGATTATTAATGACGTAAATCGGATCATCGAGGCTAACAAAGTCAAAGTGAGTGACCTGTCCAAAAACGGCAAGCGTGATCACCGCTAAAACGGCATAAAAAAATATTTTCTGATGACTTGTTCTGCTGCTATTTATTTTGTTTAACATGGCTTGTAAAATAATCTATTTCAATATTCAATAATGACGTTTTGTAAAAAATTTATCATCAACTCAACTCAACACACAAATAAACACGGGATCTAGCGGCATAATCCTTTGGCTTCGGCAGTTTGCAGTGTGCTGCAATTTCCCAGTTCGCAGGCTTTTCTTAAATCGTTGCAAACGGATGCGTTGTCTCTCATGTTAAAAAAAACAAAAGCTCTGTAGAGAAAGGCATCGGCGTAATCCGGGTTTAAAAAGATGGCCTTGTCGAAATCATCTTTTGCTTTCTTATATTGTTCCATTTTTGTATAGACAATGCCACGGTTATAGTAGCCTTTGTCATAATCAGGTTTAAGGCGAATTGCTTCAGAAATATTTTCCAGGGCCAATGGATACTGGTTGCGTTTAGCATAGACCATCCCCTTGTTGTAATGAGCGTTGAAATAGTCAGGATTGATACGAATAGCTTTATTGTAATGATAAAGAGCTGTATGGAAATCTCCTTTTTCAACTAAAAAGGATGCCAGATTGTTATGAGCAACGTAATTATCATTTGTGACGTGTAAATCATGACCAAAGAGCGTGCCGCTGTTTTTCCAGTAACCGCAATGTTGCCACGTCAGAACAGCCATCATAATAATATAAGCGATTGCCGCCGGGAATAAAATCTTTTTGCGTCTCTTTTCGTTATTAAAAAGACAGGGAATTCCCCAGGCCAGCATAATGGCAATGCCGATAGAGGGCAGATAGTGGTAACGACCGGCCATCGCATGGGTCCCTACCTTTATGATTCCAAGAACAGGAAGAAGAGTTATCGTAAACCATAGCCATCCTGTGAAAACAGGCGACCTATGTCTGGCCATTGCCACAACAGCGATACTGATAAAAATAATAAGGATAACGGCGCCTGAAATCTGCCAAAGCGGGAAATGCTCCGGGAAAGGGTAAATAAAAGCTAAATTATACGGCAAGAAAGTTTTTATCAAATACGTTACAAAAGAAATGAGCGCATTCGCTATGCGATAAAGAAGAGAAAAATCTTTAATGGCCGGTTTATAATGAGCATAAATTGTAATGATAGAATATGATGCCGCAAGAATAAAAAAAGGCAACTTTTCTTTGAGCTGCCACAAAAACAAATTACCCTTTTGCGATTCGAACCGTCTCAACGGCCAGTAATCCAGTAAAATCATTATTACAGGAAGCGTGACCACCATCGGTTTGCTCATCAACGCCAGGATAAAAGAAAAAAGAACCGGCAGATATCTTTTTATGGCAGGTTTTTCCGTATAATAGACATACAGACAAAGCGTCAGCATCCAGAAAAAAGCGCTCAAGACGTCTTTCCGCTGAGATATTCGAGCAATCGATTCCACATGCAGTGGATGAATTGCGAAGAGAGCGGCGACAAAGGCGCTTTTCCATAGAGCTCCGGTCATGCGGTGAAAAAGCCAGAAGAGCAGAAACGTGCTCAGGATATGCAGGATAAGGTTTGTTAGATGAAACCGGCCGGCATGGAGTCCGTAAAATTGATAATCAAGCATGAGAGATAACCAGGTCAGCGGGTGCCAGAATTCGGCATAAGTTGTGCTAAATGCCCAACGGATGCCATCTCCCGTAATCCCGGATTGAACATGGTAATTTTCTGTAACATAAATAGTATCGTCGAGATTGAGGAAATCAAAATGACCGACCTGTCCAAAAACGGCGATTGCGGCAGTCGCCAAAAGGAAATAAGCAACAAAAATTTTTGTTTTGCGATCGAGACGTATTTTATTGGTCATAGAATATTTTTACCATAAGTTAAGTCAGAGGTCAGCCCTTTTTTAAATGGTTGTCCGGTAATATGTTTGTATGATTGTGAAAAAGACAAAAACAATTCTGCGCAGGCAAGGATTTGTATGGCTGTTCCTGAAATTTAATGACAGAACATTTTTAAAATATGGATGTATAAAATATCCTCATTTCCATAATATTTCACTCAATAACACAGTGCTTTTTTCTCGGCGTATTCTGCGGCTCCACGCGACCCGAGATCGCGCGCTTTTGCAGCGTCACGGCATCCCCGTTCATTTTTGCCCTGCGAGAAATAGGCGATTGCCCGGTTAGCATAAGCACGTCCATCATCAGGCTTGATCGATATGATTTTTGTAAAATCTTCTACAGCCTCTTGAACCCGATTCAACCGGGCGTAAACGATTCCTCTGTTGTTGTAGGAATTGACATGATTGCTATCCAGTGAAATCGCTTTATTAAAATCAGCTAAAGCCGGCAGGAATTGTCCCGTTACCTCATACGTCACCCCCCTGTTGTAATATCCGTCGGGATGCCGCGGATTCAGAGAAATCGCCTTATTAAAATCGTCAAAGGCCTGTTGATATTTTCCCGCTCTTGCGTAGATTTCTCCTCTGCTATTGAAGGATAGATAATTAGGATTAATTTTGACAGCTCTATCAAAATGATATTCGGCTTCCCTGCTTTTTCCTTTTTGAAAAAGAGCAGCGCCCATATTGTGATGTATTTTATAATTTTGTTCAGTAACACTCAAAGCATGATGATATAAAACGATACTGTTTTCCCAGTAGCCGCATTGCCGGTAAGTCAAAATGGCTAGTACGATAAGAATCACCATGGCCGCAGGAAACAAGAAAAATTTTCTGAGGAATTCTTTATTGAAAAGAGTGTAAATCCCCCAGACCAGTATGATGAAAATTCCTATGGAAGGGAGATAGGTATAACGGTCGGCCATGGCCTGGTCGCCAACCTGTACCAGCCCGATGACAGGCACTAAAGTTCCCAGATACAAAAACCAGCCGGTAAACATGAAAGGAAGTTTTCTGCTGAAATATAATACGACCGCCGTAATGAATAAAAGGATGACAGCCGAGATAAAAACTTTCCATAAAGACAACGGTAACGTGAGGGGATAAAATATGGCAAGCTTGGCAGGCCATAGAATTTTCGTCAGATACATGACGTAAGAAACAATAGCGTTGTAGCACCTTTCCACAAAAACTATGTCGCTTGTATTTACCATGGCGCCGACTTTATTCTGTGCCCAGAAGGCAAGAATGCTGGCGGCGATTGCCAACATAAAAAAAGGAATCTTTTCCCTCAATATCCTGCCGGCGAATTGCTGCCTGCTTCCAGTAGAATCAGATGACGCTGTTTGCCAACGTTGCAGAGGCCAGTAGTCAAAAAGAAGAAGGACACAAGGCAGTGTGACCATCATCGGTTTGGACATCAGCGCCAGAGCAAACCAGAACAGACACAGAAGGTATTTCGATATTTTGCGATTTTCAGCATAGAAAGCATACGTGTAAAGAGTAGCCATGGCGAAGAGCATGCTTAAAACATCTTTCCGTTCTGCCGCCCACGCCACGGATTCGACCCTTAAAGGGTGTAAGGCGAAGAAAGCCGCAACAAAAGCCGAAGGCCAGATGTTATGTGTTGTTTTGTTTAAAAAGAGGAACAATAATATGATGGTGATGATATGAAAAAACAGGCTGACCAGATGATGACCGGATGCATCGGCTCCGAAAAGTTTCCAGTCCAGCATATGGGATAACCACGTCAAGGGATGCCAATAACTGTGATGCACTGTCGTAAAAGCCCACTGAATACTTTCAGTGTTGAATCCGGACTGAATATGCGGATTCTCGGTTATGTATAAATCATCATCATAACTGATGAAGTCATTTTCTGCTATCCGGCCAAAGGCCGCCAGGCAGGTTATCATGAGAATAACAATGACAAGACCAACATATTTATTATTCATGATTCTTCACTATAATATTTTTAAGCAACGCGCAAATCCTCTGATTGGGGGAAATACCTTTCAGCGGCACAACCCTCTGGTTGCGGCTGCCTGCTGTGTTGAGCAAATGCCCAATTCACAGGCCTTCCGCGCGTCACGGCAGCCGGAAACCATATTATTCTGATGGAGATAAACGACGGCTCTGTTATTGTACGCATCAGCAAAACGGGGATTGAAGTGAATGGCTTTGCTGAAATCTTCCAGCGCTTTTTGACGCTGGCCGAGTTTAAACAAAACAATCCCTCTGTTATTGTAGGCATCGGCATAATCCGGTTTGAGGCTGATGGCCGTATTATAATCTTCCAATGCTTTTTGGCGCTGGCCTGATTTATCTAAGGAGGCGCCTCTGTTGCTGTAGGACGTGGCATGTTTCGGATTGAGACGGATCGCTATGTTAAAATCTTCAATGGCCCGTTGATATTGACCTATTTTATCATAAACAAATCCTCGGCTGTCGTAGGGTTTATAATAATCCGGCCTGATGATGATCGCTTGATTATAATGATCAATAGCTTCCCTGACTTTGCCTTCTTTGGACAGCGCGATGCCCAGACTTCCATGCGCAATATAATTGTCCTTTGTAATACGTAAAGCGTGGTTAAAAAGATTGATACTATTCTTCCAGTATCCGCATTGTTGCCAGGTTAGAAAAGTGAGAAATGCTAAAAAGACGATTGTCAATGGAGGTAAAATATTTTTACGCATTTTTTCATTTGGAAATAAAAGAGGCGCGCCCCAGGCCAGCCCAACAGCAATGCCTGTTAAGGGCAGATAGGTATAGCGGTCAGCCATGGCGTGGTTTCCGACCTGCACAATGCCGATAACCGGTAGAAGGATAATTGAATACCACATCCAGCCGACAAAAAGATACGGCAGTCGCCTTACCTTTAGAATAACGAAAGTGGTGATGGCGACAATCAGCATCATTGCCCCTGCGACCAGCCACATCGGAATTTGAACCGGAAAAGGATAGAAAACAGCCAGATTAAAGGGCCAGAAGGTTTTTGCCAGATACATTATAAAGGCAACCGGAGCATTGGCAAGGCGAGATGCCCAGGGAAAATAGGATCCGGAAGGATCATGTTGCACATATATTGTAATGAAGGCGAAAACCCCGGATAAGATAAACAAAGGACCTTTTTCCTTCACCTGCCACCACAGCACGTTTTCTTTTTTAGATTCAATCCCGGTTTTGTATCGGGACAGGGGCCAGTAATCCAGTAACATCATAATCACCGGCAAGGTGATTACCATGGGCTTGCTCATCAACGCCAGGATAAAAGAAACAAGAACCAGTCCATATCGTTGGATAACCGGTTTTTCCG
>CAYZRT010000079.1:0-13435 GCA_964480875.1 uncultured Smithella sp. | reverse complement strand
TTTCCCTGTTTTCATAACATTTGTCCGTCGTTACATTGACAATTGCCTTTAAATTTTTATTCTCCCGGCAGGCTTCCAGCAGATTGATGGTTCCCATCACATTCGTGGCATAGGTATCAACCGGATTTTTATAAGATTCGAGAACCAGCGGCTGGGCGGCCAGATGAAAGACAATTTCCGCGCCTTTGACATTTTTTTTCAGAAAATTCAAATCGCGGACATCGCCATGAACGGATTTGATTTTCGACTTCAGTTTCAGAAGTTCAAAAAGACTTGGACTCGTCGGAGGCTGGAGAGCATAGCCGGTGATATTGGCTCCCATTTCGTTCAGCCAGAAGGAAAGCCAGGATCCCTTGAAACCGGTGTGGCCGGTGACAAAAACTTTTTTACCCTTCCAGAAGCTGTCGGAAACATTTCTCATTATTTCCAGACCTTCCACGGCGCCTTGCCTGTATTCCAGAGATTCTCCAGATGAATCTTATCCCTAAGGGTATCCATCGCATACCAGAAGCCTTCATGTTTATAGGCTTTTAAATTTCCTTCACTGGCTAAAGTCTCCAGCGGTTTTTTCTCGAGGATGGTTTTATCATCTTCCAGATAATCAAATATCCCGGGCTCCATCACAAAGAATCCTCCACTGACCCAGTGCCCGTCTCCTTCCGGTTTTTCCAGAAATCTCGATACGCTATCTTTTCCATCGAGGTCGATAACGCCGAATCGTCCGGGAGGTTTGATTGCGGTAACCGTTGCCAGTTTTTTATGCTTCTTATGAAATGCAATTAAACTTTTGATATTCACGTTGGAAAGTCCGTCACCGTAAGTTAAAAGAAAAGTTTCCTTTCCAATATAATCCCTTATTCTTTTCACTCTTCCGCCCGTCATCGTATCCGCGCCGGTATTCACCAGCGTCACTTTCCAAGGTTCGGCTGTATGCGCATGCACCAGCTTCTCATTTTTATTGGAGAAATCAAAGGTAACATCCGACTCATGAAGATAATAATTGGCAAAATATTCCTTGATCACGAAACCCTTATACCCGAGGCAAATAATGAATTCATTGATGCCGTATTTCGTGTAAAGTTTCATGATATGCCATAAAATAGGCTTCCCGCCAATTTCTATCATAGGCTTAGGTTTTAAAACCGACTCTTCGGTAATTCTTGTGCCCATTCCACCTGCAAGAATAACTGCTTTCATAAATATCCCCTCATTCTAATTATTCGCCGTATCTTCAAAATTGATTCTTTCCTTCTCAATGACCAGAGGACGTTTAAGAACCTGCGTATAGATATTGCCGACATACTCTCCGATAATACCGATAAATATTAGCTGAACCGACGAAAAGAAAAATAACCCTATGACCAGAGGCGCCTGCCCAATCTGAAAACTATCCCAGAATAAAATTTTATAAACCAAATAGCCTAAAGCAACCAGCATGCTCAATATGGCCGTCCCAAACCCCAACATACTGGCAAGCCGTAACGGAACCTTGGAATGCGTCGTGATTCCCAGCATGGCCATGTCAAACAACGTATAGAAATTATTTTTGGTAATGCCGCGCTTCCTGGCGGGTTGATGATATTCAATCGTCGCTTTTTCAAAACCGATGTCGCATATCAGCCCGCGGAAATAAGGATAAGCATCTGGAATTTTCTTCAGTATTTCAATAACGCTTCCATCGTACAAGCCAAATCCGGTGAAGTTATCGATGAGCTCAATCTCTGCAAGCCTCGCTACAATTTTATAGTAAAATTTTCTGATAATAAAGAAGATTGAGGATTCATCGCTTCTTTCTTTAACACCGACAACGATTTTAAAACCTTCTTCCCATTTTTTGACGAACTTTGGAATCATGTCCAGAGGATCCTGAAAATCAGCCACCACCGATATGACAGCATCGCCTGACGCCTGCAAGAGACCATAAAATGGCGAACGAATATGACCGAAGTTTCTGGAATTGACGATGATTTTAACATTCTTATCGACGGATGCTATTTTCTTCAGGATGGCAACGGTTGAATCATGGGACGCATTATCGATAAAAATATGCTCGTACGCGTAATCCTTCAGGTCGTTTTGAAATATTTTTTTGACTTCCTGATACAGAGCGTCAACGTTATCTTCCTCATTGTAACAGGCCGTGACGATTGAAATTTTTTTCATAATACCTCGCCGAATACTTTTAATATCGCTTCAAGAGAAGAATATCGCGGTTCATATCCCAGTTGCTTCAACTTTTTGTTGAGCGAATAATAATTCATCTTAAAACCGGTAGCGGAAATATCAACATTGAGTTCCTTTCTGATTTCATACTGAAGATTGAATTTTTTCGCAAGACTCTCCAGCAGATCCATTTTCGTTATCGGTTTTTGACTGTACACATCAAAAACGTCATTGATAAAACCGGTTTCCTCCCATCGGCCGATGATGAGCGAGATGATCTGCATCATATCTTCAGGATGAAGATAGTCTCTGATAATATTCTGATCGTTCGTCATAAAAATCTTTTTATTTCTTATAGCGGTTATGATTTCAGACATAAGAAAGTTGGAGCTAAAATCAATAAATTTGCTTATATAACTGAAAATCCGCAAATCAACGATGCTGAGCTTTGCATACGATCTGTGTTTGGCTTCACAATTCAATTTGGAAACCGCATAGCAATCAGCCGGTGAAATCTCATGGATGCCTTTCAGCAAGCAGGATGTTTCATCAACGGGACGTTGAAAATTCCTGCCGTACACAGCGCCGCTGCTCATACTGATATACAGGGCTTTTTCATTTCTTTTAAGATATTCAAGTATCAGATCATCCCAGCGCTCATGGATATCGAAAACGTCTGAGGTTCTGCTTTGAGCGCCTTTGACACTGGGCATGCCGATACAGTTGATTATGACATCATGATTATGACGCAGGAAATCCTCCGAGTGATAAACGACCGCATCCTTTATTTCCAACGTCAATCTTTCAGGTTCTCTGGAATAAAGCGCAAGGTTGGACAATTCACCCTTCTCTATATAAAGAGAAATAAGGCTCCTGGCAATTTGTCCTCGGGCGCCTAGAACGCTTATCTTCATTTTAAACCCTTATAAAATCATCTTGGTATAAATTCATTTATTATGAAAATCCCCCGGTATTTTAACCGGCTTTGTTTTTCCCGCTTCCGGCGAACAGCCCCTGCGACATAATCACGATTGCAAAAAAAGCCATAAGCAAGGGACTGATGATAATCGACGACGTGATTTCTGGATTAAGACGGTAGTGAACGTATGCTTTCGGTATCAGCAGCAAACCGAAAAGAACGACATATAACCAATCAAGCCGGTCCTTGTTTTCATCATTGATGAACAGGAACAAAGGAAGGAATATGTGGATAAGTTTATAATCCCCGGAAACGAACGGAAACAAATTCATGGAGAACACCAGCAAAGCAATTTTTTTCCAAAAGACCTTCTCTTTGAAGATAATGTAAAAAGAGACAAACGCGAACAAAATGAGCACTGAAATGGAATATGCCTTGGTGGCCAAAGTCGCCGGACATTTAATGCCGCTCCCTATAATGATCAATTTGACCACCCCCCAGAGACTGTGCCCGAAATACAAACCTTCGTTTCCGATGGAATATATCCCCGTATATCGATTCAAACCGTTTAAATGCATGTTTATATTATGCATAAGATTTCCTTCATAAGATAAATAACCGCAGACCGAAATAAGCATGACCAATAAGAAAGTATACAATATTTCTTTGTATCTTTTATCAGACGCTAAAAGAATCACAAACACACCCGGGAAAAGTTTCATGGAAATAGCACAGGCCAAGAATATAATACTTATAAGCGTCTGCTGCTTTCTGTAAAAATATACAAACAGATACAAAAATATAAAAACAAATATTTCAATATTGGCTCTATCCACAACAAACAAAAACGGGTACGTCAAAAACGAAAAGACAAACACATTTTTGATGGTTTGCTCCTTTATTGATGTTTTCAGGTTTGAGTAGTTAACATACAAAAAGAAACTGATAAAAACAGTAAAAAAAACAACCAAACCAATCTTGGGAGGAAAGATTGTAAAGGATTGCGCTAAGCGCTGTCCGAAAGGAAATTGTATTAAAAATAATTGACCGTTAACATAGGGGTTTGCTGACAGATTGAAAAAATCCATAAATTTGTCGTCAGGTCTAAAAAGAAATGTGTTGTAAGGATACGATAAGCCAAAATAGGTGCCTAAAATATAATGATAAAAAACAGCCAAAGAAAAACCGGCTATTATGATTATAGATATTATGTCAATTTTTTGAAGTTTCTTCATAAGTATTCATTTCTAACAATATAATTAGGTCTTTTCTTTACTTCATCAAAAATCCTCCAGATGTATTCACCTAAGGCGCCCAGCATTAACATAATTAATCCGCCGATAATTAAAAGCAGTATCATAATTGGTGCCCAACCTTGGAATGGTGTAGCGTTGAAATAATATGCGTGCACTATGCTCAACGCATAAATAAAACCTGCTCCTGCAAAAGAAAATCCTAAAAAAGACATAAGCCTTAACGGCAAATAACTCACATTAAGAAAAGAAGTCATAAAGATTCCAAAGCGCTTAACAAAATTGTATTGAGATTTACCAATGATTCTTTCTAATTTATCGTAAGGTATAAATTTTACGTTAAAACCAATCCATAAGATGTCATAATGATAAAATCTGTTTCTTTCTTTAATGCTGTTGACCGCGTCCATGGCATTGCGGCCTAATAGCACAAAATCAAAACCTCCTGGAGGTATATTGGGCAATAGCATCTTGAAAAACAATTTTGATGTTACTTTATTTATAAGCGATGTTTTATGAGTTTTTCTGTAAGATATTACAACATCACTGCCTTTTCCCCATTCTTTTATCATGGTGACGCATTGTTCCGGAGGATCCTGTAAATCAGCCGCCATATTTATTACAGCGTCTCCCTTGGCATAATGCCAACCGGCTAGAATAGCAGCCATTTGTCCAAAATTTCTGGAAAAAGAAATAATCTTGATTCTCTTATCATTGGTTGCCTTTTTTATCTCCAGTAATTCGTTTAGAGATTTATCCGTTGATCCGTCATTCACAAATAATAATTCGAAATCATATTGCGGGAAATGTGTCTCCATTTCGTGAACTATTTTTTTGTACAGAATTGTTAGAGCACCTTCATTATTATAAACAGCAAAGCAAATTGATATTAATTTCATATTTTTTTCCTTATCGCGAAGCGTGCATTATCTCAAGTCAAGATATTTTAGTACCACCTAATAAAAATCTTCCGAATATTTAAATTAAAGAATAAGCAATTATTTATACTATCATTTTCTTTGCAAAATCATAGCCATCTAGTGTCGCTTCTTTGAAATTAAAATAATTATTTTATAATAAGGACATCTTTTCACAACCTCATTTTTCGTGAATTTTAAAGATTTATTTTTATGACTTTCGCTGGCGTACCGACTGCGATAACATTCTCACCAATAGGCTTTAGCACTGTTGATCCTGCACCAATTACTGTCCATGCACCAACATGAGCGTTAGGTATAATAATACTTCCGGTGCCAATCTCAACCCCTTCACCTAATGTCACGTTACCTGAAATATTCACACATGGATTAATCGTCACGAATTTTTTTAACATTGCATCATGTCCAATCGTTGATCCAATATTAATTTGAACATGATCTTCTATATTGATATCTGTAGTGATTAGTGCGCCAGCACAAATAACTGCCCCACAACCTATTTCAACATTGTCGCCAATCCAAGCAAGAGGATGTACTATAGTCGCAAAATTATTTTTACAATTACTACTAATCCTATTTGCGATATTGCGTCTGGCAACACATGAGCTAACAGATATGATCACTGACACATGCTTATTACGCTGTAACCATTCAATACCGCCTAAAATCGGGAGCCCCTGAACAGGCACATTAGTCATATATTCAACATCCACTAAAAACCCGAGTGGCTCCCAAGTTCCAGGTGCATTACGATTAATATCCCGTAATATTTGAAACACCTCACGACCAAATCCACCTGCACCATAAATAACAATTGGCTTAGCCATTATGTTTACCCTCTTTGTCAATTAACGATATAATATAAGAGATTTCTTGATCTAAAATGTTGGGATATATCGGTAAGCAAATTATCTTAGTTGCAACTTCGGTTGCCGTAGGCAGATTTCCGCGATGTGCCGATGGCACCCCACGATACATGGGAAATTCACTGATCAACGGATAAAAATAACGTCTGGGGAAAATTCCCTGCCGGCGGAGTTTATCATTCAGCTCGTCTCGCGTCAGTGGATATTCCTTTTCAATCAAAATCGGGAAGTAGGCATAATTATAAACGGTATCGGCGGGCAATCGTGGAATTGAAATCCCTTGCACGGATGCAAGCGCTTTACGGTATTGCGCATCTATTTCACGCCTTCTATCAATGGCCTTATCAATATGCTTGAGCTGTAGCAAACCGAAGGCTGCCTGCATTTCATTCATTTTGGCATTGATCCCCGGTGCCACAACTGTCACTTCATCATGGAAGCCGAAATTCTTCAAATCATCGATGCGATTTTTTGTTTTGGCGTCGGGGCAGACGATGGCGCCACCCTCGAAGGTGTTGTATATTTTCGTCGCGTGAAAACTCATGGTTGAAAGGTCGCCGTGCCTTAAGAGACTTTCGCCCCTGAATTTGACGCCAAAGGCATGCGCCGCGTCATAAATAACCTTGAGGCCGTATATATCCGCGATCTTCTGAATTTTTTCCACATCGCACGGTCTTCCGTAAACATGAACCGGCATAATCGCGGTGGTGTGTGGTGTGATGGCCGCCTCAATCTTATCTGGATCGAGATTCAACGTTTCGGGATCAATATCAACAAAAACCGGTTTTATGCCGTTCCACAAAAGAGAATGGGTTGTGGCAACAAAAGAAAACGGCGTGGTGATGACCTCGCCGGTAATCCGCAAAGCCTGGAGCGCCGTCACCAGCGCAAGCGTCCCGTTGGCAAAAAGCGCGAGATGATCAACGCCGAGATAATCAGCCAATTTTTTTTCCAGTTCTTCATGATACGGGCCGCTGTTGGTCAGCCATTTGCTTTCCCAAATATTTTCAAGATAGGGAATAAATTCAGAAAGGGGCGGAAGATAAGGTTGAGTCACATAGATTGGCTTGTCTGATGTTCCCATTTTCAATATCCTTTATTAGGTCTTGTGATTTTACTCTTTTTGTATTTTAAGTATATAAAATAACGATAATTAGCAATAAAAATTTATCATACAGGTGTTGAATCATTCCCTGAACATGGCAAAATCACTTAAGATTGCCTTGACAGGCAGCAGTGAAATTTCTATAGTTCACCTCAAGTGTGCAAATAGTTATTCTAAAATAAGACTAGCCTTGGTCGTGCTGTCTTTTTTACCAATACTTGTACGATAAATATATGAAGGAGCATATTGATATTGCAGATAAAGTTGGCGGATTACATCGCTGATTGGCTGGCAAAGAAGCATATTGAACATGTTTTCACCGTCACCGGCGGCGGCGCAATGCATTTGAATGACGCCTTCGGCAAGCATCCGAAGTTGAAATGCATCTATAATCACCATGAACAGGCCTCAGCCATGGCCGCGGAAAGTTACGCCCGGCTAAGCAGACGTATGGCTCTTGTATGCGTAACCAGCGGTCCGGGAGGCACCAACGCCATCACAGGCGTGCTGGGCGGCTGGCTGGATTCCGTGCCGATGCTGATCATTTCTGGACAGGTGCGGTTCAACACAACCGTCAGAAGCACCGGCTTAAATCTTCGCCAGCTCGGCGATCAGGAATTTGACATTACTAAAGTTGTTACGCCGATGACCAAATACGCCGAGATGGTCATTGAACCGGACGACATTCTCTATCATCTGGAACGGGCGCATTATCTTGCGATAAACGGTAGACCGGGGCCGTGCTGGCTGGATATTCCTCTTGACGTGCAGGGAGCAATTATCAACACAAATAAGCTGAAGCAATACAACCCCAAAGAAGACCAGAAGGAAATTGCACCAAAAGTAAGTCAAAAAGTTATCCTGACTGTATTGGAAAAAATAAAAAAGGCCGAGAGGCCGGTAATCCTTGCGGGATCGGCCGTGCGCTCTTCGGGAGCGTATGACGATTTTCATAAGCTTATTAAAAAGCTTAATATACCGGTAGTAACGGCGTGGAATGCACATGACGTTATGTGGGATGACCATCCGCTTTATTTCGGAAGGCCGGGTACCATCGGCAACCGGTGCGGAAATTTTATCACGCAAAACGCCGACCTTGTTCTGGTGCTGGGATGCAGGCTGAATATCAGACAAATAAGTTACAATTGGGAAATGTTCGCTCGCGAAGCCCATATCATCATCGTGGATATTGATCGGAATGAGTTGAAAAAACCCACGCTTTGTCCGGATATGCCGATTCTTGCAGATGCCGCGGACTTTATTAAAGCCACGCTGCGAAACGTGAAACAGACAAATGGAAAAAAAGCATGGATGGACTATTGCCGGAAAATAAGGGGGAAATTCACGGTAACGAATTTTGACAAAGAAATAAACAAAACTAAAGTCAACCCCTACTACTTTATACATTCTTTAACAAAAATTTTGAAAGAGAATGATGTCATAGTCACAGCCAACGGCAGCGCCTGTGTCGTCACATTCCAGGCAGCCATTATAAAAAAAAACCAGCGGATCTATACCAATTCGGGTTGTGCATCGATGGGTTATGATCTTCCCGCCGCAATTGGGGCCCACGTGGCATCCCGCAAAAAGGTATATTGCATCGCCGGCGACGGTTCGATGCAGATGAATATTCAGGAATTGCAGACGATTGCTCATAATAAAATGAACATAACCATTTTTCTTTTTAACAATGATGGTTACCATTCCATCAGGCAGACGCAAAATTCTTTTTTCGGCAAACCTCTCGTGGGCGTCAATTCCAAATCCGGAATAAGTTTCCCCGATGCGGGAAGGATGGCAAAAGCCTATGGTTTGCAATTCGCCAGGATCGGGAAAAATATTTCGGTGGATGCCGTTCTGGATAAAGTTTTAAAAATGAACGGGCCTGTTTTGTGCGAGGTCGTGCTGGATCCTGAGCAGAATTTTGAACCGAAGCTCTCCTCCAGAAGCCTGGGCAACGGAAAAATGTTTACGCCGCCTTTGGAAGACATGTACCCGTTTCTCGACAGAAAAACATTTAAAGAATGCATGATCATCAAACCGATTAAAGAGGGCTCGTAATATGAAATCGATAAAAATCCTCGATTGCACTTTACGCGATGGCGGCTATGTCAATGACTGGAATTTCGGAATGGGCACCATCCAAAGCGTTATCAGTCGACTGGATAAAGCCGGCATAGATATTATCGAAATCGGCTTTCTGGATGAACGCAGAAAATACGATGAGAATCGCGCCATTCTGCCGGATACCGATTCCTTCAAACTGATATTCAAAAATCTCGACATCACAGGCGCAATGATTCTGGCAATGATCGATTATGGAACATGTGGCATAGAAAAGCTGACTGAACAGAAAGATTCTGTTCTCGACGGCATCAGGGTTATTTTCAAGAAAAAAGATTATCCGTCAGCGCTCAAATTTTGCGCGGAAATCAAGAAAAAAGGATACAAATTATCCCTCCAGCCTGTTTCCGTCACAACCTACAGCGATAACGAAATGATGGAGCTTCTGGAAAAAGTTAATGAATTGGCGCCTTACAGTATTTCCATTGTGGACACTTACGGTCTGATGCATAAGAAGGAATTATTACATTACTTCAATCTCATCGATAAAAATCTGTCTGAAGGAATTTTAATCGGCTATCATTCCCACAACAACTTTCAGCTGGGATATGCCAATTGCACCGAACTGATGGCCGTTGATTCCGACAGAAAGCTTATCGTGGACGGATCACTTTACGGCATGGGCAAAAGCGCGGGCAACGCCTGCACAGAATTGCTGGCCATGCACATAAACGAAAATTATGGAAGTCAATACAATCTCGATCAACTCCTGGAAGCAATCGATGTGGATATTATGAAGGAATACGCAAAACAATACTGGGGATATTCTTTCAAACACTTTATTGCCGCATCCAATGACTGTCACCCGGATTACGTCAGCAATTTGCTGAATAAAAAAACGTTGTCGGTAAAGTCCATCCAGGAGATTATTGCAAAAATACCACCGGAAAACAAACTAACCTTCAACCGGGACATCATGGAGAATCTTTATCTTGAATATCAGAACAAGGTTATCGAAGACTCCGGCGCTTACGCTTCACTGAGCAACGAACTCGGCCGGCGGAATATTCTCATTATCGCCCCGGGCAAGTCCATAGAACTTCATGCGGAAAAAATTCGCTTGTTCATCCAGGAAAAAAATCCGGTGATCATCACTATCAATTTTATCAATGACGATTTTGATCCGAATTACGTTTTCATGGGTAACGCAAAACGATACAGCCAGTTCTTTAATAAAATTTACAGGAAAGATCTTAATGTCAAAGTCATCTGCACATCAAACGTCTCGGAATCGAACAAAAAAATGGATTATAAATTCAACTTCAATTCTCTGGTCAACGAAGACGTATTAATCAGAGATAATCCAATGCTGATGCTCCTGAAAATCCTGGTCAACATGAAGATCAAAGAAGCGTATCTGGCCGGGTTTGACGGATATTCCGCCGATAACTCCAGAAATTATCCGGTCGAATATATTCAATTTCTTTTCTGCGATGATGATGTTGTCTTGCGCAATGAAGCCGTAAAAAAAGCTCTTGCCGCGATAGGAACGAATATTAAACTTGAATTTTTAACACCTTCTCTTTACGTTTACACGTAATTTAAAAAATACGTGGATGCTTAAAATAACCGGATAGCCATTCCTCGCACAGAAAGGTTAATTATGAAAACACTTTTTATAACAGGTGGAAACAGAGGCATAGGATTAGCGATTGCAAAGCGTTTTCGTGATCATGGATATGAAATCATCATGCCGACCCGTCAGGAAATGAATCTGCTTTCACTTAAATCCATAGAAAATTATTTCAAAAATAATAAAAATCTTAGGGTCGATTGCCTGGTGAATAACGCCGGCATCAATCCATTGGCGGAGATTCAGAATATCAAGGACAGTGATTTAATCGATACGATTAACGTCAATTTAATTGCGCCACTGCTTATCACGCGCGCTCTGACCGACGGCATGAAAAAAAGAGGTTATGGGCGCATTATCAATATAGGATCTATCTGGGGGGTTGTTTCAAAAGAAAAAAGATGTGTTTATTCCATGACGAAAAACGGCATCCACGGTATAACAAACACACTGGCAGTAGAACTGGGTAAGTATAACATCCTGGTCAATACAGTATGTCCCGGATACGTCAATACAGCGTTAACCAAAAAGAATGTTCCGCTGAAAGAGGCAAAGAAAATATATGGTGAAATTCCACTGGGCCGGTTTGCCGAACCGGAGGAAATTGCTGAAATTGTTTATTATCTGGGATCGGAGAAAAACACCTATATGACCGGTCAAAAAATAGTTGTGGATGGAGGATTTACCGTCAAATGAAAATTAAATCCCACAGCAAAACATATTCGGTTGAAATTGTTGACCGTCATCATATTGAAAAAATACTGAAAAACCCATACAGACTTATAATAATAGACGAGAAGGTTTTTGATATTTATCAAAATACCATCCTGAAAAATATCGCCCCCTCTTCACTTTATCCTTTTAAAGCCGTTGAAAGCAGAAAAAACATTAATTCAGCGCTGGCTATCTGTAAAAAAATGGCGGAGATCTCTTTTAAACGCGGCGAAGAATTACTTTCCATCGGTGGAGGTATTGTTCAGGATGTCACGGGTTTTGCCGCAAACATATATAACAGAGGGGTGAAATGGACATTTATCCCGACAACCTTGCTCGCACAATGTGACAGCTGCATCGGATCCAAAACGTCTCTTAATTATCTCAGTTTCAAAAACCTGCTCGGCACATTCTACGCACCCGACAGAATTTATATTTACCTGGACTTTGTGAAGACTCTGACTAAAGACGACTACCTGAGCGGATTGGGTGAAGTGGCCAAGTTCAATATCATGTCGGCAAAAGACGGCATCGACCTGCTGGAAAGAAATATGGAAAAGCTGCTGTCGCGAGACATTAAGATGCTGAAGTTCTTTACCGAAAGATCATTAAAATTCAAAAAAACGTTTATCGAAAAGGATGAATATGATTGGGGTGTCAGGAATCTGCTGAACTTCGCCCATACATTTGGCCATGCATTTGAAAAAGTCAGTAATTACGGGGTACCGCACGGTCAGGCCGTAACCCTGGGCCTCATAACCGCGAATCATATCTCCGTCACGAGAAATATACTGGACGAAAAAAAAGCTGTTCGAATTAAAAATATTGTTGTGAATCTTTTATCAGTCCCGCTAAAAAAGACATGGTTTCAAACGGAACAAATTGTTAGCGCAATTAAGAAAGATAAAAAACGTAGAACCGCATACTTGCCTGCCGTCCTTTTCTTATCTAATAACAGGCTAAAAGTGTTTCAGGATGTAAAACCCAAAGAAGTGGACAGGGCGCTTAACAAACTTACGGTATTTTTAGAGAAGAACAATAAATTATGATTTTTTTAACAAATTCACAGACAATGAGTTCCCCTGTGATTGTCGGTTAACGGAGTATCCCTCTTGCAAACATCATGGAAAGAAGTGTGGCATAATCATCAGGTAAAAATTCGCTTTTTTTTCATTGGTGTGTGGAACACGATTTTCAGCTTTTTAGTCTATATAAGCCTTGATCACCTTTTCACATTCGTTTTTCAAAAACGATATATGGCCTACATGACCGCTGCAATTTTGGCGAATATTATATCAACTACCAATTCTTTTATTTTCCATAAATATTTTACGTTTAAATCAACGGTCCGGGGCAAAGGTATCATCATGGAGTATATCAAGTTTTATTCAACATATACGGTGACCAATATTCTCGGCCTCGCGTTGCTTCCCGTTTTTGTCGAGGCATTTAAAATCGATCCCAAAATTTCCGGCGCTTTGTTGATACCTATTATCGCCATCGTCAGTTACTTCGGACACTCGAAATTTTCGTTCGCTAAAAAAAATGAGCAATAATATTACTTTTTCAGCGGCTTGGGCGGACTGACCAATCCTTCGCCGGAAAGCACAACCGTGCCTTCCTGATTGGCGCAGGTGGTTTTCAGGCGCACGCGGTTTTTCTCTGTATTCAATTCCAGAACTTCGACACGACCGGTAATCGTGTCACCGATGTGCACGGGCGCAAGGAAGCTTAAATTTTGATTCAAATAGATAGTGCCGGGACCGGGCAACTGATTGGC
>CAYZRT010000078.1:0-13611 GCA_964480875.1 uncultured Smithella sp. | reverse complement strand
AAAAAGGGTTTCAGTTGTTTATGGAATATAAAAATGTCGATGATGTCCAAGTAAAATTGACGGATGCCGGATATATTCCCTCGCGGGAAATTGCCACAGTTGTTTTTCTGGCAGCCGCGACCCAAAAACCTGTTCTGGTTGAAGGACCGGCCGGTGTCGGCAAAACGGAGCTGGCCAAGGCCATCGCCCGCAGTCTCGGCAGAGAACTCATCCGGCTTCAATGTTATGAAGGTCTTGACGAAGCCAAGGCGCTTTATGAGTGGGAATACGCCAAACAGCTTCTTTATACCCAGATGGTTAAGGACAGGCTCAATGACATCATTTCTTCCGCCAAAACGTTGACGCAGGCGGTTGATCAGATAGCAGATCAGGAAGACGCTTTTTTCTCCGACCGTTTTATTCAGCATCGCCCGCTGCTGCAGGCCATCAGTTCGGAGAAACCTGTAGTGCTTCTTGTGGATGAAGTGGACAAGGCCGATCCGGAATTTGAAGCATTTCTGCTGGAAATCCTGAGTGATTTTCAGGTTTCCATTCCCGAGCTGGGCACCCGCAAGGCTGTTCAGATTCCGTTTGTGCTTCTGACCTCCAATAACTACCGTGATATGAGCGATGCTCTCAAGCGTCGCTGTGTTCATCTATACATTGACTATCCGGCGCGGGACACGGAAATTTCCATTGTCCAGCTGAAAATTCCCGGGATAGATGAAAAACTCTGCGAATCTCTTGTTGACGCAATTCGCAAAATTCGCACAATGAACTTAAAGAAAAGCCCCAGTATCTCGGAAACCATTGATTGGGCGCAGTCTCTTATCGCGCTGCAGATCAATGAACTGACACCGGAGATCATTTCGGAAACGCTTAATATCATTTGCAAATATCAGGCTGATATGGAAAAAGTCCGCAAGAATATCAACAGGGTTTTGCATTAGCATAAGGTACAAATCCCATTCGCCTTACGGTCGTAGATGACCTTCAGGTTGCTCAGGGATAATTCCCAATCCCGATAAATCGGGATTGGATAGTTCGGCGTACTCTTAAAACACACTACGCTTGTTTTAAGAGAGTCTCACTACGTTTTGGGCTCCCAAGGAAGCCACAGGCTCATTATGGTCAAACTTATCCAGCGATTTGCATCCTGCTGCCGCGCGTCGGGAATGCGCGTATCAACCGCGGAAGTTCTCGACAGCCTCAAACAGTTGTCATGGATTGATGCAACGGATGAGCAGCAATTCCAATCCCTTCTTCGCGCCAACTTTGCCAAAAGCATTAAAGACGTGCAGCATTTCGATCGTCTCTACCATCTTTTTTTTCATGAAATGCGCATGGATACGGCTGATATTAAACAGGCAGCGTCCTATGCAGAGCAAATCAAACAAGCCGCGGAAATGCTCAAACAGATACCCCATGACGATCCGGTGTATGATGCTGTTGTGGATTTTCTAGAGGGAAATCCTATGGCACTTCTCAGGGAAATGCGCCGGATTCAAACCGAGGAAGAACCGGTCATGTTGCGTTTTAATCTCGGTCCTCTGGGCAATCGTCTCAATGTGATGTCTCAGATTGCCAAAGCCGCCAACGCAGCCCAAGCGCTGGTGGAAGATAATTACGCAAAAACCGGTTCAACGGCGGGACGAGATCTTGCCGCTTATTTTGAAGAACGGATTGCGGCGGCCCGTTCCATGCTAACCTACGAGCCCCTTTCAGGAGATACAGGCACCCGGCAAACCAAAACGGAAGACAAAAAACTTAAGAACCTCGGCGAAAAATCATTTTCTTCCCTGACACACGAAGAAACAGAAGAAATGCGCGAGGCCATTGACAAGCTGGTACGCAAATTGAAAAATATTGTCAGCCGCCGCTACTCGGTTCGCAACAGGGGACATATTGATGTTAAAAAAACTCTGCGTGCTTCGGCAAAGTACAACGGCATTCCGGTTGAAATAAAATACCGACACAGAACAAAACGTAAAAGCCGGATTGTCACACTGTGCGACGTATCCGGTTCCGTCTGGGCGGCGGCGCGTTTCATGCTGAACCTGCTCTATTCTTTGCAGGATTGTTTTGACAAGGTTAACAGTTTCGTTTTTATTGACCATTTATCGGAAGTAACATCCATATTTGAAGAAAATGAAATCAATGAAGCCATTAGCCTGGTGCTGAAGAAATCAGATCTTAATTACAACGCATCAACCGACTACGGCGAAACGTTGCGTAATTTTAAAAAAGACTATATGGATCTTCTGACCAAAAAGACAACGCTGATCATTGTCGGTGACGGCCGTACCAATTATATGAATCCCGAAGACGTGATACTCGGCCAGATGCGTGAGCGTTGCCGGCGCGTTATCTGGTTGAATCCCGAGCAGGAAAATCTCTGGGGTTCCGGTGACAGCGAAATCCGGTCATATACGCCCCATTGTCATGAAGTACGCCAATGCCGCAATATCAACCAATTACTTACTTTCATCGAGGAGCTGATATTATAATGAATACGTCCACAACAAAAGAACAGTCTTACAGCTGGATATCTCGCTTTGCTATTGAACATGTCGCTTCCCGCAACGACCTGCTGACCATGGAAGATTTCCCGCATGACATCTGGCAGAAAATGGGCAAAGCCGGATTTTTCAAATTAGGCATCGCGTCTGAATACGGCGGGAATGGCGGCGGATTCAGACAACTGACTGAAGCGGGGGAAGTATTCGTCCGTAGCGGCTGCAATATGGGACTTGCTCTTTCCTGGCTTTATCAGCAAATTATCGCCATACGTGTTATTTCCTGTTTCGGTAATGAAAAACAACGCAAGCAATATCTGCCTCCGATGGCCGAAGGAAAGCTCATCGCATCGTTTGCCGTTTCCGAGCCCAAACATGGGGCACGCCCCAAATTACTGACGTCTACCGCTGTTCCTGAAGTCAATGATTACATGATTAATGCTGATAAAATTTACTCAACCAATGCGCCGATCGCAGGACTCTTTATCGTTATCGCTATTACCGGAAAGGAAAAAGAGCACAAAAAATTCAGCGCTTTTCTTGTTTCAAAAGATATGGAAGGCGTTTCGATCAAGCCGAAGATGAAATTCGATTTTCTCAAGCCCGCGCCGCATGGCGGCATTAAATTAACGGACTGTCGTTTGCCTGCTTCCGCCATTATTGGTGAAAAGGACACGGCTTACGCAAATATCGTTATCCCGTTTAGCGATGCGGAAAATGTCGTTCTGATGGGTGCCGCAACCGGAGGAATGGGCGCGGAACTCATGGACTTGATCATGGAGGGTGAAAAACGTAATATTAATAAAGACAAACTTCTGCAGAGCGAAGTGGGAGCGCTGGACTCCCTGCTGGAAACCATGCGCGCCATTGCGCGCGAAGCCGCTCAAAAGCTGGATGAAAACGATAACGCCGCTGTGCCTTTGATGGTTACCTTTAAAGAACTGGCCGCCGGTTTTCAGGCAAGAATATCGGCAGCGATTGCTAAATGGGAAATCAAAACGAAAGAACGTTTTAAAGTGATTCAGACCGACATCAATGTTCTGGGAGCTCTTCAGGAAAAAACCCTGCAGGACAAACAGGCAAAACTGGGAGATGAACTACTGCACGGAGCGAGATAAATCATATATCATTCAGTATAGGTATTGTAGCCGGGAAAGCACTTCTTCGATTTAGGAACAAATTATTTTTCTTCTCAAGCATGTTTCCCTTCGATCAGTAAAATAATTGCATATCAACGATCTTATTGGTCCCTCTTTTCATGGTCTGCAAACGGAAATACCTTAATCATTACCGTAATTATTACCTTGACACACTGGAGAGCGTTTCTTATACTTTTTCTACTCCCTTAACCAAAAAGGAATTTCTTAAAAAATGATCTTCGCCGGCTGCGATATAGGTTCTCTTACAGGAAAAGCGGTTTTAATAAAGGACAACAGGATTATATCGACAAAAATAATCAGAGTTCTGTCGGATCCTGTAAAGACAGCAAAGGTCTTGATGGATGCAGCGCTGCATGAGACGAGACTTGCCTATGACAGCATAACCCGCTGCTGTGCAACCGGTTACGGAAGAGAAAATATCCCGTTTTCCAATATGAATATCAGTGAAATATCATGTCACGGAATGGGAGCGCATTGGCTGGATAATTCCATACGGACCATTCTGGATATCGGGGCCGAGGACAGCAAGATTATCCGAGTTGATGAAAAGGGCAGAGTTGTTGATTTTGCAATGAATGACAAATGCGCCGCGGGAACTGGCAGGTGTCTTGATAAACTGTCCAAGGCACTCAACCTCAAGATTGAGGAGATCGGTGGGGTATCGCTGAAATCACACAATCCCGTGAATATGACCAACATATGCAGTATTTATATGGAGCTTGAGGTGATCCGTCACCTGTATGAAAGAACAAAAATAAAGGATATCGCATACGGAATACATGATGCGGTTGCGAGTAGAATCGCCTATCTTACAAAGTCCGTAAAAATTGAACGGGAAATAACCATGACGGGCGGAGTTTCCAGGAATAAGGGAATGATCAGATCGCTGGGAAAAATCCTGAATATCAGGTTCAAACAGCTTTCGGTAGAACCCCAGCTTGCCGGCGCTGTCGGCGCGGCTGTCTTTGCCATGAAGGAAGAAACGAATGCTAATGGATAGCGTATGATTACTGCCGGATTTGACATAGGAACGAGAGTGATAAAAGCATGTATTGTTGATGATGGGAAAATAGCCGGATGGTCGAAGTCTACGCTGGATGATAGAATTGACAAGGTCATTAACAAGACATATGTATCCGCACTCGATCAAGCCGGCGTCAAAAAGAGCAAAGTGGGAAAAGTTCTGGCAACGGGCTATTGTTCTGAAATGCTGCATGGAAAAATCCGGCCTGTTTCCGAGGCACTGTGCATATCCAGGGCAGCATATTTTTTTAATAATAAAATAAAAACCGTCATTGATATAGGAGGCTTGTCCATCAATATTATAACCATGGATGATAACGGCCATCTCAAGGACACCATATCAAATGATCGGTGCGCTGCCGGGAGCGGTAAATTTCTCGAAATGGCCTCTGAGGCAACTGAAATATCCATGTCCTCTATTTCTTCAAGTGTTATGATATCAGGTAGACCTTGCAGCATAAAAAGCAACTGCGCCGTCTTCGCGGAAAGCGAGATCATCTCGAGGATTAACGCCGGGCATAGCGGCAATGATATCATAGCAAGCGTTTTATATTCGATAGCATCAAGAGCGGTTACTCTTCTCGAAAGAATCAGTGCACCGGATGACATGGCTCTGATAGGAGGCGTTTCAAAAATCGGAGTGTTAAGATCAATACTTGAGGAGCTGACGGCGAGAAAGATTGCAGAATTGCCGGCAGATCCACAAATTATATCAGCCTTTGGAGCGGCGCTCATTGCTCAGGGGAAAACGATCTGAAAAAATATAAAGGGCGAAGACAAGCCCCGGATAAGCAGTAAAGGATTTTTAAAGAAATTTCCGCCCTAAACAATACGGCATTTCATTTAAGACATTCGCGCATTAAGGACGAAAACCGGCGTCGCTTTTTTTCTGTTGCGCACTTCCTCAATAAAGGCTTGTATTCTTGTCTTTAACTGCCCGATGCCTTCACTATAAATTTCCCGTTCCAGTGCGAGGAGAGGGAATCCGGTCCGTTGTGCTTCTTTTTTCAGCATTAAATTCTCGACGCCCCAAAGATCGCAAAACTTTAATTTTTGTGTGATGACGGCGTCTATTTTATATTCTCTGATTGTATCGTAGACATACGTCATCCTGGCGTCAAATGCATGGATCATTCTGGGACAGGAAAGTTTATACAAATACCTTTTGGCAAGGGATTCAACAGGGTCGCCCGATTCATCTACCTCCATATTGAAATACCTGGCACCGAGGCATAAGTTGTCAGCTACGACAACCGCACGGCATCCTTCAATAATCCGGATGATATCTATTTCCTCAATGTACCCTCCGGTGATCAATACCCTGATATCCGCCTTTTCCGTCTCAGGATTATCGTCTATCGACGCATCAATTCTTTCCAGCAGTTGATTGGCCGCGTCGACCGGCATGGCGGTCACAGCGATCATCATGGATAAAATATCGCTTCCCTTCACCGTCACTCCCATGCTTTTTCTTTTTTCGTAAATTTTTGCGATTAACCGCCTCTGCTTATTGAAAAGCTTTATTGAATTCAACAGGCGATCATTCGTTATGTCCGTGCCGAACTTTTCGCTCAAGGCTTTACTGAATTTTTTGATTTCTTTGGCAAACCTGCTGATGGAATTTTCGGTGATGACATGAGGCGTAATAAACATGTAAAGAAAATCAGGATTGATGTTCTGGGTTTTTGCGGCGTGTCTCCAGTTGTCGTACATTCTTCTGGTGTGGTCGCAACCATTCATGAATATGACTGCGTCAAGAAAATCAAAGCCGCCCCGGAGCGCTTTGTCGAAGCAGTGGCGCGTAAACGTGCAGTTAAGAGGGGAATAATATATATCGCCCTTGGCGGTTCCGGAACTTCCGACAGCCCTCATCCTGTACGGTATAAGTCCGGCCGCGTGAATAACTTCAACGGGCACCTGACAGAAATATCCGGCTATTTTCCCGCCGTTTTCTTTTGCTTCCTGAAGGTATGCGTTGTAAGCTTTCCCCGATATTTCCCCGATATTCTGAAATAGGTCCATTATGCCATCCCGTGATTGATGAAGAATTCCCTTATCTGCCTTTTTACCTGTTTCTCGGATGTGTGCCTCGCTTCAAAACAGTCGGCATCCAGGAAAAGCGCCGGCAGACCCGTCTTCGCGCATATATCCTTAATGATTTTCATGATAGCCCACTCGTGGGTACATCCTGTGTGCTGGGAAAAAATAAAACAATCGGCTTTATATGCCTTGATGACTCTTTCAAATTCATTCGTCACAAATTCAGCCGGTCCGCGCATGTGCCTCCCCATGGGGGCTTTAAGGTTCGTCATCGCCAGGCCCTCAATCATGCTTTCCCGTGATGAGGTATCGATATGGAAAGGCTCGACTCTTCCGATCAGATCGGCGACGGTTATCGCGCCGAATTCCTGTTCCAGCCATGTATGGATGTTGTAGAATCCCAGCGAGACGTCCCACCAGATAATACGAATCCTCTCATTGCTCAAATGTCCCTCGTTTTTATCAAGCCTCGCCTTTGCCACCGTATAGAATCCTTTTGCCGTTTGGGCCAATCCCTCTGATCCGTACGTAACAGTCCTTCCCAGCCATAGCAATAACAGGTGTATGACGCTTATCGGCGACGGGACCGCCCTGCTCATTTCAGTCAGCTCACTCGTATAATAATTTGTTGTATTTATATTCTCACAGACCTGTTTCAGTATTTCCCAGTTTATCTTCTGATCAAGATTTTTTTCGACGAATTGTATGAGTTCGCGTATGTTGCTCGTATAGTATTCGATAGATTCTTTATCGTCCCAGTAGGGCGTATCGACTACATACGCAGGAACGCCTGTCATGTACTTCAAAAGTTGATATAAGGACGCTGTCGAATCGCAGGGATGGGATGTGCTTAGAATCAGGTCCGGCTCGGGAGCCTCCTTCAGTAGATACGCCGCGACGGCGCCTTTGGAAGCCGAACATAGTTCCAGCGGAACGCCTTCCATTTCGGCTTTCTCAACCAGCATGGAGGCCTTTCGTGTGCCTATGAAATTGCTTATAAGGGCGGGAGCCTCGCAGGTATATATTAACGCATCAAACCCCTTCAGGAGCTCGGTCGAGAAACACCAGTCTACCCATATCACCGGTTTTCCCGACTTTTTGTGTTGTATAACCTTTCTGAAATAGTCAATCAATGCATTGGTTACAGGTATGGCTGCTTGATAGTCTGTAGGCCTCAGACACGATCCTCCGACTAAAAACAGCATTTGCCTCAGCCAACTATTATATTTTGTTTCCTTCTTTTTTAGCAGGGGCTCCAGAATATATTTTGCAAATAAGTGAGTAATTATTCCGAATCTGATGAGGAATCCAATTAATTGAGCCATCCTTTTGGCATGTCTGTGAGCCGGCTGTTTATCTGACCATTTTATTATCAATTTACTCTCCGAAATCGATTCATTGTATTTTCCGCGGCTTGTCGCGGAGACCTTCAACACTATGCTGAAAATCGGGACGCATTGCTTCTCTGAATTACACCGGTCTCGTCTTACTTTTCCCCGACCAAGCTGGCGGGCGATCATGAATAGCTTTTCACCCGCTCCGCGATAAACTTCTCAAAATCCTTGACATTTTTAAACGCTCCCGATTTGTTGTTCAGCCTGTCCTTGATGGCTTTATCCGCCCAAAGCTTTTTCCGTAGGGACGAATCCGTAAGAATTCTTTCGGCAAGACGTTTATCTTTAATAAACGATGTCATCGCTGTTCTGGACGTCGTAACCTTTTCAAAAATCACCTTGGCAAGACTGCTTTCCGTATCGAAAAGCCCGGGGATTAACTTGTTATCTTTTACGATCCCATCCACCAGCCATCTCTCGCCTGTGAACTTTGACATAGAAAAAAAGGATTCGAACTTCTTGTGTTCCAGGTAGGCGGCAAGAGTATCCAATTCTTTCTTCTTTTGCTCGGTGGTGCCTCTGGAAACGAAAAAATTGAATAGATCAACCACGCCCTGCCGAACCGTTTCAAAATCGCCGCGGGTGGTATAAATATCCGTCACGAACTTTTGAGCGGCGCTCATTTCCCACAACATATCCATGAGAACCGGATCGATAATCATTTCACCGACCCGATTCTTTAAGAGATATGCCACAATATTTTTATTAGCCTTCATGTTCTCGATGCTCTTGTGCTCGGGTGATGCCAGACCGCCCTTGATATACTTCTCCTTTTTTACCATCTCGCGAATTCCGGCAATACTGACGGACGGATAATATTTGCCGTTAAACTCGTTGGCCAGCTCCACCGGAACATTTCCGCCCGGATCAAACCTGTGCTGATAGGTGATCTTGGTCTTGTTATTGCCGAAATATTCAAGATAGAACAGGCCATCCAGTTCGGGGAGTCTCTGGCAGCATTCCTGCTCGGGAAAGTTATAATTTTTTGTCAATCTGAATATAATTGTGGCTACACCTTTATGGAAGTCGTAAACGGCATTGTCTTCAACGACCGCATCCCTGTTTTTAAAAGGAAACGGTGCTTTTATCACAGCATGAAGAATATAGGTATTTCGATCGATTTTTTTGAGTATGTTCGTCTGCTTTAAATTGTAAAACCATTCGGGATATGACGGGATATCGCGCAGGACCTCTCCGACGATTTCGATCTTGGAATCTACAAATCCCACGCTCTTGAACGTACAAAATTTGGCTCCCGGATAGGTTGTTTTATACGTGTCGATGCCGTCTTTGGACATGATAAGCTCCCACTGGACTTCGGCGCCGGCAATGGAAAACATAAGCAGCACACCACATACAACAGAAAAAAACCTGACAATTAATCGCATAAATATCTCACCCTTTGTAATATAGTCCACCGCATACCAGCATTTCGTCGGCAACCTTGGTTCATTTGGCGATATGGGTTGATTGTTTTCAATCAGGGATATCGGCAGCGGTTGCTAATCTGAGGATACAAAAGCCAATAGGAAAAGTGTCTTAACCATCCGCTAACCACGAATGGATGCGCGCAGCATTTCCAAACCCTTGTCCATGGATATTTCCGGTTTGTATCCGAAATCCCGGCGGGCCGCGGAAATATCGAACCAATGATTTGTGGATAATTCATACGCCAAAAATCGGGTGACAAGCGGTTCGCTCTTCAGATTAAGTTTCGTGTAGAGATTTTCAAACAGCCAGCCACCAAAATAAGCCAAAAAAACCGGAACGTGTATTTTTACATGCGGTAAATCGTACACTTCCATGATTCTATTGATGATATATTTAATAGGATACGGTTCCTCATTAGATATAAAATATGCTTTCCCCGCCACTGCGGAGCCGGGCGCAAGATGATCGGCTGCCTGCACATGTGCTTTCGCCGCATTATCCACAAAAATATGATCGATGACATTTTTCCCATTGCCCACAATTTTGAGCTGGCGTTTTCGGGCTCTTTTGACCAGGCGCGGAATCAAATGATTGTCATCCGGTCCCCAGATCAAATGCGGCCGCAAAGCCACGGTGGCCAGTTTTTCGCTATTGGCTGCCAGGACCATGAGTTCGGCGGTCGTCTTGGTTCTCTGATATAACGAACCATAATCCTTCCCATAGGGCGCCGATTCGTTTATTCCTTCCAGGTTCTTGCCGTTGAACACCACGCAAGGTGATGAGGTATATACAAGCCGGGAGACTCCCATTTTTTTGCAGGCATTGATAATATTGAGAGTGCCCATGACGTTGGTCTGAAAATAATCCTCAAACTTGCCCCAGGGTTCCGCTTTGGAAGCGACATGAAATATGATGTCGCAGTCCTTCATGGCCGCGCAAACATCCGCTTCATTGGCCAGGTCGCCCTGGGCATGCTTGACTCCCATTTTTTCCAGATCCGGATATTTTCCTCTGGAAAAACTTATGACGTCATCGCCCCGTTCGATAAGTTGACGTATAACTGCTTTACCAAGAAAACCGCCTCCTCCGGTGACCAATGCTTTCATAGCAGCTCCTTTTGCGCCCAAATAGCCAGCTTTTCCCGCAGTATCTTGGCATTGTGACGAATATCCACGGGGAAATTGGGATGGTAGAGAATTGTTTTAATGTCTTTTGTGTGTTCGTGGACCTGCGCCATGCTCAGTAATTCCGATGTGAGCTGCTTTTTCTCATTCGGTCCCAACCGTATGCCCTTCTCCAGCTGAACGCACATCACGGGCCTTGTATTGCCATTCATACCCACACCGACCAGGGCACTCCGGTCAACCTTCGGGTGATTGTTGAAAACGGCTTCACACGGCAACGAAAAAAACGTTCCATAGTCAGTTTCTACGCGGTGAACCTTTCTCCCGCACATCCAAAGGCGACCCTGATCATCCAGATATCCCACGTCGCCCATGCGATGCCAGATTTGACCGTCCGCCTGATCATGAATTTTAGCCAATCGCGTATGCTCCGGAAGATTGTAATAGACCTTGGTCACATACGGTCCCTTGGCAACGATTTCTCCGATTGTGTTTGGTGGCAACCTCAGTTTATCAGACCACGTGGGGATTGCTTCTTCTGTTATCTTGACAATAGCGATATCAACATCCTTTACGGGCATACCTACACACACACCCCCGCCCTCTTCGGTTTGCTTCTTGGTATCTCTGATTAATTCTTTGCTTCCAATGGACGTTAACGGCAATGCTTCTGTGGCGCCATAAAATATCAACACCTCGGCTTCAGGATTGAGAGCGTTGACAAAGCGTTCCAGGGACGACATCCGCGCCGGAGCGCCTGCAGAAACAACAGTCTGAAGCGTGTCAAGTTTTACGCCTTCCGCATCACAGTAGCGTCCAATCTTTTCAATCAAAGCCGGTGAACAAAAGGTGCTGTTACAATTATAATCTTTAATGGCGGTGATCAGTTTGCGTGGATCAGCCGATGCCGGTTTGGTCGCATCCATTTCCGGTATGATCGCCGGAGCACCACAGGCCGGCGCATACAGCGCAAAGGGCGGGAAAGTGGAAAGATGCGCATCACCATCCTTCATCCCAATGGCATCCTTCATAAAGGATAATTGAGATGAGAGCATACGTTGGGTATAGACCACGCCCTTTGGTGCACCGGTATTGCCGCTTGTATAGGCCAACATAATCATATCGTCCGGACCCGGTTTATCGGTGACCACATAGGTTGAGGGCGAACCGATTTCTTTGATTTCGTCTATGGAGTACCCCCCCCATCCCAGGCGTTTTCCTACGGTAACATTTATCTTCAAGGTCTTTTTGCCCCAACCGAATATAATCCGGCCCAGTTGGGCTCTGGGTATGCCGATAAAGGCTTCCGGCTTGGCTTCCTCCAGACATTTTTTCAGATTGCGCATTCCCATGCCCGGATCCACCAGAACCGGAATAGCACCGACTTTCATAATACCGGCCAGCACTGAGAAAAAATCAGTGCCCGGTGTTACCATGAACACGGTGTGCATCCCCCTTTTAAATCCGATCTTCTCCAATCCATGTGCGACTCGTGAGCTTTCCATGTCTGCCGTGGCGAAGTTCAGGGTATCGTATTCGCCGGTTCCATCCGGCTTTATGCCCTTCATTTCGGCAACTACCAAGGCGCCGGGCTTTTGTTTGACCTGATTCAAAAGATGTTCTGTTAAGTCGACAAAATCCGAATTTTTAATATTGTCCTTTGTTTCATGTTCCGTTTGTTTCGCTGTCTTTGCACCATGCACCTTGGTTTTAATGAATTTTTCCACAATCGGAATGACCTCTTCGGCAGCATCCTCAAGAATATAATGACCGGCATCTTCAAAGCGGTGCACCTCGGCATCGGGAAAATGACGCACCCACTCATCGAGAATTTTGGAGCAAAAGACAAAATCCTTCATACCCCAGCAAAAAAGTTTCGGCACATCGCGTAACAGCTTCAAGCGTGATTCCATGAGCAGACCAAGGTCATATCCCGGATCGCCCGGGCGGACTGGAATATCTTGAACAAAGCGGTGAATCGCACGGCGATCCTTCCATGAACCATAGGGATGCAAAAGACCTTGAGCTACTTTTTTCTGTATGCGATGCCGTTTCATGCCAATCCACAATGTAACGAGGGCAAAGGCGTTTAATCCGCGAATAAAAATTGCACTAACGGCTGGTATGCGACACAGGAAAAGGGCAAAGGGCAGGCGTTTATTTACCGGCCATATAAATCCGGCTGTATTCAGCATCACCATGGCTTTGATTTTTTCCGGGTTCAATGCGGCGTAGGCTGTCCCGATGATACCGCCCCAGTCATGTCCTATCAAAGTAAATGATTTAAGTCCCAGGTGATCGATGAGTTTGCTCAAATCTTCCACCCTTCGGGTTGCAGTATAATTGTAACACGAATCGTCCGGTTTATCGGATAGTCCCATTCCGATATGATCCGGAACGATGACGCGGTAGTGAGTCCGGAGAGCTTTAATGAGATTCCTGTAATAGAATGACCAGGTCGGATTGCCATGCACCATGACAATCGCCTCCCCCTTGCCTTCATCCACATAATGATATTTTAGACCATTGATCGTCAGGTAGTTACTTTTAAAAGGGTATAATTCTTTATCCAGCATATGCTTTCTCCAGTTTTCATGTCCACGCAACAGGATACTAATTAAATGCAGTACAAACCGCAGGCGCAGGTCAATCCGGCGCCTGCGCCGACAAACAATATCTTTTCGCCTTGCTTTAAAAGTCCTCTATGACGCGCGGTGTGGTAGGCAACAGCCAGCGATGACGTATGCGGATCACCATATTCATCATAAGTGCGGATGAGCCGTTTCTCGGATATTCCCAGTCTCTTGACAAGATCACGCCCAAACGTCTTGCTGGGTTTGTTGCAAATAATATGACTTACGGCCGATCCATTGTTTGCATACCTGCCGATGAATTCATCCACCGTGCTCACCGTAAATTCCAGCAGATCATCAACATAATCCTC
>CAYZRT010000077.1:0-13727 GCA_964480875.1 uncultured Smithella sp. | reverse complement strand
TTCTGATGGCACTTTTCACCAATCCGGTGATTGAAACGGTAAAAACCATCGTCAGTTAGCCCGAGGACACAAAAAATACTAGCCGGGAATAAGGATGTCTAATCATAGACACTTGATCTGCGATATACAAAGCCCTCCTGTAAGACATTGAGTTTTCGGGAGGGCTTTTTTATGGACAAAAATCAATTGAAACAATCAGACCATGTGGAATAGATAAAGAACCATATAATTTTACCGTATTCCCTCCTGACCTTTCTCCACTCCGAAGGGGACAATTTCCAGAAAGTTGCCGGAGCCTTTTCGTAGCGTGTCGGAACAAAATAAAAATCGGCATCCTTAAAATTGAATTCCCTCCCCGCAATGAATCGTATTCGTCGCATATGATAGGGTGAACTGACAAATATCGCCGATTTCAGGCCATAATCGGCCATGACCTTTTTGGCTTTGATGATTTCAATATGCGTGTCTTCATAAAAACTCGGATAAGATGAATTGTTTTTTGAATCAGCAAGCCGAGCATTCTTATCCAGAACAAGCTGCCGCGTCTCGCCCTGATCATGACTTCTGTAGGTTTTATTATAGGCTGAAATAATCAGATAATCCGCAATGCCCAAAGCAATCAATTCCTTTGCGGCCCTGTGGCGCGCTTTGAAATCCGGCCCCAGCAAAAGAATAATCGCATCCGCCTTTTTATAATCTGTGGCATAAAGCAGAAAATACGGAGAAAATAAAACCATTCCGGTTATCAGCAGCAGAACGCAAATGAAACATACCAATCCTTTATGACGTCTGATCAATTTCATACCTTAAATAAGTTTACAAAAATAAATGGTGAAAAGATTATTCAATACACATCGCCAAAATAATCGGCTGAAAAAATGTAAATCTCAGTTGCATCATCCATCCAGGCATCCGGTTGCAATCCGGCTTTATGACAGGTTTGTTTCAAAAAGGTTTGTCTGTCCCAGCCGTATTCAGTTGCCACCTGCGGTAATAGTAAGCCGGATCTGTGTCCGCGTATCATATATAAACCATGCTTTCCCACCTCAATTTCGTTCACATCGTTAATGCGCTTCAAGGGACTTAAAACTGATATTTCAAAAGTTAATTGTTCCAACTCTTCCGGTTTTAACGACGGGAACCTCGGATCATGAAACGCCGCCGCTATGGCCATTTCCTGAACAGTTTCCATGAGCGGCTTATACGCCTTGATGTAACCGATACAACCGCGTAAGTTGCCATTTTTCTTCAATGTTACAAACGCTCCCCTTTTTTGCCTTAGTGTTTCGGAATCACTATTGAATTCAGGTCGTTCCTGATGATTCATTTCAGCCTCAATTGCGTTTTTCGCTATATCCAACAACGCGGCTTTCTCTTGATCTGTTAATTCCATCTTATATTCCTCTTTTATACCATGTTCAAGATACAACACCTTGTGATATATCAACGGCCGCTGAATGAAACAGCCCGGCAAAGAATCTCTTTACGTGAAGAAGACCGCAGATGCATATCCTACAACCGAGTTTTTATCGCCGGTAACGTCTCCGGAATTAGCATACTTTAAAAAATGAACCTTGTCAGCTTTCATCATGCGTGCGATTAACATAACAACCGCCATGGGCCCGCCACCGCAAGCCTCGACTTCTCCATTCTCCAGACTTTGCATAAGCCCATCGGCATCATAGTCTTTTAAATGCTTAAGCACAATGGAATCCATCTTTTTTGCCGTATTATAATTGTAGAAATGAGACAGATCGGAACTGCCCACTATTAATATTTTTTTGCCTTGTGAAGATTTGTATATAGCCTCGGCTAGTTCTCTACAGGTCATTGCATCCTGGTCCCCCATGACTAAAGGCAGAAATAAAAAATCGCCAAGAGCAACCTGTAAAAAAGGCAACTGAATTTCAACCGAATGCTCCTGGAGATGCGCGCCGGAAAAATCCGCGACGATAGAGCTGCTTTTCTTAATTTTTTCCGCCAGATCTTCATCGATGGGAACAATTCCCAGAGGCGTCTCATAGCCGCCACTGCTAAAAACAGACACGCCATGAAAGGCGACCCGATGGCTGGGCCCGACAACAATGACTGCATCGTATTTCTTGCCCCGGACAGACTTATAGGCATAGGCTGCAACTTGTCCGGAATACATGTAACCCGCATGCGGAGAAATCAATCCCACAACTTCTCCTTGTAACTCCGGCAAGGATGCCGAATTGAAATAATTCTCTATATCTCTCCTGAGCGTTGAAGGATTTGCGGGATACCACGAACCGGCTATAACTGATTTTTTAATAGCGCCCATTTTTTCACCTGAATCGCCAAACGACACCATGAGGTGTATCCAAGACATCGACGCCAAGTTCAGATAACTTGGCCCTGTATGAATCTGCCTCTTCCCAATTACGGGTTTTTCTGGCAATTTCTCTTTTACTGATCAAATCATTGATCTTATCTTCTGCCACTTGAGCTTCAAAATCCATGATTCCCAAAACTTTATTAATGTTCTTCAATGCAGAAAGAATTTTATCGGCGTCCCCTTTATTGATCAAGCCCTGCGTTAAAGGAGAATTTACTTTACCGATAAAATTAAACAAAACGGCCAGCGCGCCGGCTATGTTGAGATCATCATCCAACGCATTCGCGAAATCATGCTTAAGATCGTAAATCAATTGATCGGTTTCGGCAAAATCGCTTGTTTGACTGTTTTCGACAGCAAGGAGTCTGCAAACAAATGTATTTATTTTTCTAACTGTATTTTTTGCCGCTTGTAACGCTTCCGCCGAATATTGAACCGGTTTACGATAATGTATTCCCATGAGAAAAAATCGCACATCTTTTCCGGTGTATCCTTGTTGCTCCAATTCAGACAACGATACAGCATTATTCAGGGAACGGGACATTTTCCGGCCCTCAACCATGACCAATTCGGCGTTCATCCAGTAATTAGGTCCGTTATGGCCGGAAAAAGCTTTATGGATTGCCAAAACATTTTCACCATGAGGAAATGTTTCGTCGGCGCCACTGACATGGATATCATAAGCCGCTCCCAGATATTTACTGGAAATCGCTGCGCACTCCAAATGCCAGCTGGGCCTTACATTTCCCCATATCGTCTTATGATAGATACCTCTTTTTAATTCTCCTAAACTTGATCTCTTCAATAGAGCAAAATCCGACGGGCTGTCTTTTTCATAATCGTCAAGATCAATGGATTTCCCTTGTCTGTTTTTTTTCAAGTCTATATTGGAAAGAAGACCATAATCTGGTAACTTTGAAATATTGTAATAAACCGAATGCAGTTTTTCATATGCATATTCCCTGTCGACCAGCTTTTCGACAATTTTCAACATCGCATCCACACTTTCCGAGGCTTTGACATAGATATTGTCCTGATCAATATTAAGAAATTGAACATCCTTCATAAAAATCTGCAAATATTTTTGTGAATAATCCGTAAGGTCCACGCCCTCTTTTTCAGAGCCTTTTATGGATTTATCGCCAAAATCAACAATGTCCAGAACGTGTTTTACCTTGTATCCCTTGTAAACCAAATAGCGGTTGATCAAATCGGACACCACCAGACGCCGGTAATTTCCCAAATGCGGGGTATTGTGAATTGTCGGTCCGCATGTCCGCATACTGACCTCATCGTTTTTAATCGGATTAAAAAGAGTCTTCGTGCGCACAAAAGAATTATAAAGATTCAATGTGGATATTTCTTTTTTAAAAGCAAACAATTCGGTGCTCAGGTACCGTTCTCCTCCGTCCGGTAAAATTACAACAATCAGACCTTCTTTCATTTGTTGTGATTTTTGTAAAGCAACAAACATAGCCGCACCGGAACTCATTCCTACAAACAAACCTTCTTCCCGGGCGATCCTGCGGGACATTTCAAAGGCGTCTTCATCCTGAATATTTATTTTTTCATCCAGCATATTTTTATTAAAGATTCCCGGACGGTAAGATTCCCGCATATTTTTTAATCCCTGTATTTTATGCTGAAGATAAGGCTCGACGCCGACAATCTTGATTTTCGGATTAAGTTCTTTGAGTCTTTTGGAAATTCCCATGACCGTGCCGCTGGTGCCGATACTGGCTACCACCATGGTCACTTTGCCTTCGGTTTGCTCCCAGATTTCCTGCGCGGTACCGTAATAATGAGCTGCAACATTATCGTCGTTATTAAATTGATCCGTGCCGAAATATTTATCCGGATTTTCGCGCAGCATTTTGTAGGCCACCTCAATGGCGCCATCGGTACCCTGATTGGCCGGGGTAAAATATAATTCCGCTCCCATCGCCCGCAATATTTTCTTTCTTTCTTCACTGGCCGATTCCGGCATAATCAGACAAAGTTTATATCCCTTTATCGCGGCAATCATTGCCAAACCTATGCCGGTATTGCCACTGGTTGCTTCCAGAATAATTTTATCATGGGTTAACGCTCCCCGCTTTTCCGCATTTTCAAGCATGTAAAGTGCCGGACGATCCTTGATGGATCCTCCAGGATTGGCACTTTCCATCTTGGCAAGGATTTTTACGTTAGGATTGCGATTAAGCCTTGTAATTTCCACCAACGGCGTATTACCAATGCCTTCGAGTACACTTTTATAAAATTTGCTCATAATCTCATATTACCTGTAAAACAAAAAAACCCTTTATGGGCAGCAGAAAATCAAATTTCATAAAGAATTACGTGAAATATTTTTATTAACTATCCATCTTCAGCAATGGAATTTTTATAAATTGCACGCCTTCTTCTTTTAAATTTTCTTCTTCCTGATGCGTTGTTGTTCCTTTAATATTTCTTTTTTCTTCATCTCCGCAATGTATTTTTAAAGCAATTTCCGCAAATTTATTACCAACATCCTCAAAGTTTTTATCAATATACTGATGAAGAGTTTTCAGAGCGGCTATCGGAGAAATTTCCTTGTTCTGGTTTTTTTTTTGAACACGTGAATCATTTCCCATGATGGTAATGGAAGAAGGTATGATGTCGACGTGTGTACTGTTACAAACCGGACAGGAAACCAGTTTTTTTGAATTTTGCATAACAAAATTTTCCCGGTCTTTGAACCAACCTTCAAAAGCATGTCCGTTTTCACATTTTAAATCGTATATAATCACAGTAAATAACCTATTTTATGACATATTTTTGTTTATTTATAACATGCCTTTTCGCAAATTACAATTACATATCAATTCTTTCAAGCTTTATTCATTCCTGTTAAAATTGTATTTTTCGATGGAAATAAGAAGGAAAACGAAAAATGAATAAAAATAGTTGGACAATTAGAAATAAATTTTATATCGTCCGTCCCGTGTCGGGATGTGGCCCAGTTTGGTAGGGCACTGCGTTCGGGACGCAGGAGTCGCGCGTTCAAATCGCGCCATCCCGACCATTATTTTGATCCATCAATTAATCCGTCATCAACCGACAACCGAAGCGAGTTTAAAGATCGGCAAGTACATGGCCACGATCATGCCGCCGACAACGCCACCCAGAAAAACCATCATGACAGGTTCAAGTAAAGCGGTCATGGCGTCCACGGCAACATCGACTTCATCATCGTAGAAATTGGCAATCTTAGCCAGCATGGAATCAAGAGCGCCGGTAGCCTCACCGACGGCGATCATTTGCACAACCATAGCAGGGAAAAGTCCTGTTTTGGTAAGGGGCTCCGCAATAGACTGACCTTCACTAATGCTTTGACGTGTTTTCATCAGGGCATCTTCAATAACGACATTACCGGAAGTTTTACTGACAATGGCCAATCCTTCCAATATAGGCACACCGGAGCTCATCATAGTTGATAACGTCCGCGCAAATTTGGCCACCGCAACCTTTTTTAATAAATCACCGAAAACCGGAGCTTTCAATATTAGAGAATCAACCGTCCAGCGACCCTTTTCCGTTTTATAAAATTGTTTAAATGCTATAAAAATGGCAATAAATATTCCAGCTATAATGTACCAGTAACTTTGCATAAACTGGCTTGCACTGATTAATGCTGCAGTAAGCGCTGGCAACTCACCACCCATGCCTTCAAACATTTTTTGAAATACAGGAATAACCTTTAGGAGCAATAAAGCAACTACCGCGCATGAAATAACCAAAACAGCTGCGGGATAGGTCATCGCGCCTTTGACACGTGCTTTCAACTTCATCGCTTTTTCCATGTAATTAGAAAGACGTTCCAAAATAACATCCAATATACCACCGGCTTCACCAGCGGCAATCAAATTAACAAAAAGCTCGTCAAAAATTGCCGGGTATTTCTTAAGCGCGTTTGTTAAACTTGTACCGCCTTCAATATCTTCTTTTACTGATCGAATAATTTTAGAAAAAGCTTTATTTTGTTCCTGCGTAGCCAAAAGATCCAAACACTGAATCAATGGAAGTCCGGCATTGATCATCGTGGAAAAAATACGGCAAAAAACAACAACACTTTTTTCTTTAATTTTCCCTTGCAAGGCCTGTAAAAAAGGCAGGTATTCAAGAAGATCCTTGGGTTTTTTCTTTACCTCGATGGTTTTGAATCCCTGGCGACGCAAGAGGCCGCGGACGGTAAGTTCATCAACCGCTTCCATCTCCCCTTTTTTAACTTCATCTTTTTTTGTTACCCCTTCCCATATAAAAACAGGCATATTTTTAATCCTTTCTTTTATTTTGGATTAATTTTTATTATTTTAAATCATTCGGCATATAAATTCAACAAGTTAAAATATATAAAATAGAGAGGTTTTTATTAACAAATTTTTTTAATTTTTAATGACTCTTGTTGGATTTCAATTACGCATTAAAATAATTTTTCAATATTTATTTATAACGTTGACGGAATACTTCATACATAATAATTCCCGCAGCCACGGAAACATTCAATGAATCAAAGTTTCCGGACATGGGAATATTGATTAAAAAGTCACATTGTTTCTTTACCAGCGATCTGATACCTTTTTCTTCTCCTCCCAAGACCAAGGCAACAGAACAATTAAAGTCCATATCTTTCAAACTTCTTCCATGATGAGCATCTGCGCCAAAAATCCAAAATCCCTTGTCTTTCAAATAGTTAATTGATTGCGCCAAATTAACGACTTTTGCCACGGGCATTTGCCCGACGCTCCCTGCGGAAACCTTATTGACAGCGGCCGTAATACGGGCAGCCCTGTCTTCAGGAATTATCACTCCATTGGCCCCCATACAATGAGCAGTTCGAATGATCGAACCCAGATTTTGCGGATCCATGACGCTATCCAGAATAATAATAAGATTAAAATCAAAGGATCTGTTGCGGTTTTCTATCAGGATATCCAGATCAGAATAAACAAAAGGCCTGCGAAAAGCCACTATCCCCTGATGATCAGGAGTTCCGGCCAATTTATCCAGATATTTCCGCTCGTAAAATTCAATCGGAATTTTTTCTATCCGGGCAATTTTTATTATGTCCTTCACGGACGTTCCGCTGCGTCCGGAAGCGATCATAATTTTCCCCCATCCTTTTTTATCATGCCGGAGGAGATCGCTAATGGAATTTATACCGTAAATAACCTCCATGACGTTCCCACTTTTATTCGCGAATTATTTTGCTGCCAGTCCTTCGGCAATTTCCTGAACAATTTGCCGGCAGGCTGCGAGCGGTTTATCCGCTGCGCGAATCGGCCGACCCACGACAATATAGTCGGCGCCTGTCTGGATTGCCTCATAAGCGCTGAGCGTTCTTTTCTGATCATCTTTTTTCATTTCGGAAGCGCTGCGTATGCCCGGCGTTACGATGATAAAATCATTTCCAAAATTATTCCTCAACACGGCAATATCCTGCGGTGATGCGACAACGCCTGAAGCGCCCGCGTCTCTAGCCAAACCGGCCAGATGAAGAACGAGCGCCTGGGTGTTTTTTTGAAATCCGATTCTTTTAAGGTCATCGTCGTTTAAACTGGTCAGGACCGTAACCGCTAAAAAAACCGGCTTTGTTCGACCCACTTGATCGGAACACGTCTCGGCGGCCAAAACGGCTTCCTTGATCATCTGAGAACCGCCCGACGCATGAACATTGAACATATCCACGTTCAGCCTGACTGCCGCTTCGGCAGCACGGGCGACTGTATGGGGAATATCGTGAAATTTAAGATCCAGAAATACTTTCTGAGACCTTTCTTTGATGTCCCGGATTATTTTGGGCCCCACGGCGGTAAACAATTCCTTGCCTACTTTAAACATGCCTACGTGACCCGAAAGAAGCTCAATCCAGGACAAAGCTTCTTTATAATCATTCGCATCAAGCGCAAAAATTAATTTATCAGTCGCGTCTTTATTCGATATATTCTTCATCGCCGATGAACTCAGTGCTATCCGGAATAGGCTTGAAATCTTCCTTGGTTCCGTTTAAATATTCAGGATTGGCATACACGACTTTTCCCGTGGCAATTTCACGCAGAGCCTGCACAATCTCTCTGTTTTTGCTGACCACCAGCGGCTCCGATCCTTTCAGCAGCTGATGGGCGCGTTTTGATGCCAGCGATACCAATCCAAATCTTGTCTTGGCAACGCGCAAAGAATCTTCAATTGTAATTCTAGCCATAAATTAAAATCTCCTTAAAACAATTTATTTTTTAAATTCTCTAATTTCATTACTTAATCTTTTTCTTCTACACTTTTCGGCTATATAAATTGAAATCAATTGATGAATAGCCTTTTTAAGATCCTTGTTGAATATAACGTAATCATACCAGGATATTTCCTGTAATTCACTTTCTGCCTGATGAAGCCTTTTTTGAATAGCTTCATCATCTTCATAACCCCTTTTTTCCAGTCTTTTTAAAAGATCCCTGCGGGACGGCGGCAAAATAAAAACATAAATGCCGCCCTTAAGTTCCTTTTTAATCTTTTTAGCTCCCCGCGGTTCAATGTCGAGCAACAAATCCGTGCCATTGCTTACACAATCTTCAATAAATTTCCTGGAAGTTCCATAAAGATGACCGAAACTTTCGACCCATTCGATAAACTCACGTCGTTTGATTTTTTCACGAAACTCATCACGGGAAATAAAATAATAATCTTTTCCATCTGTCTCGTTGGGACGCGGGGATCTGGACGTATAAGAAACAGAAAATTTCATTTCCGGGCAAGCCTTTAATAGCTTCTGACAGATGGTACTTTTTCCGGCACCCGATGGCGCGGAAACAACGATAAACAAACCTTTGGACATACAATCACTCTATATTTTGCGCCTGCTCGCGTAATTTTCCCAATTCACTTTTTACTTCAATGACATGTCTGGTTATTTCCACATCGCCAACTTTTGAACCAATGGTGTTAATTTCCCGATTCATTTCCTGCAGAAGAAAATCAATTTTTCTGCCTTCAGTTCCCTCACTTTGCAGCAGCGCTTCAAACTGAGCGATATGGCTTTTCATCCGTACAACTTCTTCGGTAATATCGGTCCTGTCCGCCATCATGGCAACTTCCTGCGCCAGGCGGGCATCGTCGAGCGTGTATCCTTCCGTCAATTCTTTAACTCTTTCCGATAAACGCTTCTGATATTCCAAAACAACCTGCGGTGCGCGCGAATTGATTCTCTCCATCGTCCCGGCAATCTCTTTGAGCCTCATTTGCATATCCTGAAACAGGACAAGGCCTTCGTCCTGCCGCATACCAGCCAATATATCCAACGCGTCCAGAAATGTTTTTTCCACCTGTTTTAGAAAATCGGCGTCAAGTTGCGTTTCCGCCGGAGGTGAGAAAATGTCACGAAAACCGGCCAGGGTTTGTACCGTTACGGGCGATTGCATACTGAATTCTTCGTTGAGCCGGTTCAGAACATTATAATAATCCCTGGCAATTTCCAAATTCAGATTTACTTTGGAAACATCGGTGCCTTCGCCATCGAACTTTATAAAGACCTCAATGCGCCCCCGTTTGAATTTTTCAGAAATTTTCTTTTTATATTCAAGTTCCAGGGGAAAGAGAGCGGACGGCGTGCGCAAAAATATTTCCAGAAAACGATGATTGACGGACTTGGCCTCCACAACAATATTTTTGTTCTGACAGACAGCTTCCGCCCGTCCATAACCAGTCATGCTTTTTATCATTATCAACCTTCTTCTAATGAATAATTTATTATTTTAATCATCTAACGTTCTTAACTGCAACAAATATTTGTCTCTTATTTTGCCGAATATCAAAAGCTGTTTTTCATCCGCATAATCCGGATACGTCCAGGGCAGCGAACAGAATTTTTTCCCCTGATAAATCAACGTCAAATCGGCATAAATCCCGTCCCGCAAGTAGGGACGATGGGTGTAACTTTTGCCGGTGGCCAGAATTAAATGAGCCTTGGATATATAACCAGGGTCGATATTAATTGTCCGATGTGAATCAGAAACTGATTGTTCTTCAATTTCATTGGTCGCCAGTTTTATATCAGTCAATTCTTCCGGCCTGATCAACTTTTCCATGGCTAAAAAGCGACGAACAAGATTCTGTCCCATTTCGTCACAGTAATAATCCGTGTAATCAAACGGCACTATCGCACTGATAAAATCCGGTTTCCCATATAACGAAGACAATGTTTCTATTGTCTTGTTTATGATCGCGGCTTCTTTCGCAAAAAGGCTGAAGATTAATTTTACCGGTTCCGCTTTCCTCGGTTTACTCATAACACATCTATCAGTTCTTTTTGTGAAACGGTGGCTGTGCCGATTTTCTCAACGACGATGCCCGCGGCCAGATTCGCCAGGCACGTAGCCTCCTTAAGATTCGCTTTCGCCGCCAGACTCAGCGCCAGCATTCCAATCACCGTGTCACCGGCTCCCGTCACATCATAAACTTCCTTGGCCTGAGCGGGAAAATGTGTATGAACTATTTTCCGGCCGTTTTCAAACAAACTCATGCCTTCTTCTCCTCGGGTCACCAAAAGAGCCGGAAACGCATATTTCTTCAAAAGCAATTCACTTAATTTCTCAATGTTGTTTTTCTGGTTTGTCTCCATGCCGACCGCGCGCTGCACCTCATAATGATTGGGAGTAATAATATGCACGCCTTTATAAACGGAAAAATTGTTCTGTTTGGGGTCAAGACAAATGAGGATATCCGAATCATCAACTATTTTTCTTATTCCCTGAATAAGTTCTTTGGAAACAACGCCTTTATTGTAATCGGAAATAACAACAGCGCCTATTTTTTTGCGCAAAGATTTTACATATTCCAGAACTTTATTAATACTGTCTTGAGAAATAGGCTCTCTATTTTCCTTGTCAAATCTGACCATCTGCTGTCCGTGAGCGACGATTCGTGTTTTCAGAGTCGTCGGCCTGTCTTTTTTAACCACAATGCCTTTTGTTTCGATTTTGCGATCGCTGAGTTCCGCAAGCAGTTTTTTTCCGATATTATCGGCTCCTATCACTCCGGCGACGTACACTTTGCCGCCGATAGCGTGAATATTATTGAGCACGTTTGCACAGCCGCCAAGTAAAATACTATCTTTTTGAACATCAACAACCGGCACGGGGGCTTCCGGTGAAATACGCGATACATTTCCCCAGATGAAATGGTCAACCATCACATCTCCCACGACGAGAACGCCCGCTTGTGAGAAATTGGCAATGATGTCCAGAGCTCTTTTCTTTGTCAGGAATCTATGCATTTTAAAAGACATTTCCTTAAAAATTTGCTGAAAATTAAAAAAAGCGCTTATCGCGCCCCTTCTGCAAAAAAAGTTGAGCAATATTATTACTAAGACCTCAATTTGTCAAACTTTTTCTAAAAGGAATTTGAATACTTTGCGGATTGTCTTGACATATTATTAATATCACTCTTATATTCATTCTAAAAAGTCGATCTATAGACTATCCAAGGATTATTTATGTTAAATATCAAACAGTTTCATTATGGAATGGATAATTTGGCTTATATTATTCACGGGCAAAAGCAGGCCCTGGTTATAGATGGAGGAGCCTTCAAAGCAATACTGTCTTTCCTGAAAAGCATGAATTTGACTCTAATTTATGTGACCAATACGCACTCGCATTACGATCACACGTCAGGCAATGATCATTTACTCAAAGCAACAGGCGCTGATTTCCTGAAACCTTCCATATTCGTTGACAATCAGCAAATGATCGTCGATGGGCAAAAAATTTTAGTTTACCAAACGCCTGGACATTCAGACGATTCCGTCTGCTTCCATACCGGACATTCTCTCATATCGGGAGATACGCTCTTTAATGGAACAATCGGCAACTGTTTTTCCGGAAATCAGCATAATTTTTATTTATCCATCAAGAGGCTTTTAACCCTACCTGATGAAACAATTATTTATGCCGGACATGATTATGTAGCCGATTCCCTTGCATTTGCCAGCTATCTGGAACCGGACAACAAATACATCGAATCTTTCCGCAAAAATTACAGTTCCACAATCGCAATATTTTCGACGATGGCCCAAGAGCGCAAAATCAACCCCTATTTGCGCTTCAATGAAGAACCAATCGTTAATTTACTGAAAAAGAAAAATCTTCCTCATGCAACCGAATATGAACGCTGGACTTCCTTGATGTCCGTTGAATAAAAGCCAGTCCGTTATCACTTATTGATTGACATGCAGAAATATTTCTTTTAACATGCACCACCTCATTAGTTACTGTCTGGGAATATCTTGAAAATCGGCCCAAAAGCTAAACGGATCGGATAACGATTAAGATGGTTAAAAACGTAAGAAGGATGAAAGAAAAAAAAATAATATCCTCCAAATCATCAACCTCAAAAAAACAAAAGACACCAGAAAAGATAATCGTCTCTGAAAATAAGAACATCAAAAAGATTAAATCTTTCAAGCAGAAAGATTTGCTGTATAAATCAAATTTTCTTTTTAAACTCAATCCTGTCCCGATGGCTTTGGTCAATCTACCGGAAAATAAATTTGTCGATGTCAACGAATCATCTTTTAAAACTTTCGGTTTTACACGGGAAGAAGTTATCGGAAAAACAAGTGAAGAACTTAATATCTTTGTGCATCCGGAAAAGATAAAAGAAGCGGCCAGACAACTGCTGGCAAGCGGTTATATTGAAAATCGTGAGTTAAAGGTCAGACGGAAAGACGGAACTATCCTTGACGGCCTTTTTTCCGGAGAAGTTATCGAACATGACGGGGGGAAATATTATCTTATTATTATGATAGACCTTACCTCGCACAAACGCGTTGAAAAAGCTAAAAACGAAAAGGAAGAAAAATACAGGACCATCCTGGAAACCACGGAGGAAGGTTACTACGAAATAGATCTTGCCGGTAATTTCACATTCTTTAATGATCCTGTCTGCAAGCTTCTTGGTTACTCCAGAAAAGAGTTAATGGGCATGAATAACCGTGATTACACGGACAAAGAAACAGCAAAAAAAGTTTTTCAGGCATTTAATAAAGTTTACAGAACGGGAGAATCAACCAAAGAATTTGATTGGCAAATCATCAGAAAAGACGGAACCAGAAGATATATTGAACAATCAGCATCTTTAAAAAAAGACTCAACCGGCAAACCCATCGGGTTCCGTGGAATTTTTCACGATATAACGGAACGTAAACAAACTGAAGAATTGCTCAAAAAAAGCGAAGAAAACTTCCGTCACTCACTGGACGACTCTCCTCTGGGCGTTCGTATCGTATCATCAAACGGCGAAACGCTCTACGCCAACAAAGCCACTCTGGATATATATGGTTACAGCAGTATTGATG
>CAYZRT010000076.1:0-13775 GCA_964480875.1 uncultured Smithella sp. | reverse complement strand
GTTCAAATCGGCCAGGACAATAGCCACAATTTCGTATCTTTGCAAAATTTCTCCTTTCGGCTCTGAAGCCCGGCTGGGCGGGCAAGGAGTCCTAAAAATTAATAGGCGTGGTTTCTATACCAAACCCAACCAGAAATCAAGAACTAAATATAACATCTATTATATATTTGTCATTCCCACGGAGGCGGGAATCCAGTTTCTTGTCATTTCGTCCAGTGCCTTGATTTTTCATGATGCGACAATACAATATATTCAACAACTTAGGGAATTAACTTGTTCGATTGATCGATTCCCTTGTTCAGCCAAGTCTTTTTGATTTGGCTGAACACAAATGTGCTGCCCTTCGATTGATCGAGTCAACTCGATCAAATTCATAAACTGATTAAAAGGTCGGTCGAGTCGAAAAAACTCGACCGAACAAAGCGAGCCTGTTGGAAACATAAGCCGCGCCTGCCATCAATGCACATTTAATTTCAAAGTCCGATGCCATTTTTTATTCTCCCTTTATATTAGATTTAAAATATTTATCACAAAGGCAGTACTCAGCTTTTATGTTATTGCGTTTACAATATTTTAAACATTCTTCATAACTTGGTTGCGATTTAAACCAGCCAATACCTAACCAGCCCCCATTTCCGTCAGGAACAAGTTCCATACACCCCACGCCTTTCAGAGGCGTGCGGGCGATTTCTTTATATTCCTGCTGACTCAGTTCACGGTTTAACTTCTTAACCATTTCTGCGGACACCAAACCTTGACTGACAAGCTTTTCTTCATCATTTAAGGTGTCAATTGCCAGATTGATATTCTTAAATTCCACAGGCAAATTCTTTATTTCTATACGCTTCCATTCCCTATCTTCATATTTGAAGATGACATAAGGAGGATTAGGACGTCTCCATTTGTTGTAGGACAGGCACAAATTTGGTTTAGCTATTATATAAGGGGTATTATTCATAATATGTAACGCCAATAATTTAAAATTGGCACATCCACCAAGTTCATGGCTGGCTTCATCTTCCCACTTGACAGTTTTATTTATGCCCGGGATTGTGAAACTAATGGACTGGTCGCTGACTCCCGGTTCTTGCCCCGGCTCGCTTCTTCCGCCATGCTTCTGCCACCTCTCCACGATGATTTTACTGCCGTCATGCAAAAGCACTTCTTCCTTCCAGCTTGCCGTGCTGCCTATTCCTAAAAAACCGGCGGCGCATCCTGAAACATTCATAAAAATAAAACCAAGTATTGCAATGATGATTCCGGTTTTATTCATCAGGTTGCTTTTGTCTCTCATGCCGCCCTCCTTGGAGTTTTATATTCTGTTTCTCCCGGATGCCGGATCAAGTCCGGCATGACATCTTAATGTTCTGTTTCTTTGCTCAAATTGTCAGACGGCTTATTTTTTAAAAATCCGTCGGGCTAAGCGGGCCATGCGCCGGTAGAACGGCAGGGAAACGTTGATTTTCTCCAGCGATTTACGAGCGGCATCTTCTCCGGCTTGAAACAAACTAACCGCCCGCGTAAAATCCATCCAGTGAAGATGACCGACATTCGGACGAATGATGATATCAGCATTCTCCAGTTCAGCATTTTCCAAAGCATTGGCTGTAATTTCCCCCGCCCGAAACAAAACATCTTTTGCCGTCTCAATACGGATATTCGTCTGTAAATCACGATCTACCTCCACGGCAATTACAACATCAGCACCGGCTTCCCTTGCGGCATGAACCGGCACCAGACTGGTGATGCCGCCATCAGCCAGCAGCCATTCCCCGTAACGGACAGGAGCGACTGCACCGGGCACAGAACAGCTTGCCAAAACCGCCAGACGAAGCGACCCTTGTGAGAAAACGATTTTGTTTCCGCTAATCAAATCCGTGGAAACAACACGCAAGGGTATACGGGTTTCGCTGATATCAATATCCGGAAGAAAATGGTCAATCAACGATTTAAAATCATGAAAAGGGAGGATGGAAGATTTGAAAAAGGCCTGCGCAAAAATCAAATGATTCATGACAAAAGTACGCGCTTTTTTGAAAAAATTTTTATCACCATTGGATAGAGATAAACTAATGGATTTAAGTGTTGAATCATCAAATTCCGGGCTTCTGATATAATCTGCAATTTTATCCTGAATTTCGATTGGCGATTGGCCGCTGGCATAAGCTCCTCCAATCAAGGCGCCCACGCTTGTCCCTACGATCAGATCAATACAAATGCCTTCCTCTTCCAGAACCTTGAGCACACCGATATGGGAAAAGCCGCGCACACCGCCTCCGCCCAAAGCCAGACCGATTTTTCCCCCTGTCCATTTCATACGAGAGTTCTCTTGTTGCCTATCAAAACGGTTTTCTAGAGTTTACAGGAATCCGCAGCCAAGCAGGTTTGCTCGACAAATCTGGTCAACTGCTCACCGATGAGGGCATACGGCAGAAGCACCTCATCCGCTCCGCTCCTTTTCAGACTATCAATCTGTTGAGCCGATTCGGCAGTGGCGACAATATAAGCATTCGGCGCCAAAGCGCGACACGAAATCACCAGCGATTTATTGCTGGTTCCCCGAAGCAGCATATCCGGAATGGTGGAAAGAATAATTGCCGCTCCGGATACATGGGCATGCTCCAGTGTGTCCAAACTGCCGATATCGCCGAATACTCCTTTAACATTTCTATCGCTTAATTCTTTCAGGTTTTCGAGATTAAAATCAATCACCAGAATCTTATTTAATAGATCGGGCGTCTCCTTCTCCAACCGGTCGATAAACTCCCGCGCTCCGCGGTGAAATCCCAGAATGACCACGGGATAATGATTCCCCTTTTCATCGGCTTGAACTTCGTTTGTTTTCACCGGAAATCCGATTTTCCCCATGACGCGGTTGAAAACAAGATACGCCGCGTGATTCCCCTTAATGAAATAGGAAGACAGAACGGACGTAATGGCCATGGCGTAAATAATCAGCGACATCATGCGCTGTTCGATGTGTCCGTAACCCACGCCGAGCGCCGCCACGACCAGGGAAAATTCACTGATCTGGGAAAGGTTCAGGCTCGCGATAAAACTGGTGCGCCTTCCGCTTCCCGCGAGCGACAGCAGCGGATAAATGGTCAGAAATCGGGAGGCGATGACAAACAAGACGATGATCAATGCCATGCCCAGCATCGCGGGATCGGGAACCGGTATCTTCATGCCGATGGATAAAAAGAAAAGGGTCAGGAAGAAATCGCGCAGGGGCAGAACTTTCGCCGTAACGTGAACGCTGTAAGGAAATGTTGAAATGGCAACACCAGCAATCAGAGCGCCCATTTCCATCGAAAGACCAATCCATGAACCAATACCCGCCATCAACGCACACCAGGCAATGGACATGGCCACCACCATTTCCGGTGTTTTGGATATTTTCTCAAATATCCAGCGCAGAAGATACTTGCTGAGCAGAAAACCTATGGTCAGCAGGGCCACACTCTTGCTCAGGGCAATGAAAACCAGCAGAAATTGCGGATTAGTGAAATGCGGCTGCAGGGCGAGAATCAGAATCGCCCACAGATCCTGAAAAATAAGAATCCCCAGCGTAATGCGGCCGGGAAAAGTATCCAGCTCAAATTTATCATAAAGCAGTTTGACGACAATGGCCGTAGAACTCAAGGCACAAAAGAGCGCCAGATAAAGCGCGTCAATATGACTCTTGTTTAATTCGTAACCCAAAAGCAGAAAAAATCCCAAACCGATCATCACACATAAAATAAATTGACCCATGCCGGCTATGATCAACTGGCGGCCGGAGGCAAGCAGTTTGGCAGGATTGAGCTCCAGACCGATAATAAAAAGCAGCAGAATCAGGCCGATTTCCGAAATAACTTCGATGCTGGCTGCTTCGGAGACCAGATTGAATCCCATCGCGGGTCCGATCAGCGCGCCGGCGACAAGGTAGCCCAGAATCACCGGCTGACGGAAGAGCTGAAAGATGAAACCCAGGGCAGTGGCGGCCAGTACGGAAATGCCTATGTCGGGAAGAATGCCATGCATATTTAATCAATTATTTTTAAAATCAATTTTATTTTTCCAATACCCTCGTAACTCAAGGATTGCACTTGAAAAAATTCAATTTACTTTCCGATACAGAAGCTGGAGAAAATTTTATCCAGAATTTCAGTGTTGATTTTTTTCCCGGTTATTTCATCCAGATGATCCAGTGCCTCACGCAAATCAAAAGCGGCAAATTCCGTCGACATTCCGGATGCAATACTTTCTTTCGCTGCTTCAATATTCTTACAGACTTTTCCCAATGCGAGTTTATGACGCAGGTTGGTAATGATTGCACCGTCGGCGTTTTCGGTTTCATCGTTGACGGATGAATGAATAATCGTCTTTTTCAACGCCTCCAGTCCGGCACCGGTCTTGGCCGATATTTCCAGAATTTTTGCATGACCCGGAAACAGGCTTTTAACAGTTTTTTCTTCCCATGCCCGGGGCAAATCAATTTTATTCAATGCTGCAATCATATTCGCGGATTTGTTTTTATCAATGATGATCCTGTCCTCTTCGGTCAGCGGTTGACTGATATCCAGCAAGATAATCAACGCATCAGCGTCGGCGATACTTTCCCAGACCAGATTGATTCCCTCTTTTTCAATCGCGTTCTGCGGCTCTCTGATGCCGGCGGTATCCATTAAATGAACGGGAATGCCGTCGATGGTGATCGTATCCGTAATCAGGTCGCGTGTTGTTCCCGGGATATCGGTAACAATGGCTTTTTTTCTTCCGGTTAAAGCGTTTAGCAGGCTTGATTTCCCCACGTTGGGCTTACCCGTGATGATGACGTTGATGCCTTCGGTGTAGGCTCTTGCCGATCGGTAGGATAAAAGAAGGGATTGCACTCGATGCAAAGCCTGATTAATTTGTGGCGGCGCGTCCGGAATTTTTTCTCCGGAGACATCTTCGGTAAAATCAATGGCAGCTTCCAACATAGCCAGTGCGTCTATTAAAAGCTGGCGCAGGTCATCTATTTCTTTGCTGAGCGACCCTTTTAATTGATTCAGTCCCATCGCATACGCTTTTGCCGATTTGGCGCAAATCAAGGCCGAAAGCGCTTCCGCCTGTGACAAATCAAGACGATTATTAAAAAAGGCTCGCTCGGAAAATTCACCGGGACGCGCAAGACGGCAACCCAATTCCTGAAGATTTGTCAAAATGGACTGAATGATGATCGGATTGCCATGACAGTTAATTTCAATAACATCCTCTCCGGTGAAAGAACGGGGTTTGCGCATGAACGATAGCAAGACTTCATCAAGAACGGTCTTCCCGTCCGCAGAAACGATATCGCCATGATAGAGATAATGACTTTTCCACGCGCATTTTCCGCCGGACGGTTTGAATACCCGGCGCGCAATGGCGAGAGCGTCGGGACCGCTAATCCTGATGATGCCGATTCCGGACATGCCGAAAGGAGTCGCGGTGGCTGCTATGGTGTCCTGGCGAAGCACAGTCGGGCACTCCCCCTCCTATGGATTAAAAGGATAAAACATCAATCCTTCATTTTATCTCTGGCGCGTCTACTGTGTCCTGTCTTTGCAGGCAGAATAACAATTTTTCTGAATTTGCCTTCACCACGGCTCTGTGTGACCAGCGATTCATCCTCCTGCATGACCAGATGGATAATGCGGCGGTCATGAGCATTCATGTTAGCCAAGGATACCGGCTTTTTGGTCTTCTTAACCTTCTTCTTTATTTTTTCGGCGAGACCAAGCAGAAATTCTTCCCTTCTTTTCCGGTATTCTCCCGAATCAATCATAATCATTTTATGTTCGCCATCGATCTTATTGATAGCTTTGTTCATGATGTACTGAAAGGCGTCAAGATTCTGCCCGCGTTTGCCTATCAGTAAACCGCTTTCATCGCCCTCAATGCCCAGAATGATTTTCTCCTGAGTTTCATTGACGTTCACGCTATATTCAGAAGATATTCTCTTTAAAATGCCTTCAAATAAATCTCTCGCCTTCATCGCCATGGGAGAAGTCGGAATATAGACAACGGCTTCAGGCTCATTCTTAACTTTGGGTTCTGCTTTCACCTTGGAGTCAGGCTTGATTTTGGGTTCTATCTTAGGCGAAGATTGTTCCGTTATTATTTCTTTTTCGTTTTTCTTTCCGGATTCCGGTTTTTTTTCGCTTTTATCCCTTACATTATCTGATCTGGTTGTTGCTTCACTTTTTTCCCGAGGGTTATCCGCAAAGGAAAAATCAATATCCAGGGCAAGCAAAGAAGCTTTGATCTTGGCTTTTTTGGAAAAAAGCCCCCAAAAGCCTCCGGATTCACCGGAAATAATTTCGATATTCAATTTTTCTCTGGGCACGCCGAATTCCTGGCACGCTTTTTCAATCGCTTCATCTATTGTTTTTTCTTCTATTTCTATAAATTCAGAACTCATCTTCAATCCTTTTAATCGGCGGGTCATTTTATAAACCGCATTTTTTGATATTGTATATTTTCTGTTGATATTAAGGCTTTGCTCCTTGAACTGGTTTATCACCAAATTTTTTATAGATGTAAACCTGCTGTCCGATGCTGATAATATTATTCAGTAGCCAGTAAATGACTAGGCCTGATGGAAAATTCAAAAAGATGAATGTGAATACAACAGGCATAAACAACATTATCTTTGCCTGCATCGGATCGCCCATCGTGGGGGTCATTTTCTGCTGAATAAACTGCGTCGCGCCCATGACAATCGGCGTAATGTAAAAAGGGTCTTTGGCTGACAAATCCTGTATCCACCAGAAAAGCGGCGAGTGACGCAGTTCAATGGCGTACAGGAGCGTGTTGTAAAGTCCGATAAACACGGGGATCTGAATCAGTATCGGCAGGCATCCTCCGAAGGGATTAACTTTATGCGCTTTGTAAAGCGCCATCGTTTCCTGTCCCAGCTTGGCCTGATCATTTTTATATTTTTCCCTCAGCGCGGTAATTTTCGGCTGAATTTTCTGCATTTCTTTCATGGATTTATAGCTGATATTGCCCAGCGGCCAGAAAATAATCTTAATCAGAATGGTCAACATAATAATGGCCACGCCGTAATTACTGAAAAACTTATGCAGAAACTGGATGAACATCAGCAGACCGATGGAAAGCCATTTTAATCCCGGGATGAATGATTCGAACTCAATGGCTTCTTCCAGAGACAATCCCATCTTTTTGAGCATGGAATAATCTTTCGGACCGATGAAAAGATTATATTTGAATGAACCGGATTGCAACGGCGGAATGATATTTTTATCGCCTTTGATATTTACGGAAACCATATTGTTGCTGTCCCGGGACATTTTGATGCTGGTCAAAGAAGGATTTTGAGGAATAATCACCGCCATAAAATATTTTCTGGTAAATCCGCCCCAGGAAACATCAGGGCCGATGGTTTCTTCACTGGAAATGTCCATTGACCTTTTGCGCTCAATCGAGTTGGCCACATAAGCAACAGGCCCTTCCTTGCTGTAAGAGTCCACGACCGCATTCGGATCAACATATTCATACCAGTTCATATACGGTGTCTGAGTGATGGGAACGTTGGTCAGGTTGAATAGTGTCACATCCATTTCAATCGAATAGTTGTCGGGATTAAACGTAAAAACCTTTTCCACTTTCATTCCGTCACTAAACGTGCGGGAAAAAACAAGACGCTGCTGATTCTTGTCTTTTGTCATATCCAGTGAAACTGCATCCGCATCGTATACAGAATCGGCGGTCATCTCGGTTTGCGACTCGGGAAAAGTAAGGGCCAGCGGATACGGCATGTTTTCCTGCAAAGCAACCAGTTCAATCAATGCATTCGTTTTTGTTTTAGGCTGTTGCTTTTTGCCCATGACAAAATTTTTGATAACCGGCCAGATATCGCTAAAACATTTTGTACATTCTTTTTGATATTTTTTAAGCTGGAAAGACTTAAGCGCGGCTCCTTTGGTGGAAAATACAGCGATATAATTTTCCGTTTCCACCCTGACATCCTTGGGTTGTCCTTCCTTTTTAACGGCAACTTTTTGAATAACGGGCTTGGTGGTTGCAGCTGCCGCTGCAACCGTTGGTTTATCCGGTTGTTTGACAACTTTGTCAGCATTTTCCTGACCTGCTTCCTGAACAGGAACAGGTTTTGGCGGCACAGGCGGCTTGGCGAAAAAAATCTGATATGCGAAAAGTACAGCCAGTGACAGGACGACGGCCAGAATAGTCCTTTTATCCATTGATTACCTCTCTATTTTTTTACTTGACGGGATCGTAACCGCCAGGATGCAGGGGATGACAGCGCAGAATCCTTTTTATGCTCATGAAAGAACCCTTGAACGGTCCATGCATTTTTATCGCTTCAATTGCATACTCGGAACATGAAGGATAAAAACGGCAACATGGCGCAAAAAAGAAAGGTGACAGACAGGCTTGATACAAACGAATTAAAAAAATAAAAAAATTTTTCAAAATTTTCCCGAGCATAAATTATATGTTGTTTTTCCGCGTGAAGAGTTCCTTCAATTCATCAGATATTTGCCGGTAAACCAGGGGAGGCATATTTCTTTTGGCCATGATGACAACATCATGTTTGTCAGGAAACAAATTTTTGTTGTGTCGAAAAAATTCTCTGATTAATCGTTTGATTTTGTTTCTTTTGACCGCGTTTCCCACTTTTTTTGTTACAGTGATTCCCAGCCGTTTAATCCCCTGAGTATTGACACACGTTACGGTCGTAAAATGTTGTGAACTCCTCCATACCCCCTGATCATAAATTTCCTTAAACCTGCTTTTGTTCGTTATCCTTTCTGTTTTCCGGTAGGCTTGTTCTTTCATGCATAATGACCTGACCACCCTTAAAACGGCAGCTAAGGTGCCGGATTTATACTGCTAAACGTTTTCTTCCCTTGGCTCTGCGGCGGCTTAAAACCTGCCTTCCTGCCTTCGATGACATTCGAACAAGAAAACCATGCGTTTTCTTCCTTTTGGTATTTGTTTTATTGGTCAAAGTCTTCTTCATAATCAAAACCCCTAAAAGTAATAGGTTATTGCGTAAATCACAGTAGGATTTATTTGTCAAGATTTAAAGTGGCGCGCCTGAACGACTGAAATAGATGGGATACTGCGTATTTTTGATTATAAAGGTTCTTTAAGCCATTGCCGGACAACGATAAAGGATTCCGGCAATGGCTGGTCATTGTAAAATCTACATAAGATTCTGCAATCTCATAAGCAGAGTCATGTCTCCTGTGAACTTGAGCTTTCCTTCCATAAACAATTTCATTCCATCGGTTTCCCTGTTTAACATGGCCAGTCCGTCAACCATATCCAGATTGACTGTTACGGCAGGAGTTTCCACGCCATTGAATACCACTTTGAGTGGAAGAATCTCACCATCATTCTTTTTGAGGTTCATGTCTACCGTGCCATTGGTTGACTGCAACGCGTTGTAACGTTTTGCATCTATAAAAGAAGTCGGATCGCCGGTAAAATCATCAGCCATTTTGTTAAATTTACCGGTAACGGCGTCTCGCCAATCCTTCTCGGAAACATAGAGAGCCAAGGCAGGCCTGTCAATCTCTCCATGGACAACTTCGAGATCCTTGCTGTGTTTGAATTTAATCCCATAAATTTTTCCTTCGACGTTGAACTGCATGTTGAAATCATTTCCTCCTAAAAAAGAAAGATCAACGACATTAAGAACATCTTTCACTTTATTGTACTGATCCGGAACAAAATTAGTAAAAAAATCGTCGACACTGATGCCCTCCGGCGCCATCGGTATTATTGAACTCCACATAAGTACCCTCCTTTAAAAACTTTATTTGCCCACCAAGAATAGGCTTACCACTTGGTAAATAATATAAATACATGTTCTTGTCAACAATTATTTTACTTTTGTAAGCTATTGTTATAAATAATGATATATAATGAATACCATATCATAACTCAAAATTTATTTATTTTACCAACAGGTTAATTTTAAAAGGGAAAATATAAAATTAAGAATATAACCATAATACGTTTCGGCAGGTGAATAGAGGATTAAAGAAGCCGGGACATATTTATTTTATCTATTGATCTTGGCGAAAATCCTGACCAAATAAAATTTTCTTAAACCAGGGGAAAAAAAGTGTCATGCAGCAATCTTTTACCCAGGCACGATATTGATCCTCCAAAGGATTCATGTTCAATGCCTGCGCCTGTAAAGACCGTGTTCCGATAAATGATATCATGATATTATAAAAACAGTAGATGAACATTTCTATTTCGCGATTGGACCCTTTCAACATCAGCCCTTCTTCCATAACACGCTTCATGGATGCCATATTCATAATCATGAACCGGTATCCGGGTATTTCATTGATGTTGCCTATACTCATTGCATTCAAGGCGGATATTCGCAGCGCATCCGGGGTGGTCATAGCATAATCCAGCACACGATCGATAAAGATTGAAAATCCCTCCTCCAAAGAAGAGGCTTTAATTTCTTTAAACCATGATTGTTGAACTGCGACGACTTCGTTATACATAATTTCAGCCATGGCGTAAAAGAGTTCTTCCTTGGATCCGAAATAATAATGAATCATGGGATGTTCTACGCCGGCTTTTTGGGCTATCATGCGGGTACTTGCTGTCTTAAAAGGATATAAACAAAACACTTCCCGTGCAGCTTTTAAAATTCTTTCCCTGGCATTTTTTTCGTTGTCGGTAGAACGTTTTTTTGTAGTTTTCCTTAATTTTTCCATAATTTATTATAGTAAAACCATGTGGTAAAAAACCTTCTATATTTCTCTGCTAACCATGCAGTCATTCCCGCATGCTCTACAACAATAAATTATGACCATATAAGTTATTGTTAATATGATTATATATTATACATGTAACAATATGCAACATAAAAAATACATGTGTTAAAAAGAGATTGACATGTATTATTTTTTTTAGTACTTACCAATCGGTAAAAACGTTATGGTAAAGTTAGCATGGACGAATTTTTGCGCGCGCGGATTTCCTGCTGTTCAACATTCGATTATCTTGTGGAGTATTCTCCTTTAAAATGCCGTGACACGAAAAAGTTTTTGGTTTTAATATAAATATTTTTTTAAAAAGACTGGTTATTAAAAAAGCTCAAATAAGGAGGTAGGAATGTCAACGTTTAGTTTGGATGAAGATCAACGACAGATTAAAGAATCCATGGAAAGTTTCGCGGCCGATGAACTACGGCCGATTTCAAGGGATTGCGATGAGAAGTTTAGTATTCCACCGGAGTTTCTTGAAAAAACATGGGGTTTGGGACTCACAGCCAATATCATACCGGAAATGTATGGCGGCTACGGTTTTAACAGATCTTGCCTGAATAATGTCATCATGGCAGAAGCGCTTGCCTATGGCGATCTTTCATTGTCTCTCGCGGCAATGGCGCCAAATCTTTTTGTGTTGCCCATCCTGGAAATGGGAACAGATGAACAGAAGCAGAAGTATCTTCCAACCTTTTGCGGCGACAAATACAAGGCTGGAACCCTGGCCATCATGGAACACTCCATTTCATTTGACCCGTTTGACGTAAAGACAAAAGCTGTCCTGAACAAGGATCACTATGTCATCAACGGAGAAAAGTGTCTTGTTCCGATGGCGGATACAGCAGAATATTTTCTCGTCATTGCTTCGACAGACAAAGGCACCGGTGCTTTTATTGTCGATAAAAATACGGCGGGATTATCACTCGTGGAAAAAGAAAAGAATATGGGACTGAATGCTTTTCCCCTTTACATGGTCGCCTTTAAAGATTGTAAAATTCCTGTTGAAAATTATCTGGGTGGGGACAAAGGCATTGATTACACAAGACTGTTGTGTCTTTCCCGTATCGGACTTTCGGCCACCATGGTGGGCGTTTCACAGGCCGTATTGGATTACGCCATTAAATATGCGAAAGAACGTGTCGCTTTCGGACATCCAATCGCTACACGTCAATCCATCGCATTCATGCTTGCCGACGCAGCCATAGAAATCGAAGGGATACGATCTATGACCTGGAAAGCGGCATGGACAGCAGATCAGGGAGAAACCATGAAGGACGATCTTTTAAGAATCTCTTATCTCACCAAGACGTATGCTGCTGAGCAGGCATTTAAGATTGCTGACTATGGAGTGTCGATATTGGGAGGCCATGGCCTTATCCGTGAACATAACATCGAGCTGTGGTTCAGAAATGCAAGGGCATTTTCAATGTTAGAAGGTCTGATAATGGCCTAAGCCTAAATGAAGGAGGAGCAAAATGATAAGTTTTAAAGTATCTGATATGGAAAAACAGGTCGCAGATTTAATTCATGGTATGGCCAACGATATCATGAGACCGATTGCACGATATTATGACGAACATGAACACCAAAGACCAACGGAACTGGAGCCTTTTCGCGTTATCATGCAGGCAGGAGGAATGGGATCGGGCAGAAAAAAGAAGAGTGGCGGCGAAAAAAAGGAAATTAAAGTAACCGATGACAAAATTGGTGCCAATGTTATGGCTACCGTCGGCGCCGAAGAATTGGGCTGGGGCGATGTTGGTTTAATGTTGGCCTTACCCGGATCCGGTTTGGGCAACGCAGCCATCGGCGCTGTTGCTACCGATGAACAGTATGAACGATTCGGACAGAAATATGCTGCCATGGCTATTACTGAACCAGGCTGCGGATCGGACGCCAGCGCGGTCAGTACGACGGCCGTTCTTGATGGTGATGAGTATATATTAAATGGTGAAAAGATATTTGTAACAGACGGTGACCGCTGTGAGGTCGTTGTTGTCTGGGCAACTCTGGACAAGAGCAAGGGTAGAGCGGCCATCAAATCCTTTATCGTCGAAAAAGGCACACCGGGTCTGACAGTAGGGAAACTGGAACATAAGTGCGGCATACGGGCTTCCGATACCGCAGTGCTTATTCTTCAGGATTGCAGAATACCCAAAACGAATATACTGGGTGATCCGGAAATAAAACCCGAAGGCGGTTTCAAGGGGGTTATGGCAACTTTTGATGCCTCACGGCCGTTGGTTGGCGCTCTGGCACTCGGTTGCGCAAGGGCTGCTTATGAATTCACAAAAGAAGCTCTCGCTAAAGAAGGGATAGAAATACGCTACGACAAACCGCTGGTTAAGCTTAGTGCCATTGAAAAGGACATGCTTTGGATGGAAGCCCAGCTGGAAATGATCCGCGTTATCACACAGAAGGCGGCATGGATGGCTGATAACGGCCGGCCGAACAATTTAGAAGCATCGATGGCCAAAGCCAAAGGAGGAAAGGCCGGCAATCTGATTTGCCAGAAATGTGTTGAGCTGCTTGGGCCTCTCGGATATTCTCAGAAATACCTGCTGGAAAAATGGATGCGGGATAATAAGGTCAACGATATTTATGAGGGCACACAACAGATCCAGATGCTGGTTATTTCAAGGCGTATCCTTGACTACGGAAGAGATATGCTCGCTTAAAATATAGAAAAAACTTTTCCCCCCCTGGTGGCTTGCGTTTAATACATGCAAGCCACCTTTTTTTATACACAATTTTATTTCCTCAATCTATTTTAATATATGCAAACAGGAGAATCGCGTTCCCTTTCACTTTTCCAATGAGATAAAGATCAATTAACAACTGGATTTATGTCATTTGTTTGTGCTAATTTTATTCAATATGATATAGGTCAAATGAATGCACAACCCCGCCGCAAGCAGCGGGCTTATGCCCCAAGGGGCGGGGAATTAGACCCGCATTTATCCCGCTCGGCTTCGCCTC
>CAYZRT010000075.1:0-13911 GCA_964480875.1 uncultured Smithella sp. | reverse complement strand
GGCAGTTGGCCGAGCCGGTTGTTGCTTCCGAAGGGATGGAATTGATCCATGTGGAATGCATAAAAATGCATACGCGCTGGATCATACGTCTTTTCCTGGATAAGGAAGGCGGCATCACGCTGGATGATTGTTCCAATATAAGCAATCAGTTAGGCGATATTTTTGATATTCGTGAAGCGATAAACGGCTCTTACACGTTGGAGGTATCTTCGCCCGGTTTCGACAGGCCGATATCGCGCGATGAGGATTTTCTGAAGTACAGAAATTTTAGAGTGGACTTAAAAACAGGCATAAAAATTGAGGGGAGTAAGAATTTTCACGGCATTTTGGTGGATTATATCGAAGAAGCCGGGAGGAAATTTGTTTTGTTGGATGTAGCCGGTAAAGTATACCGGATTCCAAGGCAGGACGTGGTAAAAGCAAATCTTGCCGATGACAAAAAATGAGTTATAAGAGGAATTAACGCCGGCAGGCTGAGATTCTATTTGTGTATATTATCAGCGAAGAAAAGGGAGGAATTTTCAAATGTTGTTACCAGAACTTAAACGTCTGATCGAGCAGATGGGTAAGGACAGAGGTATAAATAAGGAAATTATTATCGAAGCCCTCGAAGCGGCAATGCTCACGGCTGCCAGTAAGAAATTCGGACAGAATGTGGAAATAGAAGCGCATTACAATGACGAAACCGGTGAGGTGGAGGTTTTCCAGTTCAAGACCGTTGTGGACAAGGTTCTGCATCCGGAAACGCAAATTTCCAAAGAGGAAGCCAGAAAAACGCTTGATGAGGGAGCAGAACCCGGCGACAGTCTGGGCATGAAAATAGAGACAAGTCAGTTCGGCCGCATTGCCGTGCAGTTGGCCAAGCAGATCATCATTCAAAGAGTCAAGGACGCCGAATGTGACAATATTTATGAAGAATATAAGGACAGGAAAGGCGAACTGGTCAATGGCTTTGTCCAGAGATTTGAGGGTGGAAGCATTGTGGTCAACTTGGGACGCGCGGAGGGTATCGTGCCTCCGGCGGAGCAGATTCACCGGGAGACCTATAAACGCGGTGAAAGAATCCGCGCTTATATTGTTGAGGTGAAAAAAAGCACCAAAGGACTGCAGATCATTCTCTCGCGCACTCATCCGGCATTTTTGAAAGCTCTTTTTGAAGTGGAAGTTCCGGAAATTTCCGAAGGATTGATTGATATTATCAACGTGGCCCGCGAACCTGGTAAACGGGGGAAGATTGCCGTCCGATCCAAGGACAAGGATATTGATCCGGTGGGCGCCTGCGTGGGCATGAGGGGGTCGCGTGTGCAAAGCGTTGTGCAGGAGCTTCGCGGAGAAAAGATCGATATCATTCCTTTCAGCGATGACGCGGCCAAATATGTCAGCAGCGCTCTTTCTCCGGCGAAGGTCAACAGGGTATTGATTGATGACGAAAACCGCACGATGACGGTTATTGTTCCCGACGATCAGCTTTCGCTGGCTATCGGGAAAAACGGGCAAAATGTGCGGCTGGCGGTGAAACTCACCGGCTGGAATATTGACATGAAGAGCGAGACAATGGTTCAGGCCCAGGAAGAGGGAAATGACGCACAAAATGATTTGACCAAAATCAGTGGAATCGGTCCGGCGATGGCAGAAAAACTCTTCAGTAAAGGCATTAAGAGCATTGCCATGATTGCCGTAACAGAACCGGAATTGTTGTCTCAGATTCCCGGGATAGGCGAAAAGACAGCCCAGCAGTGGATTGAAACGGCCGGGAAAATTTTAAGCGACGAAATAGCGGGTAATAAAAGTGATTCCTAATTTGAATTTTAAAAAACTTAACATGGAGATTTTTGCGCATGCCTAAAAAACGGGTTCATGAATTGGCCAAAGAGCTCGGTTTGGAAAGTAAGGTTCTGATCGCTCGTTTGGAAAAAATCGGCATTTCCGTTAAAGCGGCTTCCTCGTCCCTGGATGAGAATGAAGTGGAAAGGGCTAAGAAAGAGCTGACCGCCGGCGAGCTTCGTGAGGTTGTAGAGCAAAGAATAAAAACCACTGTCATCAGGCGTCGCACAGTTGTTACGGCCGTGGAGACCCCCCCTGAAGCAACTCCCGAGGAGGAAGTCAGACCTCCGGCAAAAGAAGACGAAGATAAACTTAAAAAAGCACCTGCCGCAAAGGCTGAAAAAATTAAAAAGGAAAAGCATTCGGAATCGGTTACCGAAAAGCCCGCGAAAGTATCCAGGGAAGAAGCAGCCAAATCTGTTGAAGAGCCGCTTGCTGCCGCTCCTCCTGCGGCTAAAGTTCCCGCGGGCGAACAAATTCACAAAGAAAAAACAGCCCCCCCCGCGGAAGAAGAGATTAAGGCCGGAAAGACAGCTAAACCCGCTCCTGTTGCGGTAAAACCGACAATCATTACCAAACATAAAATTGTCAGACCGGAATCCGATAAGGCCGCTCCTTCAAAAGCTCCTGCAAAACCCGGTGAAAAAATATCCGCTCCACCGGCTGAAAAGCCGAAAAAGAAAGGCAAATATCAAGTTGAAGTTTTCATTGAAGAAGAAAAGAAAATACCAACTAAAAAAATCTTAGAGAAAAAAATAGAAAAGAGGCTCAAACGGCAGGATGACGAGCGGGAAGTTGTTTTCACCAAATGGCGGGAGGCTAAAAAGGCCGCTCCGGTCAAAATGAAAAAGACGGAGATTACCGTTCCAAAGGCGATTAAACGGCGTATCAAAATTGGAGAAACAATTACGGTCGGCGAACTGGCCAAGAGAATGGGCATTAAGGTCAGTGAAATCATCAACAAGTTGATGTCCATGGGGGTGATGGCGACCATCAATCAGGCCATTGATTACGATACGGCCACTCTTGTGGCCTCGGAGTTCAGTTTCCAGATTGAACCGGCGGAGGCGGAGTTTGATGAATCCGTATTAAAAACTCCTTCCACTCCGGAAAATCTCAAACCGCGTGCTCCGGTCGTCACCATCATGGGACACGTGGATCATGGTAAAACATCTCTTCTGGACGCAATCAGGCAGACCAATGTCACGGATGGCGAAACGGGAGGCATAACCCAGGCGATCGGCGCCTACCATGTTCATATTAACAACCGGGACATTGTGTTTTTGGATACGCCGGGACATGAAGCCTTCACGGCGATGCGGGCTCGCGGCGCGCAGGTAACCGATATCGTTGTTTTAATTGTCGCCGCGGATGACGGTGTCATGAATCAAACAGTCGAAGCGATTAATCACGCGAAGGTTGCCGGGGTGCCGATCATCGTGGCGATTAACAAAATTGACAAACCGGGAGCTGATCCGGAAAAGATCAAACAAGCACTGACCGAACACGGTCTATTATCCGAGCAGTGGGGTGGTGACACGATTTTTTGCGAAGTTTCCGCCAAGAAAAAAACTAATATTGAAGAACTGCTGGAAATGATTTTGTTGCAGGCCGATGTCATGGAATTAAAAGCAGATCCTGGCCGTCCCGTCCGGGGAATCATTATTGAATCCAAACTGGACAAGGGCAGAGGGCCTGTGGCGACAGTTCTCATTCAGGAAGGAACGCTCCGGGAGGGAGATTCCTTTATTTCCAAGACTGAATTCGGCCGCGTGCGCGCGATGATCAATGATCAGGGTAAGCGCATCAAAGAAGCCGGACCTTCCATCCCTGTTGAAGTTATCGGTTTTTCCAGCGTACCGCAGACCGGAGCGGAATTTTTCTGCGTCGAGGACGAAAAGAAAGCGCGCAGTATTTCCGATTATTGGACCAGAAAAGCAAGGGAAAAAGAGCTTTCTTCTTTATCCAAAGTCACCCTGGAACAACTTTATCAGAGAATCAAAGAAGGTGTGAAAGAATGTAATGTCATTATCAAAGCCGACGTACAGGGCTCAATCGAAGCCATTTCCGACGCATTAAACAAGCTCTCGACGGATGATATAAAACTGAAAATTATTCACAGCTCCACAGGCGCCATCAGTGAGACGGATGTTATGCTGGCTTCCGCTTCCCAGGCCATTATTATCGGATTTAACGTGAGACCGGACGCGCGGGTCGTAGAGGTGGCCCATCAGGAAAGTGTGGAAATCAAGCTTTACGATATTATTTACAATGTCATTTCGGATGTTCGGGCGGCGATGGAAGGGCTTCTGGAGCCGGAATACCGGGAAGTGGTGCAGGGAAGAGCCGAGGTACGGGAACTTTTCAAGGTTCCCAAAGTTGGCACGATTGCCGGCTGTTATGTTACCGACGGGAAGATAATGCGCAGCAACAATCTAAGGCTGTTACGCGACGGCGTTGTTGTTTTTGATGGTAAAATTTTATCTCTGAAACGGTTTAAAGATGATGCCAGGGAAGTGCTGGCCGGCTTTGAGTGTGGTATCGGTATTGAAGGCTATAATGATATTCATCCCGGTGATATTATCGAGGCTTATTACACGGAAGAACTGGAGAAAAAATTAGAACAGAATGTTGAAAAACATTAATCTATTCAATCCGGTTGAATGAATTAAGATAAAGTCTGGTTTCCTTGGATTTCTGCTTTCGGGAAAATTTTTATGGTTATCGGATACGGAATTATCAATCTTAGAATTCCGGAAAGCGGCTCTTTAAAAAGTAAAAGAAGCGTTTTGAACCGGATTCTAAAACGCGTGCAGAATGAATTTAACGTTTCCATCGCGGAAACGGGCCGTCTTGATAACTATAAATTTGCCGAAATAGCGTTCGCGGTTGTCGGGAATGATTCACGCTACATTAACGGTAAAGTTGATCATTTGCTTAGGTTTATTGACAATCTGCGGGTGGCTGAAATCCTGGACAGCAAAACGGAAATCATGGTTGTCTCCAGTTTTATGGAAGCAACCGGCAGGGAAGTAAAGATATACGATGAGCTTTAAAAGAGCGGACAGAGTCGCCGAGTTAATCAGGTCGGACATGTCCGAAATTATCACGAAGGAAGTCAAGGATCCGCGTCTGCATTCGGTGACCATAACATCGGTAAAAATATCGGATGATTTACGCAACGCAAAAATTTATTTTGTGGAAATGGGGAAGGATGATTGTTCTGACGAAATAAAAGCAGGATTAAATAAGGCAGCCGGTTTTATCAGACGGGAACTGGGAAAGCGTTTACAACTGCGTTTCGTGCCGGAACTCATGTTTATTCATGATACGTCTTTTGGCTATGGCAACCGCATCGAAAAATTATTGGCTCAGATAGCAAAACAGGAAAATAAAAATGATCAGTGACATAATGAAAGCCATCCATGAAGGAGAAAATTTTCTCATTACGGCTCATGTACGGCTGGACGGAGATGCTTTGGGGTCGGAACTCGCTGTTTACCTCATGTTGAAAGACATGGGGAAGAAGGCCGTTGTCTATAATCAGGATCGCACGCCTGAACGTTACCAGTTTCTGCCGGCGGCGCACAACATCACGCACAGCATCAGCAATATTGAGCAATATGATACCTGTATCGTTCTGGATTGCAGTGATCTGGAAAGAGTTGGTGAGGAAGCGGACAATATTCAGAAAATTAAAAGGCTGATTAACATTGACCATCATGTTTCGAATAATGGTTTTTGCCCGCTGAAAATGCTGGACGCCAAAGCCAGTTCCACGGGAGAACTGGTATTTCGCCTGATGAAGGAAATGCGCGTTAAAATGTCCAGGGATATCTGCACGAATTTATACGCGGCTATTATTACCGATACCGGAAGTTTCCGTTATTCCAGTACAACGAAAGAAACATTTATGGTGGCCGGTGTGCTGGTGGGAGAGGGCGCTAATCCTCAACGTATTGCCGAAGGTATTTACGAAAGCGATTCTCCGGCAAGGCTGAAACTTCTGGCTAAGGCGCTATCAACGTTGTCTCTGGATCTGGAAAGCAAGGTGGGTTCCATGGTCGTGACGCAGAAAGACTTGCAGGAGACTGGAGCGGCGTGGGAACACACAGAAGGATTTGTGGATATTCCGCGCACGGTCAGAGGGATTGAAGTTTCCGTGCTTTATACGCAAAGAGGAGAAAACAATTTCAAGCTCAGCCTTCGTTCCAAGGCTAAATTTGATGTAGAGAAGGTGGCCAGAAAATTCGGCGGCGGCGGTCATATTCACGCCTCATCCTGCTGGATGAAGGGTGATATCGAAACCATCAAGTCACAGATTATTGAGGCGGTAAAGGAATTATAATTTCTTATGATGGATGGCGTTATCATCATTGACAAACCGGCGGGGAAAACCTCGCATACCGTTGTCAGTGATGTAAAAAAGGCATTGGGAATACGAAAAGCCGGTCACACGGGAACGCTTGATCCTTTGGCGACGGGGGTGCTTCCCGTTTGTCTCAATGAAGCGACCAAACTCGCTGGTTTTCTTACGGGTGAAGACAAGGAATACCGTGCAACCATGCTGCTGGGTGTTAAGACCGATACGATGGATACGGAAGGTAAAATTATCGAACAATCAGAAAAAATGCCTTCTGAAGAAGAAGTAAAATTGATCCTATCGCGTATGACGGGGACAATAAAACAGGCGCCTCCCGCCTTTTCCGCGGTCAAATACTGCGGGAAGCCTCTGTATAAATGGGCTAGAGGTGGGGTCTTGCTTGATATAGAACCGCGAGACGTGACAATTTACAGTATGATCGTTGAAGATATTTCACTGCCCCGTGTCACTTTTCGGGTCGCATGCTCCAAGGGAACGTATATTAGAGCGCTATGTTCCGATATCGGTGATGCGCTGGGGGCAGGCGCTTGCTTGTGCGGTCTTCGGCGTTTAAAGAGCGGAATATTTACGGAAGCAATGGCCGTTGTCCTACGTGATTATGCCGGCGCCGGCAGGAAAGAAGATCTCATGAGAAAGATATTACCGATGACGGATCTTTTGCCGCTTACCGCAACCATCGAGTTGAAAGATCATTGTGCTGAAAAGCTGCGCAACGGCCGGCAGCCTTCTGTGGAGATGCTCAAGGAGCATGATCTTCCCTTGCTTAAAGCCGGAGATATGGTAAAATTCATCAGCCGCGGGTGTCTTTTAGCCGTTGCCGAGATGCTGACGCCTGTGCATAACCTTTCGCAATGTGACGGGAAAACACAGGCGGCCAGAATTGTCAGGGTGTTTAATTATTAATAAAAATAAGAAGTTAAAACGAACAACAAATATTAGATATTAAGAAAAGGAGGAAAAAGCGTGTTAAGTTCGGAAAAAAGGAAGGCAGTCATTAGTGATTATCGGCTACATGAAAAGGATACGGGGTCTCCCGAAGTCCAGATCGCTCTTTTAAGTGCCAGAATAGAGTATTTAACCGAGCATTTCAAGGCGCACAAAAAAGATCATCATTCGCGCCGGGGTCTGCTCAAACTGGTTGGTCAGAGAAGAAGGCTTCTCAATTACATTAAAGAGAATGATATAGAAAGATACAGAAGCGTTATTAAACGTCTGAATCTCAGAAAGTAAAGAATTATTCAAGGGCGGAAGGCATAAGACAATCTGACCGCAGCGTGATATCGGCCGAGTACGCGGTTGTTGTCTTATGCGTTTCGCCCTTGAATTTGCTTAAGACCAGCTCTAACAAACAAAATGGAGGAAAATGAATGAGTAATATATTCAGTGCGGATTTTGCCGGGCGGAACATCACCCTGAAGGCGAATTATGTCGCAGCGCAAGCCGATGGGGCCATTCTGGTTTACTACGGCGATACGGTTGTATTGGTTACGGCGGTGTCATTAAAAAGCACGCGGGAAGGCGTGGACTTTTTGCCGTTAACGGTTGATTATCAGGAAATGACTTTTGCCGCGGGTAAAATTCCCGGCGGATTCTTCAAACGGGAAGGGCGTCCCAACGAAAGGGAAATCCTGACCTCGCGCATCATCGACCGCGCGATTCGCCCTTTATTTCCTAAAGGGTATTTTTCGGAAACACAAGTCGTCGCCACACTTTTGTCCGTGGATAAGGAAAATGATCCCGATGTGGCGTCCATGATCGGCGCTTCAGCCGCACTGGGAATATCGGATATTCCGTTCAAGGGACCGATAGCCGGTGTGCGGGTTGGCCGGATCAACGGCGAATTGGTTGCCAACGCGTGTCCGGAAAAAATGAAGGAAAGCGAAATGAGCCTTTTTCTGGTCGGACGAAAAGTAGCTGGAACGTCCGGTCGTCCTTATGACGTGGAACTGGTCATGATGGAAGGTGAGGCCAAAGAAGTTCCGGAAGACGTCATCGTTGACGCCATTAAATTCGGGCTGGAATCCATCCGGCCGGTCATCGATTTGCAGGATCAGATTCAGGCGGCCATCGGCAAAGCCAAGAGACCGGTTGAAGAAACGGTGCCGGATGAAGAGCTGGTTGCGCGTGTGCGCGCCGAAGCCCTGCCGGGCCTGAAAGAAGGTTATGCAATGCCGCGCAAGTTGGAACGTTACAGCAAACTGGGCAGTGTCCGTGACGCTGTTATTAAAAATATCGGCGCAGATGACGCTGTGCTCTGCAAGAAAGTTGCGGCAATCATCGAGCATATTGAATCACGCATTCTGCGGGATATGATTCTTCAGGAAAAGAAGAGAATTGACGGCCGGTCTTCAACCGACATTCGTCCGATCAGCTCGGAAGTCGGCGTGCTGCCGCGCGCTCACGGGTCGGCGCTGTTCAGTCGGGGCGAGACGCAGGCATTGGCCGCGCTCACGTTGGGCACATCCGCTGATGAACAGCGTATGGACTATGTCAGCGGTGAGGAAACCAGGACGTTTTTACTGCACTACAATTTTCCCCCCTTCAGTGTGGGTGAGGCAAAAGGTCAGCGCAGCCCCGGCAGAAGGGAAATCGGCCACGGCGCTCTGGCCCGCAAGGCGTTGGTGCCTGTACTGCCGTCTCCTGAGGAATTTCCCTACACCATCCGGATTGTTTCGGAAATTTTATCATCCAACGGGTCATCGTCGATGGCTACGGTCTGCGGCGGCATTCTGTGTCTGATGGACGGCGGTGTACCGGTCAAGGATATCGTCGCGGGTATTGCCATGGGGCTTCTCAAAGAAGGCGACGATGTCGTTATTCTGTCCGATATTCTGGGCGATGAGGATCATGCCGGCGATATGGATTTCAAAGTCTGCGGTACGGAAAAAGGCGTTACCGCCATGCAAATGGATATTAAAATTGACGGGCTAACCGAAGATATTCTGCGCAAAGCGCTGACTCAGGCAAGAGAAGGCCGTGTGCATATCATCGGTAAAATTCGCGAAACGATGACCGCTCCAAGATCCGATATATCTCTTTACGCTCCTCGCATTACAACCGTTAAGGTTAAGGAAGATCAGGTTCGCAACGTTATCGGTTCCGGCGGTAAAAACATTCGTCAGATTATCAGTGAAACCGGCGTTACCATTGATGTGGAAGATGACGGCACCGTAACCATAGCATCGGCTGATGCCGAAGCAGCGGCACGCGCAGTGGCCATGGTCAAATGGTTGACCGAGGAAGCCGAAGTGGGCAAGATTTACCAGGGCACCGTCAAGAAGATTGTTGACTTCGGCGCGTTTGTCGAGATTCTGCCGGGTACGGAAGGCCTTCTTCATATTTCTCAAATTGCGAAAGAAAGAATTGCCAAGGTGACCGACGTGTTGCAGGAAGGCGATGAAGTGATGGTTAAGGTGCTGGAAATCGACAAGTCCGGCAAGATTCGTCTCAGCCGCAAGGAAGCTCTTGGCGCAGACGTCAAGTAATATAATTCCGATAAGGGTTATGGAAAACAAACCGTTCCGCATGCAATGACACGTTGGTGCGGAACGGATCTTTTTATCAACTATTTTAAACAGTTCCCTCAATAATTATTTCTGGTCGAGAAATGGAAAAAGTAAAAGTTTGCGTTCAAAAGCTTTCGGGAAACGAAGACATTCCTCTGCCTCAATATATGACGGTTCAGGCTGCGGGAATGGATATATTCGCCGCCGTGGATCATGAAGACGTTATTTTGCCCGGTCGGAGAAAAAAGATTCCCACCGGTATCGCGATAGCCCTGCCCGATGGCTATGAAGCGCAGATAAGACCGCGTAGCGGTCTGGCATTGGATCATGGCATAACGCTGCTCAATACACCGGGCACGATCGACGCTGATTACCGGGGAGAAATCGGGTTAATTATCATTAATCATGGTGAAAAACCTTTTGTCGTTAAACGCGGGATGCGCATGGCGCAGATGGTTATTCAGAAGATTATACATGTTGAGTGGATGGAAACTGACGAACTGGATAACACGAAAAGAGGCGACGGCGGATTCGGTCATACTTCCAAATCATCTTCTTAGGTTTTGCAATTGGCATCAAACAGTGGTATGAAAGGTCACTGATTAAATTGAATTTCTAATAAAAGGCATGAAAAAGTTCAAAGTTAAAAAAACAATAAAAGAAATCAACGAAAAGATAAAGGAAGGGCGCGCTGTTGTCGTCACCGCAGAGGAGATGATTGACATCGTGGAAAGAAACGGCGAGGTAGAAGCCGCCCGTAAAATAGATGTCGTTACCACAGGGACATTCGGGCCGATGTGTTCCTCGGGGGCTTTTCTTAATTTCGGTCATACCTCTCCGCGTATTCGTGCGTCGAAAGTCTGGTTGAATGATGTTCCGGCCTATGGCGGAATTGCCGCGGTGGATTGTTATATCGGCGCGACGGAAGTTGTCGAAAACGATCCGCTCAACAGTGTTTATCCCGGAGAATTTAATTACGGCGGCGGTCATGTCATTGAAGATCTTGTCTCCGGCAATGTTGTCAAACTGCGTGCCGAAGGTTATGGCACCGACTGTTACCCTGCGAGAAAATTCGAAAAAAATATCACGATTAAAGATTTACAGAATGCGTTTTTATTCAACCCCCGCAACGCCTATCAGAATTACAATTGCGCGGTAAATCTGTCAGACAGAACAATTTACACTTACATGGGGATGCTTCGCCCACAGATGGCCAACGCTTCCTATTCAACGTCGGGACAATTGAGTCCTTTGTTTAACGATCCCTATTACCGGACGTTAGGCATTGGTACGCGCATATTTCTGGGTGGCGCCCAGGGTTTTGTCGTCTGGCCGGGTACGCAGCATAATCCCAATGTCCCCCGCGGAACAAACGGTGTTCCCAGGCAGGGGGCGGGTACCATTGCCGTCATTGGTAATCTCAAAGAAATGAAACCGGAGTGGTTAACCGGAGCCAGCCTCTTAGGATATGGCGTCTCTTTGTTTGTGGGCATAGGCATCCCTATTCCTGTTCTTGATGAAGAGATGGCACTTTTTACCGCCGTAAAAGACGAAAATATTTACACTCAGGTTTATGATTACAGCATGGATTATCCGAAAGGAAATCCAAAACCTCTGGCAGAAGTAAGCTATAAGGATTTGCGCAGCGGAACAGTTACGATTGATGGTAAAAAAGTTGTCACAGCGCCGCTGTCCAGCTATTACAAAGCCCGGCAGATTGCCCAAACACTCAAAGAATGGATTGAACAGGGTCAGTTCATTCTGGGAGAGGCTCAACAGAATTTGCCTTCCGTTTAGTTCGTTATACGTTTGGGCTTAATGCAGGAGAACGATATCGGCCTTTTACGCATTAAGCCCGTTTTCTTATGCACAGGATTTAATCAAAAAATTTTCCAGCAACATTTGAGGATGGGACGTGCCTGACGATTTGAACGCACGTTCCAGATTGAGCAGTTCTTCCAAGAGCGCGACGAGGCGAGCCGATGTAAAACGCACGCAGTTGCGGAAGGCGTTATAAATGGAATAAGGATGCTGGTTAAAAATGAGGCCTTCTGTTTTGGCCGCTGACGGATTGAACTCGTTGATGGCCGGATAAAGAACTTTTTGGAACCAGCCGTATTCCATGCTGTGATTAAATTTTGGCAGTTTCCCGGAATCTACCAGGATTCTGGCCTGCAGCAGCAATCGGATTTCTCTGGAAATCATTGTCAAAATCATGAGGTGATGAATGCCCTGATCCAGAAGATTCTGCAAAGCGTTAAGTGCGTTTAACTGTCTTTTTTCGCTGAGAGCATTGGTCAATGCGAAAATATCATCTTCTTTTGTTCTGCCCACCGCTTCTTCCACGTCCTCTTTATCGATGAGCGCTCTATCGCCCACGAAAGAAATGAGTTTTTCCAGCTCCGACATTGAACGTCGAAAATCAAATCCGGTTTTCCTGCCCAGAGTCGTCCAGGCGGCAGGTGACATCTTCTTGCCGCTTTCGTTGAGCAATTTGTGAACGTGTTTCTGGAGTATCTCCTTGCGGGCGCCTTCTTGTTTCATTTTGGCGAATTCCTTAACGACTCCCGCATTCGCAATAATCTTGTAAAGCTTCTTTCTTTTATCCACTGCCTCGGCCGTGAAAATAAGGCAGTTCCCCGCCGGCAGTCCTTCTTTCAGGATTTCCTCGAGTTTTTCTGTTTTGTCGGCGACGGATGCATCCGTGATGCCCGATGACTGGCAGATCTCCAGGATACGCGGCAGCCATTTTTCACGGTCTTCTCCGGAATCTCCCTTGACAATTTCGCTCCACTGCTCGTCGGTTATTTTCTGCCAGCCGTTACCCTGCAAGTCCTCCAGAGAAAGGCCGGATATTTTAAGAAAGGTCAGAAAATATTTTGTTGCTTTTGCCGGATGGTCGTTGATGGTGTCCCGTAGTTTGCTAATGAGTTTGCTCAGATCTTCCTTTGAAATAAAAATGGTGGCGTTTTTGACTACAATGACTTTTTTAGCGCCCAAAAGAGATGGCGTGAGAATATGATCAATCAGGATTTCCAGATCTGTATTTTCTCCTTCCAGATAAAAAAGACCGAAATCCCTGTCTTTTTCCGGAACAATCATGTTGAGGATTTTATCAAGGGCTTCATTGACGAGGTATTCTTCTTCTCCGTAGAGAAGGTAGCAGGGCGCAATAATTCCTTTTTTCAAATTTGAAAAGATTTTTTCCATGACCACAAAAAGAACTGAATTGGATAATTACACGATAACGTATTTTTTAATAAGCCTGACGACTTCTTCAGGATCATCAATGATCTGAATCAATTCCATATCGGCAGGAGAAATTTTATCTTCCGCAAGCATGTGGTTTTTGAGCCAGTCTATCAAGCCCTGCCAGTATTCGCTGCCCATCAGAATCACGGGGAAGGGCTTTGTTTTTTTGGTCTGAATTAAAGTAAGCGCTTCAAAAAATTCATCCATCGTACCAAAACCGCCCGGCATGATGACGTACGCAACGGCGTATTTGACAAACATCACCTTGCGGACAAAAAAATATTTGTATTCGAGATGAATGTTGGCATAAGGGTTAGGCTTTTGTTCATACGGCAGCCGTATATTCATACCCACCGATTTGCCACCGGCTTCGCTGGCTCCTTTATTGGCTGCCTCCATGATTCCAGGACCCCCGCCGGTAATCACACCGAATCCGTTCTGTACCAGAAGCCGCGCAAGCTTTTCCGTTTTCTGATAATAAACATTATCAGATTTTACGCGAGCGGAGCCAAAAATGGTGACGGCATTCCCGATTTTGGAGAGAATTTCAACGCCCTCGACAATTTCAGCCATAATGCGGAAAACCCGCCATGACTCATTAACGGACAACGAGTCAATTACATATTGTTTTTCATCCATAAGGCGACGCTTCTCCTTGAATGGCAATAAAAATTTGACGTTGTAACAGGACTTTCAGTTTAATATCTGCGGCGTCTCTGAACTTTGGCCAGACGGCGCTGAGCTTCAATTTTTTTCCTTTTCTGCTTTATCGAAGGTTTCTCGTAAGCGCGGCGGACTTTCAATTCCTTGAATAAACCGCTTTTCGAAAGTTTGTTTTTTAAAATTTTCAGAGCCTTTTCCACATCATTGTCAATTACTTTTACTTCCAAATTAAATCCCCCTTGTTAATAATTATTGTTGGTAGTTTTACTTAAATTATGAAAT
>CAYZRT010000074.1:2072-14315 GCA_964480875.1 uncultured Smithella sp. | reverse complement strand
TGGCCTCTTTCTGATCTATTTTTTCTTCAGCCAGTTGTATGGCTATCTCTATTTCCTCATCGGAAAAAAAGCCACTGGATTCAACGAGACCGGCAATCGCTTCGATATCGGAAGGCTTTATTTGCTGACGGTATGTAACTTCATTCATCTTTTAATCAGACCTGCGGTATACCTACGAAACATAAAATAAACGGCGCCAATCAGGCAAACGTCATGAATAAATTGGAAAAGAAAAGGAATACGATGGTTCTTAACACAGATTTTAGATCTCCTTGGTAATAGATTTCAACGCGTTATCAATAATTAAACCTATAGCCTCATGATATTTTATTTCAGCCCTCTCCAGCGCCGCGGTAAAACCGGCATCCGGCGACAAACAGGGATTCGTGTTAACCTCCAATACCCAGGGCTTGCCGTTATTGTCAACACGAAAATCAACGCGTGCGTACCCGCGCAGCGAAAAAATATTCCAGCACTGCAGGGAAATTTCTCGTAAGGACGATATAAGGAGGGTATCATCGTCATCAATATCGAATTTTCGTATCGTATTGTTGTATTCAAAGGAATCCGCCTCCCATTTGGCCTTGTAATCAACAATTTTCAGTTTATCGGGAGCGTAATCCTGAAACAGCATCTCCGCTATCGGCAAGACTCTGGCCCCGGCCTGATCAGACATTAAAGCAACATTAAATTCTCGGCCATCGATATAGGCTTCGGCGTAACAGGAGCCCCCCAGTTTTTTTTCACGAAGCTTCATTTCTTTGATCATAGCCGCTTTGTCTGTAAAGGTAATGAGCGAATATTCATCAAGTCCGATGGAGGCATGCTCCCAGGAAGACTTGATTAAATATTTCCCGCCATCATCTTGTCGGGAGATGAAACCATCCTGTTCCATCCAGTCCGGCGTGGCAATACCGGCATTGCGCATGATTTTTTTGGACATCGGTTTATTGGATGTTTGATATATGGCTTGGGTCGGACAGCCGGTATAAGGAATTCGCAAAGCATCAAGAACAGCGGGAGCAAAATGAATCAGGCTGCCTTTGGTGTCCAGGGTTTCTACAATATTGAAAACGACCAGCGGCTTTAAGGACTGTAGCATGGTTATGGTACTATTCAGGTTGAGTTCGCAAGCTAATAAAACAGGTTCATAATGCAGCGTGCGCAAGGCTTCAGCAATGGCTTCGGCCTGTACAAGACAATCCAGTTCATCATCCGAGGCATCCGGGGCAATATCACTGTGTAAAATGACTATTTTTTTCATCGGGATTATTTTTTGGCCCGCTTCAGGGCAGATTTAATGATGGAGCTGATTAATTTATGATAGCTCATTCCTATTTTGGTGCATAGGATGGGTAAATCAGAGCGCACGGGATTGAGCCCAGCCAGGGAATTAACTTCCATGAAATGAGGAACTCCGTAAGCATTGGAGCGTAAATCAATGCGTCCGGCATCTTTTAAATCCAGGGCACGCCAGGCCATCAAAGAAATTTCCATGGCCCTTTGGGCCTCATCATCATTGACCACCGCGTACTCGACCAGCCTGTCGTAGTGTTCCTTGTTTTCATAAGAATAGGCGTTCTTTTCCGCATCGGGCTTCAAAATGACTTCCAGGGCGCCCAGAGCACGGGCATCTTCGCCTGTTCCCAAGATTCCCACGGTAAATTCTCGTCCCGGAAGATATGTTTCGACGAGCACGGGTTGATGAAAAGTTTTCAAAAGGTATTTACAAACCTTTTGCAGATTTTGGCGATTGGTTATTTTGGAAAGCGCCGTTATGCCCTTGCCCGTTCCTTCTGCCACCGGTTTGGCAAAAAGAGGAAAGGGAAGGCGGATTCTATCAATGTCTTTTGTATTGCTAACGATAGCAAAATCAGGAGTGGGTATGCCCAAATCGCGTAGAATCTGTTTGGTAAATCCTTTGTGCAGAGTTACAGCATTGCCCAGCGGATCGGAAAAAGTATAGGGAACGTTATATGCTTCCAGAAGTGCAGGAACCTGTGCTTCGCGGCCGAAACCATGCATGCCTTCAGCGATATTGAAAACAAGGTCCCAACGGTCACCTTTGGTCAGTCGGCGGGTCAACGCTTTAATGTTACCAATCCGGTCGGCCTGAAAGCCTTTATCCAAAATGACCTTTTCAATCGCTTCGATGGTATCGGGAAGATCGAATTCCGCGGTTTCTTCGAGACCGTATCCTTCTTTCAGGTAATCGTCGCGTAGATCGTAGGTGAGACCGATTTTGAGTTTCTTATTGACGCGACCCACTGTTTGATTGTTTACCCCCTGCAATAAACTTCCGCCGGTTAATGTATGTCTTTCGATTTTGCATGGTTGTCGGGGTAGCGGAAAGTATTGCCTTCATAATTGCGCAGCAGCAAGTCGCCGTTTTCCCATCCGATGGCGTATTCGGGAAGCAAAGGAATTTTGCCACCGCCGCCGGGAGCGTCAACAACATAAGTGGGGACGGCATAACCGGTGGTGTGTCCACGCATGCCCTGAATAATTTCAATGCCCTTGCTGACGGGTGTCCGGAAGTGAGAGGAACCGGAAATGGGATCGCACTGATACAGATAATAAGGGCGTACTCTGATTTGCAGCTGACCGTGAACCAACCGGGTCATTGTTTCAATGTCGTCATTGATACCGGACAACAAAACCGTCTGGCTTCCCAACGGAATGCCGGCGTCCGCCAGACGAATGCAGGCGGCGCTCATTTCCGGTGTCAGTTCTTTGGGGTGGGTAATATGAATGCTCATCCATAGTGGATGATATTTTTTTAGAATGGCTGTCAGGGCCGGTGTGATTCTCTGAGGCAAAACAACAGGAACTTTTGTGCCGATTCGAATAAGTTCAACATGACGGATTTTATACAAACGCGCCAGAAGCCATTCGAGCCTTTCATCGGATAAGGTTAAAGGATCGCCACCGGAAAGTAGCACATCTCGTATATTTTTGTTTCCGGCAATGTACTTGATGGCATTTTCCCACTTTTCAAGACTAATTAAATGGTTTTTATTTCGTTCAATAATACGGGAGCGTGTGCAGTAACGGCAATAGGTTGAACAGCTGTCGGTGACCAGAAACAAAACCCGGTCGGGATAACGATGAATAATTCCCGGCACCGGAGAATCTGCATCCTCACAGAGAGGATCCTCCTCTTCACCTTCAGTATGCAGACATTCATCTACCACCGGAACAACGCAACGGCGCAGCGGATCCGCAGGATTGTCAGGATGCAGCAGACTGGCGTAATAAGGCGTTATGGAGACAGGCAGCGCTCCGGCATGATGCATCATTGCCTGACGTTCATTGTCTGAAAGATTGATTATCTCTGATAATGTCTCAACATCCCTGATGGCATTACGCAGTTGCCAGTGCCAGTCAAACCACTCCAGGCGGGTAATTTCGGGATAAAGTCGTGTTCGGAAGAGGCGGGAGCGGGCGGAATCTTTAAAAGGAAATAAAATACTATCTGACTTTTGTTTAATCGGATGCTGACTAAATTCCTCTTTGAACAACAAAAAGTCACTTACATTATTTTTAGCATGAACAAGACCGGTCAAAGGACCAGGAGGTTCTTCCTCCTCTTTAAACAGGGTCTCGCTTTCCATTAGTTCCTCCTTGATGAGGATCATCCTCCCGTAAAAAATATTTTGTGATAAAATTTTTATCTCTTAGATATTGAAATGTACTCATACAAAAATATTTGTCAACACTTTTTTGCATTTTTACGAAAAAATTTTTAAAAATTTCTTTCAGCGGAAAACGCTTTCAAGAAAACTTCACCTGCTCATCCGTCCGACGTTTGTCTAAAAAACATGCATTTTTATTTTTTATCGGACAAAATTTAAGGGGTTCTAAACCGAGAAAACCCGTGTAAATTCTACATCAGCGTGCCGTGCATGCCGAAGATCAATGCATTGAAGAGTTGCATGTCCTACATCAGGTTCCTCGAAAAAATAGAGGAACAGGTCTTGAACCTTCTTCGTGGGCATCCCGACAACGCATCGAGCAATCGGACATTGTTCGCTCACGATTAGAGTAATTTTGTTCAAATGAAAAAAAGATAGGCAAAAAAAATTTTTTCTAGTAAAAAGGAATCGACCTTTTCAAGGATAAACGAAACAGGTCGCCAGTTAAAATCAAGAGATGGTTCATGCCTGAATTACCCGAAGTAGAAACTCTCTGCCGCCAACTGAGAGCAAAGATTTACGGCAGGAAAATATTGGCAAGTAAAGTTTACGACAAAAAACTTGCCGGTATTAAAAATTTAAAAGGAAGGATCGTTACCGCAATTGAGCGTCGGGGTAAAACGGTAAGCGTTTTTCTAGACAACGGGAACTCCATTTCAATTCATCTGCGCATGACCGGACGACTTTACTGGCAGAACAATTCGACAAAGCCGTCATATTGCCGCTGGAAAATGACTTTTGAAGATGGCAATATCTTTTTAGTTGATCCGCGCCGCTTCGCGACGGTCAATGTTCAAAAAACGGTGTCGGATATAATTTCAAACGATCTTCTTACCGATTTTGACGAAAAATTGTTTTTAAAGCAGCAAGCGGTACGGAAAGTTAACGTCAAGACTTTACTGATGGATCCGAGAGCGGTTGCCGGTATCGGCAACATTTACGCTTGTGAAATTTTACACCAATCAGGTGTTTCTCCATGGCGGCAGGCGTCTTCTTTATCCAAGAAAGAATGGAAGAAAGTATTTGATGCAGCCACACGAATTTTACAAAGGGGTATCGACAATAGAGGATCTTCCATTTCTGACTGGCGGGATTTATTTGGCTATCGGGGTGAATATCAGAAAGAGTTGATGGCCTATGGTCAAGAAGGGAATCTTTGTTCGATTTGCGGCGGAACTATTTGCAGAATAAAAAAAGGCGGACGAAGCACGTTCTATTGTCCCGATTGCCAGAAGTAAACGGTCCCATTCTTTTCTGACCCTCGAAAATTGTATTCGATCATGATGTATCAATAGATTATGATCACTGCCGGATTTCAGTCGAGGGATTTTAGTGTCCAGGATAACGCGTTAATATATAGCCTGCATCCAAATCTTCTATTTAGATTTTGGCTCGTTAAATCTTGCAATAATTCCAAAATGTTGCAGATTTGCACTTTTTTGCTTCCAGGTAATGTAATCCTTTATTTTTTGGATTGCTTCACTGGGAGTATCTACAAATTCCAAGCCCGCTTCATAAAATTTATCCTTGATGATGACTTTAATCCATTTCACTTTTCCAAGAGCGGTAATCTGCTTTTCAAGAGTCTTTAATGTAAAATCTATCTTGAGTATGGTATCCACAGGCAAAAGAATATTTCCTCGAATTTTTGCACCGAAAGCAGATAAATCCTCGCTGTAATTATAGGCAATTTTTTCCTGGATAATGTTTTCTTTTCCCGAAACAACTGACACGGTGATCTCGTTAAATTCATTCAATCGTTCCGATTTTCTTTTTTCCTTCATCATTGACTCATTCCTTCTTCTTTTACTTTAGAATCATTGTCATGTAAATTGATAATTTTTTGCTCTAAATAATGTCAGACAGGCATCAACGACAACTTCATCATAAAGGATACCTCTGTTTTGCTCAATTTCCTCAAGGGCGGTCTCAATGCCCAGGGAGGCACGATAAGGACGGTGAGAAGCCATGGCTTCCACCACATCAGCGACAGCCATAATGCGGGCTTCAATAAGAATTTCATCTCCTTTCAGGTTTCTTGGATAACCGGAGCCATTCATTCTCTCATGATGTTGATGGACTATTTCCGCCAGTGGCCAGGGTGATTCGATATCCTTTAGCATTTCGTATCCACTTTGGGGATGAACTTTAATCAGTGAAAATTCCAGATTGGTCAGTTTTGTAGGTTTAGCCAGTATCTCTGTCGGGACGGATAGTTTACCGATGTCATGAATTATACCTGCCATCCGAATGCCTTGTATTTGATCCTGATCTAATCCCATCTCCGTGGCAATGGCACAGGCCAAATCTGCAGATCGGGACTGATGTCCTGCCGTATACGGATCTCGCGATTCTAATGCGGAAACCAAAACCTGAATGGTTGTGCCGACTGCTTTTTTCAGACTTTCCAGAGTCTGTTGAAGTTTCTCCTCTCCCTGCTTGCGCTCGGTTATATCTCGTGTGATTCCTCTAAAACCTATTGGTTTGCCTGAAGAATCCTTTAATAGCGATATAAATCCTTCAATATATCTTTTCGTTCCGTCTTGTCTGGTAATTTTCCAGACTAATTCCTTGATGGGTTCCCCTGTTGTATAAACTCTATTGTAGGCTTGAAAAACTTGTTTTAACTCCTCTTGATCCGTGTACTGCCGGTTACTCATACCCATCAATTCTTCCCTGGAGTAGCCCATGGCCCGACACACGGTATCATTAAAAAACGTAAAATTACCGGCAAGGTCAGTTTCAAAATAACCTTCCTGTATGTCTTCAAGTATGGTCCGATATCTTGCCTCGCTCTGATGAAGTTTCTCTTCAGCCAGTTTGCGCTCGGTTATGTCCCTTGCTTCGCCCAAAATAGACACAGCTTTCCCGTTATCGTCTCTGATGAAGTTGAAAGAGCATTCTCCCCAAACCGTATGACCATTCTTCAGTATAAATTCCAGTTCAAATGTTCTGAAGATCGTATCTTTGGAAGATGTTTTAAACGCCTTGGGCATCCTAAAGGAAGTGAACTCAATAGCTTTCTTTAAAGATTCAGGGGTAAGCAGTTTATCCAAAGGTAATTTTTTTATCTCATCTGATGAATATCCGGTTATTCTTTCCACTGACGGACTGACGTAAAGAATAGTCATGTTCAAATCCATGAGCCATATCTGGTCTTTCATATGGTCCGCCAGAAGACGGTACCTATACTCACTTTGTTTGAGCAATTCCTCCGCCTGCTTGCGCTCGGTAACATCCCGGGTAACTCCTCTAAACCCTATGGGTTGACCTGATGTGTCTTTCAGTATTGATATGGAGGCTTCGATATACCGCGTTTCTCCATCCTTCCTGATAATCTGATAATCAATTTCCGGAAGGGGCTCCCCTGTTTTATAGACGCGGCTAAATGCTTGAAAAACCATTTTTGCATTTTCTTGATCCATGTATTGCCGGTTATTCAATCCTATCATTTCATCTTTTGTACGCCTATGAATCCGGCATAATGAATCGTTGCAAAAGGTGAACTGACCGGTCAGGTCAACTTCAAAATAGCCTTCCTGTATGTTTTCAAGAATGTTTCTATATTTTTCCTCACTTTGGTAAATCTTTTCCTCAGCCTGCCTGTGTAAGGTAATATCATTGTAAATCACCAGAAATTGTTTTTTACCATCCCAGAATATCTCCTTACGGAAAACGTGGAGATGGCGTATTTTGCCATCCTTCCTCACGATGCTAACGTCATATTCTGATGGACCGAGCTCACCCTGCGATCTTGTTACTTTTCTTGCCTTCCATTCAGCATAGCTTTCCGGTGTATAACGCTGCTTGAGGCGTAAATTTTTCAGCTCTTCAATGCTGTCATATCCATATATATCCAACAGGGCTCTGTTGGCATAAATTGTTTCGCCCTCTGCTGTCGATATGCGCACACCCAGCGGTGAATCATCAAGAGAATTGCGGAAGTTATTTTCACTTGCCCGAAGTTTATTCTCTATTTGTTTGCGTTCAGTGATCGTCCTTGCTTCGCCCAGAATTGAAACAGGCTTCCCGGCTTCATCTCTCATGAGCGTGAACATGCATTCGCTCCATACAGTCTGACCGTTTTTATTGATAAACTCCAGATCGAGCGTACTTTCCAAAATATAATCCGGAGAAGCGGCCAGTGCTTTGGGTAATTCCACCGAATAGAAATCGATTGCTTTCTTAAACGATTCAGGAGTGAGTAAATTATCCAGCGGTCGATGCTTAAATTCTTCTTCTGTCCACCCCAGTGTCTTTACCGCAGATGGGCTCACATACGTCACATTTAATTTCAGGTCTGTAATCCACACAGCGTCTTTCATGTGTTCTGCGAGCAGACGATATTTTTCATCGCTTTGCTTGAGAGATGCCTCTGCTTGTACTCGCTCTGTGACGTCACGGACTATCCCTTTGAAACCGATAGATTTGCCAGACGAATCTTTTTGCAAGGAAATGGAAATTTCAATGTATATTTCGGTACCGTCGTAGCGTGTAAACTGCAAGCGTAGTTCCTTGTTCGGCACTCCTGTTTTGTAAACTCTATTGTAGGCTTGAAAAACTTTTTCTATATTCTCTTCATTGAGATATTGCCGGTAATTCAAACCCATTAATGCATTTCTGGAGCGTCCATGAATCCTGCACAATGCATCATTGAAAAAAGTGAAGTTACCGTTAAGATCGATCTCATAATAACCATCTTCGATGGTTTCAAGAATTGTTTGAATTTTATTTTCTTCCAGGCCAAGTGATTTTTTCTTTGGTTTGCTTTTTTTGAAAGAATGGTTAGTATCCGTTATAGTTTTGTTCGTTTCGCCTCTCTTATATTTCATTATACTTCCCTTTTTGCGGGTTTGTTTTCTTCAGGAGCAAAATACGGCACACTTTTTTGTAAAATTTGGTTTGATGAAATTAAAGTTATATAAAGAACAATTGTGTGTCAACTTTTAATATAATCAAAAAAATTAAAGCGTAGGTCCTTCGTGAATTCCATATATTTCTGATTGAATAGTTGTTTTTGTAAGTTAACGTTTTGTGAACAATAGATAATTATCTTGTCAGTGACATTATTTGTAAAGTTAATCATATTTCATTGGAAAAATATATATCAAAATTTAAAATCCGCTATGGAATGATGGCTCTCGATAGCAATTTTAAATTTATTCAAAGGCTCGTCGCGTATAAACCTAACGCGCAGAAGAAGGAACATAATTATAATGGAAATATGTTGACGTATTTTTTCCCTCATTATTATCAGTTTGCGGATTTATTTTTTTATCGCATCACATGGACCAACGATACCAATCAAATGACCATTAATCATTATTTTTTTATACTTTCTTCAGCCATGGTGTTTCTCGAATTATAGAATTTATTCAAATTTATTAGCGAGAGATGATTTCGTCAAGCTATAATCTTAATGATTACGGCATTAAGATATTAATATTTAATTATCTGATATTATTGCATAAAAATAAAAAGTAAAACGATGTTTCATTTTTAGCTTGACATTTGAAACAATGTTTCATATTTATTTCCAAAAAAACTATATATAAAGGTAGTATGGCGACAGAAAAACACATTATGCCGCAAAAGTTAAAAGATCGCCTGTATCCTGTAGTATTGAGGCAATTTGCTGGCAAAGATTTCCACGCCGTAAATATTCGCGACATTTCCAAGGAAAGCGGGATCAGCACCGGAACAATTTATAAATATTTTACTTCCAAAGAAGATCTTCTTTTTTCCATCATTGACGAAAAATTACTTGATCTGGCTTCATTAATGAGGCTGCATCTCGAAGGAACTGAAGATATACGTGAAATGTTCAGAAAACTTTTCTGGGTAACGATGAATTTCTTCGACAAAAATCATGATTTGGCAATTACGGCTTTCATAACAGTACCGCTTAAAAGTTTCATGGCCAACAAATCTTATAAAAGAGAAACGGAAATAGATATTCTTAATGAAATAGTGGAAAAGGCAAAAAAGAAAGGTGCGGTTATATCTGATATGGAAAACAAATATTTTGTCGATCTTTATATGATGATAACCGTTAGACATATACAAAACTGGTATATGCACGGTATGAAGTGGAAACTTGCCGATACAATAAATCAGTTTTTTGATTTTTTCTGGAAAGTTGTTGAACCTTTAAGCACTTGATATTATAAATAAAATGTATAATGTTAACGAATTTACATCGATGTGGAGAATTGAAATGGCAAAAATAGATGTTATTGAAAAAGCAAAGTCTCAAAAAAGAAATACTTTGACAGAGGCGGAAGCTAAGCAATTGTTAAAGCAATACGGAATACCGGTAGTTCAGGAAAAAGTCGTAAAAACAATTGCAGAAGCTGAGACGACAGCAGAAAAAATAGGTTATCCGGTTGTTGTAAAAGGATTAGGAGCAAAACTGACGCATAAAACCGAAAAAGGTCTGGTTGTTCTCAACTTGAAACACAAGAAAGAAGTTCGATCAGCTGCTTCCCGTATAAAGGAAGCAGCTGGAAGTGATTTGGAAGGTTTTTTAGTTCAACCGATGCTGGAGGGCAAAAGAGAATTTGTTGCCGGACTTTTTCAGGATGAGCAATTTGGTCCAACAATTATGTTTGGATTAGGCGGTATATTCACAGAGGCTATTGGTGACGTTGTTTTTCGTTTGGCGCCAATCAATGAGAATGAAGCGCTAAAAATGATTGATGAATTACGTGCAAAAAAATTATTGGGAGCTTTTCGCGGAGAAAGTGCGCCGGATAAGGATTCGCTTGTTAAAACACTGGTGGGATTGTCACGAATAGGCTTGGAAATACCGGATATCCAGGAAATAGATATTAATCCATTGTTAGTTGCTGCCAATGGAAAAGTTACCGCCGTTGACGCTTTAATTGTTTTAGGAAAAAGAGATGATAAAAAAGAATATCCACTGCCGGCGGATTTAAAACATGTTTGGAAATTATTCTATCCAAGGTCAATTGCTTTCGTCGGTGCTTCGGCAAACTTCAGAAAATGGGGGCACTTAATGTTTTCTGGCGTTATTGCAGGAGAATACAAAGGTGAAATTTATCTGGTAAATCCCCAAGGTGGAGAAATTGCCGGGAGAAAAGTTTTTCAAACCGTAACGGAAATTCCTGATCAAGTAGACCTTGCGGTTGTTACAGTCCCTGCAAATAAGGTTTTATCTTTAATACCTGAATTTAAGCAAAAAGGAATTAAAAATGTTTTACTGATATCTTCAGGTTTTGGCGAGGTAGGTGAAGAAGGCAAAATTTTAGAAAATGAATTGGTAAAACAAGCTCGTAATGCTGGAATATTAATTATTGGTCCTAATACAATGGGTATATGCAACCCTTACATATCCTTTTATTGTGTCGGTTCTCACGTTAGACCGCCTGCCGGGGGGACTGTTTTGCTTGCTCAATCCGGTAATTTGGGAACACAGATTTTGGCTTTTGCTGCAAAAGAAGATATCGGAATAAGAGCTTTTTGCGGTTCCGGCAACGAAGCAATGATTACAATTGAAGATTATATGGAAGGATTTGAAGTTGACGATAAAACTGAAACGGTCGTTTTGTATGTTGAAAGTGTGAAAAATGGCCGAAGATTTTTTGAGTCAGCAAAACGAGTAGGTAAAAATAAACCGGTTATTGTTTTAAAGGGAGGCCGTACGGAAGCAGGTTCAAACGCTGCGGCAAGTCACACGGGAGCGATGGCTTCAGATATAAAAGTATTTACGGCAGCCTGCAGACAAGCAGGTATCGTTCAGGCCGAAAGCCCGATGGATTTGCTGGATCTATCAGCGGCGTTTTCTTCATTGCCTCTACCTAAGGGGAATAAAGTTGCTCTTTTAACTTTAGGAGGAGGATGGGGAGTGGTCGCCTCTGATCTATGCGAGGAAAACGATTTGATTGTACCCAAATTATCTGAAGATGTAATTTCCAGGATTAATAAATTACTGCCACCTTTCTGGAGTCATGCCAATCCGATAGATATTGTCGGCGAAATGAATCCTGAAACATACATGAAGATTCTTGAGGAGTTGATTCAATGGTCTGAATGTGACGCGATAATTCATATGGGCATCATTGGCAGAAAAATAATGATTAAAGCCATTATGGAATCCACTGCTATAGTGAATAAGCAATACGATTCTAAATTTGTAGAAAATGCGTTACGATATGCTGAAGGTTTTGAAAAGCAAACTATCGAACAAACAGTAAAATTAATGGAAAAATATAATAAGCCTATTATAGGAGTTTATTTACTAAATGATGATGAAACGCGAACAGTTACTGAGGTTAATGGCGGTAAGTATAAAGGAGTGAACTTTATTACCCCAGAAAAAGCGGTTAAGTCATTAGCCAAGATGTATCAGTACTCGCAATGGTTAAATAATGTAAATCCGTAAAAAAGTATTTCAACTTGGCTTCAAAAATGGAAATGTTTCACGTGAAACATTAATGAGACTTGCTGAAAACGAGCGTAGTGAAGTTTGAGGCATTAGTCGAATTATCCCAGGAGCAGAGCGACGCGGGATTTGAGACTTGCTGAA
>CAYZRT010000074.1:0-1972 GCA_964480875.1 uncultured Smithella sp. | reverse complement strand
ATGTGAGGCAATCCGATTATAGCAAACACGATACTTATCGGTGGTTGTCCAGCATCAAAAATAAAAAGGCAGGTTATGGAGCCTGCCTTTTTATTTAAATGAATGGAGAATCTACTAATCCATATTCAGACCGACAAAGAAATTAACATTACCCCTTTTGACTAAAAGAATCACGCTTTTCTTTTCTGTAGCCTTTGCCATTTCTGCCGAGTATTGTTTTAAGGAAAGGATTTTAACTTTATTTACCTGAATAATGATATCATTGGATTGAATTCCAACATTATCAGCCGGACTCCCCTCTTCCACATCAGTAACTATTACACCGCCGTTTTGAGAAATGCCAAGTTGTTTAGCAAGGTCTTTCGTTATTTCTTGAACTTGGAGACCGAAATATCCGCCAGACTTTTGAGCCAAGACTATTTCAGGTTTGTCTTTACGCTCTGCCACTATAATCTGAAAATAAATTTCTCTTCCGTCACGCACAACTTTAATGTTAGCCTTTTCTCCTACACGCAAAGCGGCTGTTATTAGCAATAATTCATGGGTGTCTTTTACAACCTTACCGTTAATTTCAGTAATAATATCACCAACTTTTATGCCTGCCCTGTCTGCCGGATCGCCTTTAAACACATCGGTTACTAAAACACCGTTCTTGTTCTTATAATTCATGCTTTTTGCAATTTCATCCGAGATATTCTGTATGGAAACTCCCAACCATCCACGCGTAACTTTACCCTTTGTTTTCAAATCCTCCAAAATACTTTTTGCCATGTTAACAGGTATGGCAAAACCGATACCCTGTCCCTGCGCTACAATCGCCGTATTGATACCGATGACTTTCCCAGCCATATTAAATAATGGTCCTCCGCTATTGCCGGGATTGATGGAAGCGTCCGTTTGAATAAAATTATCGTAAGCGCCCGCACCAATAACACGTCCCTTGGCACTAACAATACCGGCGGTTACTGTTTGTTCCAAACCAAATGGATTGCCTATTGCAATAACCCATTCTCCTACTTTTACAGCATCAGAATCCCCAATTTCTACCGTCGGCAAACCATTCTCTGGTTTGATTTTTATTAAGGCAAGGTCTGTTTTCGCATCAGTACCAATAATCTTTGCTTCATATTCCTTACCATCAGATATTTTTACAAGAATTTTATCAGTATTTTCAACAACATGATTATTGGTAAAAATATATCCATCATTACTGATAATAAAACCAGACCCCAGGCTGCGCTGTTTCAGATCATGCTGAGGAATATCACCAAAAAATCTGTTGAAGAATTCATCTCCGAAGTAATCGTGAAAAGGAGATCGTCCAAAAGGATTGCCCAAACTTCGTCCTTTATATATTTTTGTCGTACTTATATTAACTACCGCCGGTTTAACTCTTTCAGCCAAATCTGAAAAAGACCCTGGGGTAATTCCCTCCAGTGCTGATGCAGCAGGTATTTCCGGAGCTCCCGAAGATGAAAGTGACGATCTTAGAACTTCCACAAAAGATACGATAAAAAAGGCGATTAAAAACGCCATTAAGAACATAAAAAATGTTTTTCTATTTTTATTTTCCATTTTTGTCTACTAAACCTCCGTTATCATTAGTAAATTATTTCTTCCGCTAAATTGTATTATTTTATTGAATTATGATGTTTAATATAACTTCTAGCCATTTTTTGTCAATAAAATATTATATGTTTCGTAAGCATGTACATTGATATTATATTGTCGTCTAATAGGAATTAGTTTATGCCTGCATTAGCGCATCCCTCATAGAAACGTTTTTAACATATTTTCAGCAGACGTCATTGCCATCTGATTCTATTTTTTTTAATACCGTTTACTGATAGCATCAATTCCTTGACAGTGAATTTCAAAAATAATATAAGCCTATTCGCTTTTCGTGTTTGTATTTCTCATGCCTGGGTGGCGGAATTGGTAGACGCAAGGGACTTAAAATCCCTCGGTCCTT
>CAYZRT010000073.1:5679-14497 GCA_964480875.1 uncultured Smithella sp. | reverse complement strand
CCTTATGTGAGTTTCGGCGCCCGCTGGGGATGTCGTCTTCAGGACTCGGTTTTTGTCGATGCCATGATCCGCGCATTGCATTGCGGTTCCTATATCATGCCGCTCGGCGACGATGGCCCTGTAAAATCAGGCCAGCCTTTCGAAAGTTTAAAGGGCAAACCCTATATCATGGGACACACCACGGAATTGATCGCCCAGCTGTTGAACATCAGCCGCGAGGAAATGGACGAGGTCGCCCTGCGCAGTCATAACAATGTCGAGCGCGCCACCAAGAATGGCGACTTCAAAGATGAGATCGTACCGGTTGAGCTTCCGCAGAAAAAAGGCAAGCCGCCCGTCATCTTTGACAAGGACGAACATTTCCGTCCCGGATTAACCATGGATCAGTTGAAAGCACTGCCTCCGGCATTTATTCCCAAGGTCGGCAAGGTCACGGCCGGCAATTCCTCAGGACTCAACGACGGCGCCTCAGCCATGATCATTATGTCGGCGGAAAAAGCCACGGAACTGGGATTGAAACCAATTGCCAGAATCCGCTCCTGCGGACGCGGCGGATGTCATCCATCCGTGATGGGCTTAAGCCCGGTTCCGGCCGTAAAAAACCTGCTCAAAAACGATCCGAAGCTGAGCCTGGATGCTTTTGAGCTGTGCGAAGTTAACGAAGCCTTCGCCGGTCAGTATCTCGGTTGCGAAAAGGAACTTGGTTTAAATCGTGAAATTACCAATATCAACGGCAGCGGCATCGGTTTGGGACATCCGGTCGGCTCCACAGGCTGCCGGATTATGGTGACGCTGATTCACGCCATGCAAAAACACGGCAAGACGCTGGGACTGGCCACCCTTTGCGGCGGCGGCGGCGTTTCCATGGCCACGGCTATTGAAATATTATAAGATTGATTTCCTTCAGGGGTTTGATTTGTTTTCCGTTTGCGGAAGAACATGGCTTGTTTTTTGTTCTTCCGGAACGGTTTCCTCCTTTTTTTCATCCGTCGGTTGAATGGATTCATTTTCCTGTCCGGTGACTTCAGGAACATTTGCGCCAACCTGATCGACCGCTTGATCTTCATTTTCATCAGGTTCGGAGATCACGTCTTCATACTCAGGAATCACAATGCCCCGACGCACCATAATCCGGTAAATTCTTTCCGAACGGTTAACCACGTATCTTGATGAACCATGAGGTTTATATTTGATGGGATTGGGCAGGATCGAGGCCAGCACCGCCGCTTCCCGGGGACCCAATGAGGCAGCGCTTTTCCCGTAATGTCTGCGGGCTGCTGCTTCGATACCGAAAATCCCGTCACCCCATTCCGCAACATTCAGGTAGAGTTCCATGATCCTTTTTTTACTTAAATGACGTTCCATGCGCCAGGTCAGAATCGCTTCCTTGATTTTCCGGACAGGGTTCTTTGACGGAGAGAGGTATAGATTTTTTGCAAGCTGCTGAGAAATGGTACTGCCGCCGGCTTTGAATTTCTTCTTCTTAATGTCTTTTTCCAGTGCCTTCTGCATGGCCTCAAAATCAAACCCCTCATGAGACCAGAACTTATCGTCCTCGGCTATAATCACGGCTTTCATCGCATAAGGTGAGATTCGGGAAAGAGGAACCCTGACATGGGCAAGCTTCTTATTCACGCCTTTTTTTTTCCAGACTTTTTCACGATATTTCATGAAAGCGGTTTTTTCGGGATCATTTTTCTTCAAAGAGGCGACGCTGGGATAAAAAAAATAGCGTCCCACATCGATAACAAGATACGTCAAGACTAAAATTAAAATTATTGCAATATTTCTCCAAATAAACCGCATCTTAATCCTTCATACATTAAATTGATATTGCCTCTCAAAGCAAAGCACCCGTCCCTGATCCAGAGGCAATTTTAGACAGGCACTGCCATAACCGAAAATCAACATAAAATCCAATATTAATTTACATAATTAAACAAAGGTTGCTTGGATAAAAAATTAATTATTATAAAGCCTTATAAAATTACATCGCTTAAAATTGTAAAATAAATTTGACATACCCTCACGGTTTTAGTATGTCACCTGTAAATTGTGTAGTTAATTATACATTTTACTAAAAAGATGTGTAATTGGTGTGTACAGCAACTTGTTATTTATTTTTCGGTTATAAATATGAAAAAAATTAATCGAAATATGTACACCGTTAATAGGATAATACCCCCCGTAACAAAGGAGGCATTTCATTATGAAACGGCGGATTTTTTTACTTTCAGGACTTTTTGTCCTTTTTTTATTGTTCGGTTTTAGCTTCAACGCTCATGCGGTTCATTATAAAGTGAAAAAAGGGGATACCCTTTCCGGCATTTCCAAAAAATTCGACGTCAGCATCAGTGACATCAAGAAAGCTAATAATCTTCATAAATCCAAAATTAAAGCCAACCAAATTTTAAAAATTGCCCAAAAAAAACATTCCTCTAACTCTGTTGCCGTTAAGAAAGCTAATCCATCTAAACGTGTTGCTTCCCGGAAAACAAATTCATCTTATTACGTGGTCAAAAAAGGCGATTCTCTTTCCAAAATTGCGCATAAAAACAATATTCCATTAAAAAAATTAGTGGCTCTAAACAAATTAAATTCAAGGACGATTCGGATCGGGCAGAAAATTGTGCTGGCAAAAACCTCTTCCCCATCGAAGACCCATTCGACCTTTTCAGCAAAAAAGAATAAAGATTTAGAAGAGACAAACGAAGAAGCGGATACAATCGCAGATGAAAATACAGACGCAGAAGAAGCATATAGTAATGAAGAAAGTTTATGGACAAGTGTTTACCGCTTTGTTAGCGGAGAAGAATTTCTGGGAAAATGGGAAAGCACTAATGAAATGCAACGATTGATTAAAAAGGCAAACGGATTTCTAGGAGTACGATACAGACTCGGAGGCACGTCTAAAAGAGGGATTGACTGCTCTGCCTTTGTTCAAAAGGTTTATCGTAGTTTCAACGTAAATTTACCACGTGTTGCCCGCGACCAATCCGAAGTCGGTGTCACGGTGGGTATCGATGAACTGGCAGAAGGAGATCTGGTTTTCTTTCACACCAACCGTTCATTCGGACATGTTGGAATTTACATAGGAAACAACGAATTCATTCACGCCTCGTCAAAAAAGAGACGTGTTCGAATTGATTCGTTGGAGCACCCCTTTTATCAGGAAAGATTTCAACGCGCTGTCAGGATAAAAGAATTGCCGATAGGGGGATAAAGTATTTGAATTAATGATTAATTTTTATATAAACACGTTTACTAATCTGAGTAAAAAACCATTAACGGGCTTTGTGGATACGATTCCGAAGCCCGTTATTTTTTATGGCATGTTGTCTTTTGGCAGTTGATTATCAGTTAAGTTTATTATATTAAGTGCGCGGCTCTAAACATTGTAAGATAGACTCCAATTTAATGAAACACAGATAGTACAAGCATAGTGGAGGGTATAATTTACAACAGTTTGATATAGTTTTATACCTGTCATGACCTAAAACTTCTGTTAAAGGAATAGAAAATGGGGAAAAACCTAGTTGAAAAAATTCTATCCAGGCATTTAATCTCAGGCCATCTTGTACCGGGAGAGGAAATCGGCATACATATTGATCAAACCCTGACTCAAGATGCCACGGGCACCATGTCCTATCTGCAATTCGAAGCCATGAACGTGCCCAAAGTGAAGACCGACTTGTCCGTAAGTTATGTTGATCACAATACGATACAGATCGGTTTTGAAAACGCGGATGATCATCTCTATCTCCAGAGCGTGGCCCAGAAATACGGAATTATTTTTTCCCGCGCCGGCAACGGAATTTGTCATCAGGTCCATCTGGAAAGGTTCGGCAAACCCGGGAAAACGCTTATCGGTTCCGATAGCCATACGCCTACCTGCGGAGCACTGTCCATGATCGCTATAGGAGCCGGAGGGCTTGATGTCGCCATGGCCATGGCCGGAAGTCCTTTTTATCTCACCTGCCCACAGGTTATAAAAATCAACCTGACGGGAAAACTCAAACCGTGGGTTTCCGCAAAAGATGTTATTCTTAAGGTCTTGGAAATTTTTTCCACCAAGGGAAATGTCAACACCGTATTCGAATACGGCGGAAAAGGCGCTGACTCTCTGACCGTCCCCGAACGAGCCACGATTACCAATATGGGGGCCGAATGCGGAGTAACAACCTCTTTATTCCCCGGCGATAAAATGACCCGTCAGTTCCTGCGTTCCCAAAAAAGAGAAAAAGATTTTATAGAATTAAAACCGGACAAAGACGCGAAATACGCAAAAGTCGTTCATATGGACTTATCCAAAGTCGAACCACTGACAGCGAAACCTCACAGCCCCGATAACATCAGCCCTGTCAGAAAAATGAAAAAAACACCCGTGCATCAGGTTTGTCTGGGCAGCTGCACCAATTCTTCCTACAAAGATTTGGTGACCGTTGCAAAGATATTAAAGGGTAAAACCGTGAACCCCAACGTAAGCTTCATTTTAGCTCCCGGATCCAAACAGGTATTGCAGGAACTTGCCAAAGAAGGATATCTGAGCAGCCTGATATCCTCCGGGGCAAGAATCATGGAAAGCGCCTGCGGATTTTGCATCGGCAATAGCCAGAGCCCTCAATCCGGCGCGGTGTCACTGCGCACATCCAATCGGAACTTTCTGGGACGTTCCGGCACCATGGATGCAAATGTCTATCTGGTCAGCCCGGAGACCGCGGCGGCGGCGGTGATCACAGGACTGTTCACGGATCCACGCGACTTTAAAATGCGTTATCCCAAAGTCAAGTTGCCGAAAAAATTTTCTGTTGACGATTCAATGATTATCTGGCCGGACAAAAAAAAGAGAGAGGTGGAGGTGATCCGCGGCCCGAACATCGGCATTCTACCGCGCAGCCCGGAACTTTCCGATACCATTCACGGACCGGTCACCATAAAGGTTGGCGACAAAATTACGACGGATCATATCATCCCCGCAGGCGCAAGGATGAAATACCGTTCGAACATTCCAAAATATTCGGAGTTTGTGTTTGAAAATATTGATGCAACATTTGCCAAGCGTGCCATGTCCATCAGACAGGATGGGAAACAAAACCTCATTGTTGCGGGGTTTTCGTATGGACAGGGTTCCTCACGCGAACATGCCGCCATATGTCCCATGTATCTGGGCGTCCGCGCGGTCCTGGCCAAATCATTCGAAAGAATTCACGCCGCCAATCTGATTAATTTCGGCATACTTCCCTTAACGTTCAGTGTTGAAAGCGACTATGACTACATCGATCAGGAAGATATTCTTGAAATGACTGAAACAAAAAGAATCATAGCCGGTGATGGAAAATTTTTGATGCGCAATAAAACCAAAGGGACCGCTTTTTATGTAACTTGTATTTTATCGGAAAGACAGAAACAAATCATTCTGGCGGGAGGAGCCCTCAACATTACCAATAAATAAGGATAACATTCCTCCAGGAAACTAGGGATAAATCCCAATCGGTTTTGGCTAAAGATAATTCAATCTGTAAGATTCAGCAATTCACGTTTCCACAGTATAAACTTGATTAAATATTATCGATATGGAGTAGTAATTTTTTATGACAAAAAAGATTAAAGTTAAAACGACTGTCGTCGAAATGGACGGCGATGAAATGACTCGTGTGATGTGGCAGATGGTGAAGGATAAACTTCTTTTCCCTTATCTGGACATGAATATCGATTATTATGATCTGCATGTGAAACACCGCGATGATACGGGCGACAAAGTCACCGTTGAAGCGGCAAATGCCATTATGAAATATGGCGTCGGCATCAAATGCGCCACGATCACGCCGAATGAAGACCGTGTCAAAGAATACAACCTGAAAAAAGCCTGGAAGAGCCCCAATGGCACCATTCGCGCGATGCTTGACGGCACCGTTTTTCGAAAACCCATTTTAGTCAACAATATCAAACCGGCTGTTTCTTCCTGGAAGAAACCCATAACGATAGGGCGTCATGCGTACGGAGATGTTTATAATAACTTTGAAATGGCCATTCCGGGTTCGGGGAAACTGGAAATCGTTTTTACTCCTAAAGACGGGAGCAAGGCGCAAAAAACTTTAGTTAACAATTTCCCAATGGCAGGAATTATTCAGGTGAATCACAATCTGGATAAATCCATACTGGATTTTGCCAGAGCCTGCTTTACGTATGCCTTAAGTGAAAAAATCGATTTGTGGTTTTCCACTAAGGACACCATTTCTAAAATATACGACGCCGGATTCCGCGAAATCTTCCAGCAGGAATTTGAAAAAAACTGGAAAGAAAAATTCATCAAAGCGGGTATTGAATATTTTTTCACCCTGATTGATGATGCCGTGGCGCGCATCATGAAAAGCGAAGGCGGCATGCTCTGGGCACTAAAAAATTACGATGGTGACGTCATGTCGGACATGGTCGCTTCCGCTAACGGTTCTTTAGCCATGATGACATCGGTTCTGGTATCACCCAACGGGTGGTTTGAATACGAAGCCGCTCACGGAACAGTTCAGAAACACTACTATAAGCATTTAAAAGGAGAAGAGACTTCCAGTAACTCGATGGCGCTTATTTTCGCCTGGAGCGGCGGACTACGCAAACGCGGCGAAATGGACAGCACACCCGAGGTCGTCAGGTTTGCCGACAAATTGGAAGAGGCGGCCATTGCCACCGTTGAGGGCGGCATCATGACCGGAGATCTTCTGGCGCTCGCGGAAAAAAGATCGTCCAACAAAAAAGTGAACACGGAAGACTTTATCGACGCCATCGCCGCAACATTAAAAGATAAGCTTCAATGACCGGTCGCGCTGAACATTCGCTTCCCAACCTGTTGGATTTTACGCAGGAGGAATTGCAGAACTTTATTTCAATTCTGGGCAAGGAAAATTTCCGTGCACGGCAGATCATGAAATGTCTGTATCAGTCCGGCAACACGTCCTTCGATGAGATGACAACCCTTTCCCGCAACTTCCGCCTCCGCCTTTCTGAAATCGCGATGATCCACCGCCCGAAAATCGTCAAAGTTCAGGAATCGAAAGACGGAACAAAAAAAGCCCTGTTGCGTCTGAAAGACGGACTTTTTATTGAGAGCGTCCTCATTCCGGGCAAGAACAACTGGACAATATGCGTCTCTACCCAGGCTGGGTGCGCCATGGACTGCAAGTTCTGCCTGACGGCACGCCAAGGCTTTAAAAGAAATCTAAAGCCATCGGAAATTACCGGCCAGATTTTAACATTAAAACACGAACTGCCCCAGTGCCCTGACATTAAAAACATTGTCATGATGGGAATGGGAGAACCACTGGTCAACTATGAGAATGTTGTCAAGGCCATAAAAAATATTACCTGCGATTTCGGCTTAGGATTTTCCAACCGCAAGGTAACAGTATCCACCTGCGGACTCGCACCACAAATTATTCGCTTAGGCAAAGACATTTGCATTAATCTTGCCGTATCTCTCAACGCTCATGACAATGAAACCAGAAGCCGTTTGATGCCGGTGAACAAAAAATATCCCCTGGAAATTCTGCTGGATGCCTGCAAACAATATCCCATGCCCGGACGGCGATTACTGACCTTTGAATATATTTTGATTGATAACGTTAATTCATCCATAAAGGACGCAAAAAAACTGGCAGCTTTGCTGAAAGGTCAACGCTGTAAATTGAATTTAATTGTTTTTAATGAATATCCCGGATCACCTTTCAAATCACCATCACCAAAAACAGTGCAAACTTTTCAGCAAACATTGATCGACAGTCACTACACAACGATGCTTAGGGCAAGCAAAGGCAGTGACATTTTAGCCGCCTGCGGACAACTAAGCGGCTCTCATGAAAGCGTGTAATGCGGCTTAAAATATTTTCCCTGTAATCAATCAACCTTCGCCCTTCGCTTCTCACATTATCAGGTCAATATTTAATTGACATACAAGAGCACCCTTCTTATACTTCATTTCACCAGAAATATTTTTAAAAATCGGATCTCTTTTCACATCAATTGTATCTTATTTTTTATACAAAGAAGAGAGGGAAAAAGCACTGACCGTTATGCATGAAATATTTCCGGAGACATAAAGGAGAACAACAAAAATGAAACCAGTCTGGCAGGCAAAAGGCAAAAAAGTACATTCCAGGAACATTGAGATTTCCACATACAATTATGACGGGAAACGAATCATAGTGGAAGGTTCCCTCAAGGATGATCGATTTCATGAATCGTATTCGGTAACGGGTGAAAAATTTCCCAAGGGTATTATTCATCATGTGGTTATCCGGTTGCTGGTCAACTGTTCCAATCTTTTGATTGAGGATGTCGATGTTGAAATGATAGCCGTTCCCCGTGAATTTTGCCGGGAAGCAATTGATTGCCTGGCACAAATAAAAGGCCTGACGATTTCCAAAGGTTTTACATTAAAAATAAAAAAGATTGCCGGAGGCACTAAAGGATGCACCCATCTGGTGGAACTCCTGCAAACGATTGCTCCGGCCGTTATTCAGGGATACGCAGCCCATCAATCACAGGAACCGACACCCTTCAATTCTGAACGGGCAAAGGCTTTACTCCATTTTCTGACAAACACATGTCATGCCTGGCGCGAAGATGGCCCGCTTGTGGAAATGTATAAAAAGAAGTTTTAAACAAATCCATAAAACCATTACCTTCAATATTGGATGTCATCTATACAGAGGTAATGGGCTGATCGTAATGTTCTTAAAGATCACACCGGATACACTGGATTTATTATTTCAGGGAAACCACCGGTTAGATGATTGAGATATTACCACATAACACATCACACCAT
>CAYZRT010000073.1:0-5579 GCA_964480875.1 uncultured Smithella sp. | reverse complement strand
ACAAGGTTCGTAGTGGTTGAATACATAGGATACATTTGTGCGTCTCTGGCAATAATCAGTTCATTAATTGGGGTTATGTATGTATGGGCATTGCGATCCCACATCAGAAAATGGATACATAAAAAACCTCTAAGATATCCGTCGCTGACCATCATCTCACCACAAAGGGGAGAAATCGATCCTCTTAATATTAATGCTGTTCTGGGACAGAACTATCCGGGAAAATGGGAAATAATTTTTGTAACAACACCAGACGATGCGTCTTTACCTTATCTGCAACAATACGCAAAAGAGCATAAAAATGTCAAAGCGGTAACCGCTTCTGATGTCGTTCAACTCGCCAAGAAACAAGGGATTCACAGATGCCAAAAGAATAATAATTTGATAACCGCATTAGGAGTCTCTTCTCCGGAAACCGAAATTTATGTTATCGTGGATGCTGACGCCCGCCCCTTTAGCAATTGGCTGAGTAATCTTATCGCGCCGCTTACGGAAGGCAATCCCAAACTTGGCGCTGTCACGTCCGCCAGGATTTATCTTCCCGGCAAGGGATTAGCCTCTTTGGTTCAAGTTTTATGGATTCTGATCTCTGATTCATTTCTCGTAGGAAAACACCGGTATATCTGGGGCGGCGGGTTAGCCATACCGAGAACGGTGTTTGAAAAAGCGAATCTTATGCGAAGGATAGACGGACGCGGGGGAAGTTCCATTACGACGGATGACATGAATATCTATGGCGCATTACGAAAACAGGGGTATGAAACTCTTTTTGTTCCTGATTGTATCGTTCTTAGACATCCTCCCAAGAGAAAAGAAAATTTATGGGATGTTATCATATTCACCAATAGACAGGTCCTGCAAACCTGGTGGACGAACAAGTTCATATTGCTATACCTAGCCACGATTGGAATCAGATTACCCATGCTCTTATGCGCCCTTGCTATCGCATGGTGGCATCCTTTTTGTTTAGTGGCTTTATTATCAATATTGATTGACGTATTTATGGGAATCATGGCGCTGATAACAATCATCGACGCGGAACCCCGACTAAGCGCCAAATTAATTTTCTGGAAAATAGTGTCCAAATGGAACCCGTCGAAGCGTTTACCGGAACCCGATGTAAGAATCGACGTGAATTTCTGGGTTGTGCTTCTTCCGATTGTTACTCCGCTTGTCGTAACCGTTAACTCTATTGTTGTTCCTTTTTTCAGAAAAATGCGCTGGAGCGGAATTGAATATACCAGGCGAAAAGTTGTGAGATATACCGGCGATTTTTCGTGGAGATTAAAATAAGAAAAACAAGCACAAGGAAAACTGTGTCGATTCCCTGCTGACATCATTTTTTAAAACAAGAGGGCCTGATGACCGGATATATTGGATATGCATGCGCGTTTTTCTCAATTATCAGCTCCCTCATAGCACTCGTATTTGCCTTGATTCTAAGGTCACGAGTGAAAAACCGTTCCCTGAAAAAGCCTGAACGTTATCCTGCATTGACCGTAATCTCCCCGCAACGCGGGACTATAGATTCGCGCAATATTAATGCCCTTCTTCATCAGGATTATCCCGGCGTATGGGAAGTCATTTTTGTTACGACACAAGATGATGCATCCTTGCCGCAATTACAACCGTATTCAAAACAGCATGAGAATGTCAAAATTGTCATTGCCGATGATGTTGTTCAACTTGCAAAGATTCGGGGCATTCATAGAACACAGAAAAGCGGTAACATGGCAACAGCGATAGATTCTGCCTCTCCAAAATCAGAAGTATATGTTATTGTAGATGCCGATGCCCGCCCTTTTAGTAACTGGCTGAGACATCTTATCATCCCTTTTACCGCTGGTGATACAAAACTCGGCGCTGTCACTTCCGCCAGAATTTATCTTCCCGGAAAAGGCCTGGCCTCCTGGGTGCAGGCGTTATGGATTCTTAATTCTTCTCCGTTTCTTGGAGGTAAAAACGGATACATCTGGGGCGGTGGCATGGCCATCCCGAAAGCGGTATTTGAAAAAGCGAACTTAATGTCAACAATAGATGGTCAGGGTGATCACCCCTTAACGTCGGACGACAATAATATTAATCTCGCTTTAAAAGATCGGGGATATGAAACACTTTTTGTGCCCGATTGTCTGGTCCCCAGATATCCGCCACAGCAAAAAGAAACATGGGGGGATGTTGTCCGATTCACCAATCGACAGATATTGAATTTTTTCTGGACAAACAAAAGTCGATGGTTATTCTCCTCCTTCATTACTAAAATCAGAATGCCCCTGGTTTTATACGCTCTTGTTGCTGCATATTGGCATCCTTTTTGTTTGCTGGCGCTATTGTCGCCATTCATGGATGTTTTTTACAGCTTGATAATAAAAAATGCTTTATTGCATTCAGCGCAGCCGGAAGCATTAAATGTAAGATTGAAATTCTGGACAGTTATTTTACCGATGCTAAATCAGATTTTAGAAACGATCAACTTTATTTCCGTTCCTTTTTATCGAAAAATGCAATGGAGCGGAATTGAATATACCAGGCGAAAAGTTGTGGGATATACCGGCGATTGTTCATGGAAAGCTCAGTGAATCTCCCCGCGGCAAGCCGCGGGGAGATTCACTGAGAATTGTTTTATATGCGTCGAACGTCATTCTTTCGGGAACTTTATCTGCTTTGTGATATGCTCTAACAAACTTCTCCTGAGGACAATAGGCACAATTGATCTTACACCCGATAGCAGTTGTGATTTCCAACGAGCAGCTCCTGTCACCCGGATTTAATATTATTCCAAATCATGAGCATGGCTTTATTTATACTTGCCCAGCACCTTCGTTTTTCAATTTATTTCTTGAAAATCAGAGGGAATCTAGTCATCATTTGGACGGCATGCGTAGCGCCCCGTCCAACCTGATACAGCAGCCGTTGAGCATTTTATTTTCAATAATATGCAAAGCCATTTGAGCGAATTCCTCTGGTTTACCGAGACGCTTTGGAAAGGGAACCGTTTTCGCCATATCCTCCTTGACCGCCGGCGGTAATCCGGCCATCATCGGCGTATCGAAAATACCCGGCGCAACGGCGACGATCCTTATTCCATAATCGGATATTTCGCGCGCAATGGGCAGCGTCATTCCCACAATGCCCGCCTTGGAAGCGCTGTAAGCCACCTGTCCTATTTGTCCTTCAAATGCGGCTATTGAAGCAGAGTTGATGATCACGCCTTTTTCTCCTTCTTCGCCCGGAAAGTTATTGATCATCTGTTCAACAGCCAACCTGATGATATTGAGTGTCCCCACCAAATTAATCTGTAAAACTTTATTAAACGCCTCCAGCGACAAAGGGCCTTTTCTGCCGATGAGTTTTCCCGGATTGACAACACCCGCGCAGTTAATCACCGCATTTATCTTCCCGAAAGCTTCAATAGCTTTTTGTATAGCCTGACGAACATCAGCTTCGCTGGTAACATCAGCTTTTGCAAATATCGCGTTAGCACCGATATTGGCCGCCAGTTTTTCTCCTTTTTCCACATCCACATCAACAATAGCAGCTTTAGCGCCTTTGCCTGTCAGTGCCACAATGCTCGCTTCGCCCAATCCCGACGCGCCGCCGGTAACCAGCGCAACCACTTCCTTGAGATTCATCTTTACATTGTCTCCTTTTGTTATAAAAATATGATGGTTATTTTATAATTGTCACTCCGTTTTTTTCAAAGCATTGGCACAGGGCTTTATCATCTCCGTCTTCATTCTTTTGATAAATTCACGACGAACGGCCGGAATCTTCGTCAGCATTACCAGAATATTGTTAATAACACGCCATTTATAATATTTCTGAGGGAAATTGTACATACCATGTTCTATGTAATACCGGTGATCAGCTTGAAAAACAGGACGCAATCTGCCGAAAATGACATCACGGAACAATTTACTTCCCGCGACCTGATAAAATGTCGGAGGCGGTATATAGCCGAGCCTGCTTTGATCAACGGAGCGCGAGGCCATGCTTTGCAAAGCATTATTAATTTCGGCGGAGCTTCCCAAATCATCGCTGACAAATCCATTGATGCCGGCTTGCTGTATTCCAATCGATGCTTCAAAAATTTCGCGCAAATTGTGATTTTGATTCAACGGTCCGGAAATAACAAACCCGATTTGTTTGCCCTTCAGAAATGGTGTGTGACCGTTAAAAAAACTACGGTCAAAAAAGCATTTCCACAATGATGAAAGATAACGGTCATGCATTTCTCCCGCAACAAATAAAATATCAGCTGTTCTAATTTTCGTATTGAAGAAATCCCGGAAACCATCCTTGCCGTCATAGGCACAGGCATTATCAAAACCGCATTGAATACAGCCGAGACATCCGCCTTTGATATCAACATCCGTCAACTTTACAACATCGGCGGGAGGAGAAAAAGTCTGCCTTAATCTTTCTACCATCTTCTGAAGATTGGATTTTTCAGAAAGATTATCGGCTACGATCAAAACTTTTTTCCCTTCAGCATTCACCGTCTTTATTGCTTCAGATTCAAAGACAACTTGAGGCTTTACTAAGGGCGCATTGTTTCTGATTGCCGGTGTGCTTTCCTTAATCGCTTTCATAAATAATTCGCCAAAGGCTTTTAGCCTCTGCCGTTCTTTCGTTTTTAACAAATCGTTCATTTCCGCCGAATAGGTGCCAAAAAAATTCATTCCCAGGTCATCGCAGACGGCATTGATGTAATTGTGAGCGGTATAATCAAAAAAGTTGATCGATGTTGTCAGACAGGCAGCAGGCTTCCCCCGAAAAGCAGAAACAGCATTTTTCTCAAAAATTAATTCAATAAATCTTTTATACTGGGAACAGACAAGCAGAAAATAAAGAGGAAATGCCCAGAGAACGGCATCCGCAGAGGCCACCCCGGCAATAACCTCTCCAAATGACTTGTCATCTTTCTCCAGCTTCTTTATTTTTAACGCAACATCAAAAAATACAAATTCAGCCTCCGGGAATCTCTGTTGAAGAAAATGAACATACTGCATGGTCACGCTGACTTCGCCTTTCGGCGAACCGTTTAAAACTGCAATCTTCATAATACACACCTGTTGCTCTTAATTTAATTTGAAGGCATCTCTATCATAAGGAAATAACCTTCTCAAGAAAATAACTTTCAAAGACTGTGATTTTTTACTGTTGAAATGATTCGTCTGCAGTAAAGATGTCAAAATCATATTATGTATGGCTTAGGGTTTGGGGATTTTTGTTTCCATGCGATATAATCTGCAATTTTTTGGATAGCTTCTTTGGGGGTATTGACGAATTCCACACCCGCATCATAATGTTCATCTTCACAGATTATCTTAATCCACTTGACTTTGCCTATGGCGCTTATCATTTGCTGAATATTTTTTAGTTTGAAATCTATTTTCAGAAGCGTATCAATCGGCAGGAAGATATTCGATTGGATTTTCGTTCCCGACGCAGAAATGTCCTTACTGGTATTATAAATAACCTTTCCTTTGGGATATCTTTTACCTCCGGCAACTATTGTTATGGTAACTTCACTATCTTCTTTAAGCCTTTTTGCTCTTCTTTTCTCGTCCATAACG
>CAYZRT010000072.1:0-14746 GCA_964480875.1 uncultured Smithella sp. | reverse complement strand
AGAAAATCATCAAAGGTTTTTTCTTCCTGCGGTTCATTGAGCGAATAAATATTTGTGTCTGTCTTGTTAATGAAGCTGATGCGTTTTTTAGGAGTGCCCGGTGTCCTCACAGGGGGTTTCAGAAATTTGTGACACGTGATTCCTGCCGGCGCAGCCGAAATGCGAATCCGTTCAGCCGTCTTTCGTCGATCGGGGATCCGTCGTTGTAAACGAAGAGCATCGGAATTTGCCGCTGATGTCTGAGCAGGCTTTCTGCAATCAATGCCGGTCCGCAACCCCACGGTCCGACAATCACGATCCCGTCGGAAATCGCCTCATCCCAGTGATGAATAACGCTTCCCACCGTTATCGGAGCTTCGCCTCGTGGATGGCGGTCGATTATCGGTTTTGCCTTTTCAAGCATTTCCGGAACATCGGACGTGGGCAGCCACGGATTTTGTTCCCGCGCAATATCGTAGAACCGTTTCCTGGACTTCGGCATGAGTATCTTCGCCATGGAATTCATGAAATACCCCTGAGGCATGTTAAACAACTCAGCGGAACGTTCTTCAACAAGATATTCGGCCAATGCCCATAGCGGTTCCACGATCACCCGCATTCCGCGGGCATTGAGCCGCCGGATGATGCTGTCGCTTCCGAAATCATCCAGGCGCAGATAGATGTCGCCGGTAAGGAAAATCGTCCGGAGAGATTTTTTATCCGGATGACGCTTCCGGAAAGATGCAAACTGTACCGAGGCGCGATGAATAAGTTGCTCGAAAAGATCAGCGCCCTGGCTCGCCTCGATGCTTCCGGCGATAATCCGTCCGACATTTCCCATCTTTGAGATAATTCCGGAGAAGCTTCTTTCAGCGGGCTTTTCCAGTATCCGAATAAGTTCATTGCAATATTCCTGATAGATCCGGTCGACTTCACCTGCTTCGGCTTCACAGGGTCGGTAATACGCCGTAAACTGGTTGAGAAGATTCCACACAAGCGTTCCTGTATAGAACCGGCTTATTAATCCCGGGCACTCTATTTCAGCGGCAACGTGGCGCAGAACGACTCGATCTGAAAGACCCATTTTTTCGACAGACATTTGGTCCTTCATTGAAAAGTTGCAGGTGCGACAGGCGCCTCTGCCGCTGAGTTCAAGCAGCACGGTACGTTTTTCGGGGGGATGGTCATCGAGGTATTTCCGAAACGATCCCCAGATGAGCTGATAGGCAAGGCACTCCTTGCCGGAACAGTCTCTTCTACCCGCGGCCAGTGACACCGACGACGTGGCGACTGCCGGAACCGCGTCATAACCCCATGATCGATAGACAGCCGCCATAATCGGAGCTGTCTGGTCGCCCATGGTGAAGACCACGAATTTTGAATCTTTTTCCAACGTAAGCACTGGACGTTCGAGTTCTTCAAACAGTTTGAGCCTTCCCGGTTCAGCGGGAACCGGACGGCCATCATGCTGGCGGACCGTGTGCAGAAAAGCCTGGATTCTCGTCACGAAACCGGCAAAGCCTCCGTGTCCGTCACTCTCGAGTGCCGTATGCGGGTAACCCTCCATAAGGAGTCGAAAGAAATGTTCCATAAACGAAGCGGGCCCGCAGCCGAACGACGACAGGAGGAGAGGGAACACGTTACCCTGTTCCCTGGCTGAAAGCGCGACACGTAGCGCCCGGTTCGCGTCTTCCCAGACGATATTGGGAAGCGGGTGAATGTTTTTCTGAATCGGGTAACAGTCCATCGGCAAAGGAAGCACGCCGTTCTGACGAAGCAGGTCCGGAATGCTTGCATTCACCGCGCGGTCGAAGATCACGTGCAGTGAACCGATGACGGCAACCACCGGAATCTTGTGGTCACGTCCGTAGTCCATGGTCCGCCGGCCAATTTCCGCCAGTGCGTGTTCATATTCCTGCTGGGCTTTTGCGGCGTGACGGGCTGCTTTAGCTACCCGAGTGTCATCGACACCAAGCTCCCGAGCGAGCCACCGTAGTTGGCCAATCAGCCGTCGGTTCGTAAAGCCGTTTCTCAGGTTGAGAACCGGCTTTACGAACCTGATGTTTCGACCGCGTGCCTTCAATGCCTGATCGGCCATATCCGCCATTCCCTGTTCCATCGGACAGGTACGGCCACCATTGCCATCTCGGTCATGCAGGTTCAGGAATTTGGGGAATACGAGCGTGCTGACGTCCGCGTCTGCCACCGCGTGGGCAATTTTAGCAGGCGCGCAGGAGTCGAACGAGAAACAGCGTTCTTCACCACGCGCCAGCGACTTGCTGTCGGAGCGCAACACCTTCACGCGCAGCCCGATTTCCGATAGAAACGTTACCATCCAAGGAAGGTATCCGTTCAAAACTCCCACATATGGAACTGCCACCTCCCGATCGCCTGATCCTGCTTCCCAGAAATTTTCCAGCAGCGCCATCCTCTCTTCGAGCGCGTTCGGGGCATCCTTGGGAAGTTTCTGCAGGCCCGCCGATGAGATTTCGTATTTGGGACAAGCACCTCCGGAAAGGACTGTCTGTTCAGATCCTCGGACGGAGACGGTCGTTTTGTCGATACGGCACAGGTTCTGGCATTTGGGATCGGCGCACCGGAATTCTGTTCTAGACACGACCCGCGCGTCGAGCGCCAGATTCAGATCGAAGCTGGTGGATTCAAGAAGCTGATTTTCATCAAGTTCCCGTATCGCGCAGAGGCCGATTCCCCAGGCGCCCATGGCGCCGGGATTATGCGGAACGATCACTTCCCGTCCGGTAACAGCGGCAAGCGTCCAGGCGAGCGACGGTCCGCTGGCCGGTTTACCCTGAAAAAATATCCGTTTGCCAAACGTTCGCCCTCCCATGACCCGGTTGATATAGTTGTGAATGACCGAATACTGGAATCCTCCAAACAGATCCTCAATACTAAAACCTTCATTGTGCGCTTCGGCGGCGGCATCTGCAACAAACACCGTGCACATCTGGCCTAGATCCGGTTGGCGCGCTGCTTTCTGCGCCAGTTTCGTGAACTCGGTTACATCATGCACACCGTAGAAAACGGCCTGTTCTTCAAGAAACGAACCGGTTCCGGCGCTGCAAGCTTTGTTCATGTCACTTTCAATGATCTGACCGCCGGTGATTTGAATGAACTTGGCGTCCTGTCCGCCGATCTCAACGATGGAAAGGCTTTCCCCGTTTTTATCGTCGCACCGGATAGCAGCAGTTGCATGGGCAACTATTTCGTTCAAAACCACAATCTTTTGAGCAAGCAATGGGAATATCGCGCGAAGAACCGTCGCCGCAGCTTCGCGTCCGGAACCAGTCAAGGCGACTGCCCGAATGTCCGGTTTCGTTTTCTTCAAAATCGCGTCGAGCAGCCGTGAAGTGGCATCCACAGGATTGCCGCGTGTGCGGTCATATACGTCCAGAAGCTGATTGCCGGTTCTGATAGAAGTCAGCACCGCCTTACTGCCCGTGGATCCCAGATCAAGACCGAGAACGGCTGGTGTGTTTGCCGGATCTTCAGTGACCGCAGAGGCTTCCTGATAGGTGACTTTTGATGCCCATTGCTTAGCCTGCGGGTGAATGCGGAATCTCGTCTGCCGGGGAGTAATGAGTCGGGCAGGATCGGCGGGCAGCTTCGGAAGTTTTTCTCCCCGGCACTGATCGGCAGCCAGTAAAGCGGCGCCGAGCGCCTCAAAAAGCTGTGGCTCTCCAACAATGCGGACGACGCCTCCGGCCAAGTCTTTGAAAGCCTTTACAAATGTGACGAGCCGGGCACCACCACCCATAAGATAGACGGGACCCTCGATACGCACCCGTGACAACAGTGCCGTCACGTTGCGGGCAACCGATTCAAAATAACCCTTCATAAGCTGGTCGGTCGGCTTCCCCTGATTACCGAAATGGGTCATTTCGCTTTTAGCAAAAACCGAACAGCGGGCTGAAATGGGAATGCCGACTGGCGCGCCGGCAGCCAACCTATCCGCTTCTTCGAGACCAAGTCCAAAGCGGCTGGCAATCTTGACGATTGTCTCACCCGTTCCTGAAGAACACTTGTCGTTTTCTATATAGTTGATGTGGCCCTGCCGGTTCCGGGTGAACACGAAATATCCGCGGGCGCCGAGACTCACAAGATTCACCGGTCCTTGAATGTCCGTCTGCAATCTCAGAGCTGAAGACACACAGGCATCTTCAGGCAGTCCGGAAACAACCGGGGCGACCAGTTCTTCAGAATGCAAGCCGGTAGCAGCAAGGGCGGTGCACGAATCAATATGCTGTTCGTTGTACCATTTTTTAAACACATCGAGCGGTCTCCCGTCATGCACGATGCAGCGGTAGTCTTTGACAACCAGCGAACCGTCGTCGCAGACATTGAGTATGACAAATTTAGCGGTGGCTTTGCCCAAGTCGCAACCGGCAACCGTGAAAGATCCCTCGCTTTTTTCCGAGGTTATCTTTGTGCTGTTTTTTGAATTCTGATTCGTCATGGCTTGCTCCGGTCCATTTGGCCACCTTTAGAATAAAAATAATGATAAAAAAATTTGTTTGTCGAGGACGGCGGGTTATATGAGACATCTACTAACGTGTCAAGGGGAATTTGGTCAGGCACAAACTATAGCATATGATGATCATGATGAAATCGGTAACAGCCGTTTCTGATTATCCTCGTGATTTGTTTAATCCCTTCATGAAAAATGTCATTTTAAAAAATATTTATTTTCTTTTGACGGCTTGAGTTTTTAACGGTTGGACTTCAATCAGATTCATTAACAATGAATAGTCCATGTTTTCATATGCCTCCAGTTCAATACGGCGATAAATATTTTTTGGCGTTTTGTTAAAAAGGACATGGCGTTTTAAAACACCTGAAGATGTATAACGTTTTACCTGTTTGCCACCTGATTCACTTTTTATTACATCAACCCAATCACCATTTTCCTGAAGATAACGACAAACTTTTGATCCGTCATGAAGACAGCCTTTTTGTTGCAGTTTTCCTTCGGGTATAAAAAATATCAGTTTAATATCTTCAATCAGATTTTTCGCGAAATTTTTTGAATCGAATGGTGGCAGCGCTCGTTTCACTTTTATTTTATTTTGTTTCGCTTCCGCTTCAAACACCACGATTCCTTCCACCGTCATGATGGCACAAGACACTGAACCCGTGAATGGATTGGCGAGGGTTACACCGATGATCGCACTTTGGGCTTTACCACCCACGCGGAATTCTATGGCGTGCACCAGACGATGCGGTTCTTTTAAAAAAGGAAAGGGACAAGCAAATGACTCTTCACTGGTAAACAAAGACGGAGGACTAATGACCGGCAGCATCTGACAGGAGACAAGAAAAGCAGTTAATATGACAAGAAATAGTCTCCTCATCGGATATCCTGAAAGAGAGACGGATTAATCACCGAATTGATTTTCACGTTGTTGAAATTTATTTGAGTGAAGTTATCGGTACCTTCAAAAATCTTTACAGACTTAACGGTTCCCCCTTTCGGGGCAAGCGTAATTTCTATTTTCTCAATCATGCCAGTCATGTTATCTCCAACAGGAGTCAGGGTGATACGGGTATTCCCTTTTTTAGTGATGGTTGCTTTAAATGAAGGATTTTGATCGAATTTGCCGCTCATCCAACCGGCGACCTCGTTAAGTACAATTCTCATTGCCTGCACGCCACCCGCCTTATCTTCGACCATTTTCCCTTCGGAAAAGATATAGCGTTTCGTATTGTTTTTATGGGCGATGACGATGCTTTTGAGGGGCTTAAAGTATTCCCAACGGATAGAATCAGGAGCATTGAAAAAAAAACGGCCTTCCGAAATAAGGGGTTCGGAGAGAATCTTCATGAATTTTTTTTGGTTGAAATCAGCCTGGAGCGTTTTGATTTTTGCCGATTCCTGACGCAGTTTTTCAAAATCTTTTTCTCCGGCATACGATGTTTTGTTGAAGACTAAAAAGAAGACGGCAATAATACAAACCAATACATAAATATTGCGATGAATTGGTTTTAACATATGCCACCGTTAATGCCGATAACCTGGCCGGTGATATAGGAAGCATCGCTTGAGCACAAAAAGCGAATGACACTGGCCACCTCTTCCGGCTTTCCGAGACGCGCCATGGGAATTATTTTCTTGATTTCGGCAACCGGTGCTTCCTTGATCATATCCGTTTCAATCAGACCCGGCGCGACAACATTAACGCGAATTCCGAAACGCGCCACCTCCGAAGCAAGCGACCGGGAAGCAGCAATGATACCTGCCTTGGCGGCGGCGTAATTTGCCTGTCCACGATTGGGCATCAGTGCCGAAAGAGATGAGACCGAAACGATTGAACCGCATTTTTTTCTGACCATCTCCCGCAAAACAGGTTTGGTGATATTGTAAAAACCTTTCAGGCTGGTATCAATAACACTGTCCCACTCATCTTCGCCTAATAACATGAACAGACCATCGGCAGTAATGCCGGCATTATTGATGAGTACCTGAATATTTTTGTGACGTTCTGTAATCAATTTAACCGCTTCTTTGGTTCGCGTATGATCAGCAACATCAAATCGAACAATTTCCCCATCTCCCCCGGCTGATTTCACAAGACTTAACGTCTCCTGTGCCGCCGCTTCATTGGATTTAAAGTTGATGATTACGAAATATCCGGCTTTGGCCAGTTCCAAAGCCGTCGCCCTGCCTATACCACGGCTGGCTCCCGTAACGATCGCTGTTTTATTCTCATCCATTGTAGAACTCCTTAAAAAGGTTTCTGATCATTATCATTGAGGCGCATGGCCTGAAGAGTTGCCGTGGCCCATACTTTTTCACCGGTTTTGACGGTTCCCTCCACCACCCCGTAATTATCAAAAGAATATTTACTTTCCAGCATAATCGTTAAATTTGTGTTTACCGGTATTTTCTCTTCATAAAATTCGGCGTTTTTAATGCCGACCAGCCATCCTTTAACGCCAGATTCACCGCTTTGTTTTCTTTTATACCCTTCGATAATAGCCGCCGTCTGGGCAATGGCCTCAATGAGAATCAACGAATTGACAGATTCTCCATCAAAAAGTGGCCAGTCTGAATTTACGACGGCCGTACTGATCGCCGAGGTCGGCTGAACATCAAGAATTCCGTTGATAATTTTTATTTTTTTTCGGTGCGGTATTAAACTGTCAATGTCAATGTTAAGCATAGGCAATTTTTTAAAATTTTACTTAAGCTAATGAAAAAACAGCATAGAAGTCAATAAAAATTGTGGACCTTATTTATAGTAAGTGATTTTTTTCTTTTTTTACGGTAAGGAATCAAAAAACTTTAACGCTTATACGAGATGACTGGAAGAAAAGATTCTTTTATAAATGCATATGAGAAAATTCTCGCACCGTCGAAAAAGGTGAGCGAGAAAGACTTTACGTTGTCCGGATGCAGCTACGGAGATGTGTTTGCGTTGGCCGCCGGTCTGAAAAAAAGACTTGCCCGACGCAGTGGAGAAAAAAATCTGTGCCTTTGTACCACCAATAAGGCGGTGACCGCCGCCTGTATTTTAGCCTCTCTTGCCGGTGCATGTAAATTAATCCTGCCTTATTCTTTTTCCGCCCATGCCATGCAGGAACTCTATGATGCCACCGGCTTTAATTTCGCAATAGCCGATCATCCTGAAGAAATGCCGGCCGGAGTGGAAATCATAACACCGCTTCCTGCTGCTGCGGAAAATATAAATCCTAAAAATATCCTTGATCCGGATGATCATTTCTTACGGCTCTTTACCGGCGGTTCAACAGGGAAACCGAAAGTCTGGTCCAAATCGCCCCGAAATCTATTTACGGAGGCCTTTTATATCAGGGAAAAATTTGCCGTGTCCGATAAAGATATTTTCGTGGCCACCGTTCCGCCTTACCACATTTATGGTCTGCTCTTTTCTATTTTAGTCCCGTTTGTTTCTCACGCGCGGGTATTGTCCGATATTTACACATTTCCGCAGGAAATTATTTCAACCATTAACAAGCACAAAGCAACTGTGCTGGTCAGCGTGCCCATTCATTATCGTGTTCTGAAAGTGGATAGCATATCAGTTCCTTCCCTCAAATTTGCTTTTTCTTCCGCCGGGGTACTTGATCGGTCTGACGGATTACATTTCTACAAAAAAACCGGATTGGGCATTATGGAAATTTACGGGTCTACGGAAACCGGCGGCATTGCCTCGCGTTGTGTAAGTGACAACACCGACAGATGGAAGCCGTTCGACGTCGTATCATGGAAATTGAAAGACCATAGGCTCTGTGTTCAATCAGGCTTCACATCTCCGGAAATGGAAAAAGATTCGGATGGTTTTTGCCTGACCGGTGATGAGGCCCGCGAAGAAAAAGAAAATAGTCTTGTTTTATTGGGAAGAGCCGATGGGATTGTCAAGGTCGCCGGCAAAAGAGTTGATTTACTGGATGTGCAAAACAAAATCAAAACGCTTCCCACGGTAAGCGATGCTTTTGTATTGGCGCTTCCTTCGGACAAGGGGAGAGAAAACATTATTGCAGCTGTTATCGCCTGCGATTTAACGGAAACTCACCTGAAGAAGCTGATGATGGACATGCTGGAGCCCTATGCTGTTCCACGCCACGTTAAAATTGTTTCGACGATTTCCAGAACAGCCACGGGCAAAGTAGATCGCCGTCGCATTGAAAAATTATTTTCCTCAACAAAATAGGATCAATGTTACCGGATTGGCAGGGTTGGCCAATAGCCTTCATACTGTCACATTATTATAACCAGCTAGAAAACCTACTATTTTTGTTTTACACGTGTTGTGATTTTTGGTCATTTATGATATTTACTTGTAAATTAATAAAATGCACCATACATCGCTACACACTAATAAAAATAGAAAATAGCATTCTTCTATTGTTGAATATATCATGAACATGAAATTACATCCGATATCTCTTAAATTCTCTGGAGATTCTTCGTACCTGGAAAAGTTTTTCCTGGAAGAATATTATTACACATCACTTTCCAATATACGCGTATTTTTGATTCTTGGCTCAGTTCTTTACGCCGCGTTTGGTATCTTAGACGCTATACTCATGCCGGAACAGATGTTCAATATATGGTTTATTCGCTTGATTGTTATTGGTCCTTGTCTGACAGGTGTCCTGCTGGTAACTTCTTCCGATATTTTTAAGAAACATATGCAGGCTGTTCTCGCCTTTGCCTTTACCATTGCAGGCAGCGGCATCATTTGCATGATTGTTATAGCGCCTCCTCCGGCAAGTTATGGTTATTATGCAGGATTGATGCTTGTTTTTATGTGGGGCTACGCGCTGATTCGCCTGTTTTTTGTCTGGGCGTCTATTGCCGGATGGCTGCAAGTCATTTTATATGAAATGACTGCGATCTGGGTGAATCCGACACCCGTCGATGTTTTGATTAATAATAACTTTTTCTTTATCAGCGCCAATATTGTGGGAATGATGACCTGCTACGCCATTGAATTTTACGCGCGACGTGATTTCTTCATGAAAACGCAACTGGAAATTGAACGAGAAAACGTCAACAGGATCAATGAAGAGCTGGAAGAACGCGTCAGAAAGAGGACAGAAGATTTAAGTATCATCAACAGGGCACTCCATCAGGAGATATTGGGTCATGAACAGGCGGAGCAGGCGTTGCGGGAAAGTGAAGAAAGATATCGCGACTTGGTGGAAAATGCCAACGATATGGTTTTCAGAACGGATAAAAAAGGGTTCTTTACATTCGTTAATGTTTCCTCGATCCGCATGACCGGCTATGAGGAGGAAGAACTGATCGGGAAAAATTATTCATTTTTAATTCGTCCTGACATGCATGAAAATGCTCTAAATTTTTTCGGGCTTCAACTTAAAAATGGAATAAGAAACACGTATTCTGAATATCCTATTTTAAAAAAAGACGGCCATGAGACTTGGCTTGGGCAAAATACCCAGTTAATTATTGAAGATGGCCACGTTGTTGGTTTTCAGGCGGTGTCCCGCGATATTACAGAACGCAGACGTCTGGAAAAAGAATTAAAGGAAAGCGAAGAACGATACCGTGCATTGAGCATTATTGATGATCTCACCCAGCTTTTTAATTCCAGACATTTCTATAATCAGCTTCAAATGGAAATTGATAGGATAGAACGTCGGGATTACCCGCTGACTCTTTTACTCCTGGATATTGATGATTTTAAAATATTCAATGACACGTACGGACATATCGAAGGAGACCAGGTTTTAGTTCGCCTCGGTGAGGTAATCAAAAGATGTCTGCGCAAGGAAGATTCGGCCTATCGCTACGGGGGAGAAGAATTTACAATCATTCTGCCCATGACAGCACAAGAGGAAGGTGCGGTTATCGCGGAAAGAATCAGATTAGAATTAAAAAAGGAGAATTTTTCTCCTGATCCGAACAACACAGTTCATCTTACGGTCAGCATAGGACTTGCACAATACAAGAAGAATGAAGACTTAAAAGCCTTTGTCAAACGGACGGACCATTTTATGTACCAGGGCAAAAAAAGCGGAAAAAATAAAATTTGTTTTGAATAATATTTTTAAAATTCGTTTCTAATAAAATAAGCGTCGTTAACGAGCCTTATTGAAGCGGTTAATGATCATAAAAGGAGATTCGAATGAATCAGGAAATTGCATATCTGAAAATGTTGGCCAAGAACGGCGGCCCCGAGGAAAGCCAATATGAGGAACTCGGTAATTTATACAAGTCCGTGAATCTTAAACGCAGGCAGGGCATTATGAGTGAAGCCGATGTAATGAATATCTGGCAAGCACTGCCCGATGTTTACATCACTAAAGATACGATGCAGGGATATGCGCTTTTAAAACCGCACGGATACTCCGGTGATTTTGTCATCATTGAAAGAATTTACCAGAGGTGGATGTCTCCCAAGGAACATCTTGTGAAATGGGATCGTTATTTTCACGCTCAGGCAGCACCCCAGGCTATCATCAACAGAAAAAAGTTTTTTATTGATCTTCTGAATTCTCTGGATAAAAAAGACGGAAAGCATCGCGTTTTGAATATCGGATGTGGCCCTTGCCAGGATATCGTGGAATTTTTACTACAAGGGGAATCGCATGTTTTTTTTGAGTGTGTTGATTACGATAAAGATGCCGTCGAATATTCCTATAAAAAGGTCAAAGGGAAAGGATTTTTAAGTAACGTGGAATTTCATCGGGATAACGCGTTTAAATTCAGACCGTCAAAACAGTATGACTTAATTTGGTCAGCGGGACTTTTTGACTATCTGGATGCAAAGACCTTTAAAATGCTTTTGACAAAACAGCTTACCTTTCTCAAAAGCGGGGGCAAACTGGTGATCGGTAATTTTTCACTGAGTAATCCCACCCGGGATTATATGGAATGCGGCAATTGGTTTCTTCATCATCGATCACCGGAGGATTTGATTAAAATAACGGAGGAATGCGGAGTTCCGCGTGAAAAAATATCGGTCAAGTCGGAATCCCTGGGTGTGAATCTATTTTTGCATATTTCCCGTTAAGCAGACAAAGACATACATTTACAGAAAGATTTTTAATTCGTAATCTCACGCTCTTTCCAATATCACATCATTGTTCCTGCTGCTTCTGTCAATTCATTGGACATCCGCCCATATTTCTCCTTTCATGGGTGAGGCTTAATACTCATCCTATGAATTTATTTTTATTGGAAACTTTATAGCCCGAATTAGTCTTTATGGGATATATTGACACAAACTGTTCCTGTGATATTATCAACATGGAATCCTGATATGTTTTGCCCTAAATGCAAAAGCGAATACAGAGAAGGTTTTTATAAATGTGCCGATTGCGGTTCCGATTTGGTTTATCAGTTACCTCCGGAAACGTCTGATAATGCTGGTGATGAAGAATTTGTGGAAGTTTTTTCGACTTACCAGCAGGGCGACATATCTTTTATAAAATCCGTTCTTGAAGGTGAAGGCATCACCTATTTTTTTCAGGGTGAAAACTCCATCATGTTGATCGCGGCCGGCGCTTACGCCCGCCTGCTGGTTAAAGCCGAAGATGTGGAAAGAGCAAAAGAAATTTTACGAGACCTGAAATTTCTAGAATAACATTGAGACATAGAACAACAAAGCATCAATAAGAGGTAAGTGAAAAAAATGGATGCAAAAAATCTTACCGCCTATTGCGGTCTCTACTGTGGCGATTGTATTAGATATCAAAGCAGGGCATCTGATTTGGCGAAAGATATCATCAAGGAATTTGGCAACACAAAATATGCTGAATACGCTAAAATTAAAAAACAGTAAATACCGCAAATGGAAAATTATGAAACGATGGTACAGGTTCTCACCGTCATTTCCACAATCAAATGCGAAATCTCCTGCAGACAGGGAGGTAATGGCTGTGGTGGCTCATGTCAGATTATAAAATGTGTTAGAGAGAAAAAGCTGGACGGCTGCTGGCTATGTGCCGATTTTGGAACATGCGATAAATTAAACTTTCTAAAACCGTTCCATGGAGAAGCCCCTATAAATAATTTGCGGAAAATCAAAGAGCTGGGAATAGATTCCTGGGCAAAATATCGTGATAAATGTTACCCGTGGCTTTGATCGATAATGGATATAAAAGGAGAAGGAATGAATACACGACGCGATTTCATTAAAAAAAGTGCCATCATCGGCACCGCTTTATGCCTGCCTGCTGCACTGACTCGGGAATGTTTTGCTTCCTATCCTGAATTGAAGACACGCGCTCCGAAAAAGGTTTTGATTCTATGCTACAGCCAGACAGGTCATACTCAACGATATGCCCGTCTTATCGGCTGTATTCTGAAAGGGAAAAATCTTTCGGTAGATGAACGAGAATTTCAGGAGACAGACAAAAAAATCCTGCCGGATTATGATTTGATCATTGTTGGCACTCCGGTATTTTATTATGATACCCCTTCCAATATCAGTGACTGGCTGGAAAAAATTCCTTCCATCAAGGGAACACCGGTCGCCGCTTTTGTTTCCTTCGGCGGTCCTGAAGGCAATCAGCACAACGCCTCCTGTCACATTCTTAAACTTTTGACCAAGAAAGGTGGAGCCCCTGTTGGCCGGGATGCCTTTAGAAATATTCCTTCCTATCCCACGCCTGAATGGAACAGCGCCAATCAAAAATCGGGACAACATCTGCCCAATGAAGCAACCTTTGATCAGGTGCGCCGTTTTACGAACGAAATGCTGGGCAGAATTTCCCGGGGCAAAACAATTTCCATAGGATATGAAATTGCACTGAGAGAACCTTTGCGATCCCTGCCTCTGGTCTGGCTAAACAAAAGGGTTATCAATAAACATACGGTGGATACCTCAAAATGTATCAGTTGCGGAACCTGCGTAAGAAAGTGTCCGACCAAAGCCATCAATCCCTTTGAACAAACCGTTGACCGCAGTAGGTGTCTGGCCTGTTTCGGCTGTTTGAATAATTGCCCTGCCGATGCCGTGGTGATGGAATACGGTGGCAAGCGTTTATACGGTTTCTTCGAATATTTAAAAAAAAACAATATTACCATTATGGAACCGCCGGAATTTAAGACGTGCAGTTGAAACGATACAGTGAACAACTCGACATATTTCAATCGATGAAAAAAATTACCAGACGCTCAGGTATGAAAGTCAACAAGGCGTCACTTGTTCTGAACGGTATATAAGAAACAAGCGGTATTAAACAGAAATGGGGGGGGCTTGAAGAAACCAATAAAAGTTGCCGCAATTCAGCTTGCCGCTAAAATAGGTGATTCAGCAGCAAATATCGCCAGTTGCGAGCGTTTAGCGCTTTTGGCAGTCATGGAGGGCGCGCGCTGGATAGCGCTGCCGGAATTTTTCACGACAGGAATGAGCTGGAACCCGACGATTGCTGAGGCCATCCAGAATACGGACGGCGAGGCGGCAAGATTCCTGCGTGAGTTTTCGGCGAAACATCACGTTGTTCTGGGAGGCTCGTTTTTATGCAGACTTCCCGACGGCAGTGTACGCAATCGTTATTTATGTTACGCCAACGGCATTTTTTTAGGACAGCACGACAAGGACATGCCGACGATGTGGGAACATTATTTCTATGAAGGCGGCGATCCGGCCGATATTGGTATTCTGGGAACCTACGAAAACATCCGTATCGGTGTGGCCGTTTGCTGGGAATTCATGCGCACGATGACCGCGCGCCGGTTGCGCAATCAGGTGGACGTGATCATGGGTGGTTCGTGCTGGTGGAGTATCCCTGATTATTTCCGGGGTTTGTGTCAATGGCTCTGGGAATCGGCAAATCATCGCAACAGCATTGCTGCCATTCAAGACAGTGCCCGTCTTATCGGTGCGCCGGTCATCCATGCCGCGCATTGCGGTGAGATTGAATGCCCGCAGCCGGGATTGCCAATGACGTACCGCGGATACTTTGAAGGGAACGCAGCCATTGTGGACGCAAACGGTCACGTACTGGCGCAACGTGATGCAAAACAGGGCGAAGGCATCGTCTGTGCCGGGATCTCGGTTGGCGCCCAGGCGCCTGCTGAAGAAATCCCCAATCGTTACTGGTTGCGCAAAAGGGGCGGACCTCTACCCATTTTTACATGGCATCAGCAACGGTGGTTGGGGCGGCGCTGGTATCAACGCAACGTACGCCATAGATCACGGGTATGAACCCCAGGGCAAGCGGTTTCGTATTATATTATCCCACATGACTTCGCATGCGGGATAATTCGACTAACCAATCTGACTGCGCCTATAGTGACCCCACGGTGCCCTGTAGG
>CAYZRT010000071.1:0-14765 GCA_964480875.1 uncultured Smithella sp. | reverse complement strand
CACTATAGGCCGAGCGGGATAAATGTGGGTCTAATTCCCCGCCCCTTGGGGCGCAAGTTCCTTTGGATACCCCGCTGCTCGCGGCGGGGTTGTTCATTGTATTAAGACATAAATAAAACAAAATTATCAGAAACGTTGTTGCGGCGTTTAAGCAGTAAGGTTAAACGCTGAAACATATAAACACTGCGCTGTTTCCCGGAGCATTTCCGCGAGCGTTTTTGATATGTGCCCAACTAGGCCGTTAACGGTGATACGGGAATATGTTTTTGAAATACATGAGGTAATTGTGACGCACTTTCAAAAAACATTCCTTCCGATCCTGTGCCATTATAAATTCGATTTATCATGGATGTTGGAACCGGATATTATTGTTTTGTTCCATGTATGCATTGTCTGATCAAGAAATCCAGGCTAATTATTATTTTGCTCCGCGGGAGTGAAGTGTCACACAAGGAGTGTAAGGAGTGTGCTCACTTTTTCCTTCCTGTAGGCTACTCCCGCAGATGGTGATATCATACTGATAAAATAAATTTCATCAATCCCTCGAAAGAGGGATTTTTTTCTTCACGCATTGATTGTGCTGCTGCATTCTTTGTCAGATTGTGTTTATGCTTGAACAAGGGAATAATTTCATTGCGGCGCCTTATGGTACCCCGCTTTGATGGCATCGGCTTCAGAATCAAATTCTATACGGTGATAAGCTTTTACAGCGTTGTAGTATTTCATGCCGGGGAGATGATATCTTTTGCTGTCGCTGTTACCGATAACTTTTATCTTTTGCGCAGCCTCCGGCGCAGGCGCTTTTGCCGCTTCGGGTGATGGAGCCAGTGTGACCTCTCCTGCTTCAGGTGATGTTGCCTCCAATGCCGGAGCTGGTGTGACTTTTGGTGCCGGGGCGGCCATAGGCGGTGCAGGCATCGTGGCTGAATCCAATACATCAACAGAACCGAATATCTTAAAAAGTACTATGATCACATTAATTGTAAATAACAAAATTATTGCTACTTTTATCCATTGCTTACTCTTAAGCGGAGGTCGATTTTTTGTTTCCATATTATGGATATTATCAGCATCAACGGGAACTCGCTGCTTTGTGATGGCATTCATAATATCACCGGAATCAATAGCAGATTGTTCTTTGGCGCCTGCATGATTCATATCTGCGGAAGGAAGGGGAGGTTGTTCTTTGATTGCCGCACTATTTATATCATCAGCATCAACGGGGGACAGTTTCTTCTTAATTAATTCAGCTTTATTAGACTTTAGCTTCCAAGAGATGTAATCTTCAAGTTTCCTGATTGCCTCGCCGGGATCGCCGGAAAATTCCACACCCGCCTCATAAGATTCATCCTCAATGAGGACCCTCACCCATTTTACTTTTCCGAGAGAATTTATCTGTTGCTGTAAACCCCTTGATGTGAACTCCAATTCGATAAGAGAATCCACAGGCAAAAGAATATTGGTCTGAATTCTCGCGCCGCCCGCGGAAATGTCCTTTGTGAAATTGTCGATGATTTTTTCTTTCGGAAAATTATTTTCTCCCGGAACAACGGTTATGGTAACTTCATTTTCTTCCTTGATCCTTGGCGTTTTTCTTCTGTCTTCCATTCATGAATCCTTTATAGAAGGTTCGATTTTTGTTTACTTCAACCGCTGCCTTTTCGCCGATTCAATATAATAAAAATCATTTTTACCTGTCAATAAAAGATTGGCGACAAGCCTGCTTTCCCATTGCTCTATTTTCCCCCAAAATATTGCCGGAATCGTTTTCCGGTTACCGTCAGATATTCAAGGAAATCTTTTTTCGCGGGCTGGTGAGTTATGGAGGAAGTCGGCATTACAAAGTCTTAATAACCCCGTAATCTCATTTTGAATTTATTTTGTTGAAAAATCCGTTAGAATAACTCCTCTAAAACGTAAAAAAGGAATTAGCTGAATCAGCTAACTCCTTGATTTACTTGGTAGCGGGGAGAGGATTCGAACCTCTGACCTTTGGGTTATGAGCCCAACGAGCTACCGGACTGCTCCACCCCGCGATATTAAAAACCGGTGACTTTACAACATTATCTCCTTTGTTTGTCAAGGAGTTATTTTGTCATATAACCCATAAAACGGTAGATCAACTTGGCCGTCATGAAATCCGGCGCGATATTGCCGGAAACCGGTGCCAGTTCCATCACATCGAAGCCGCGGATTTTGCATTTTTGCGAAACCGCCTTCAGGAGACGCAAAACATCGCGCCAGTAAAGACCGCCCGGTTCCGGCGTGCCGGTGGAAGCCATGATGGACGGATCGAAAACGTCCAGATCAATCGTGACAAAAACATCGCCCTGCAAATCTTTACAGACTTTTTCACACCAGTTTCTTGTTTCCAGAACGAAATCGGCGCTGTAGGACTTCACCTTGCTTTTCGGTAAAAAATCGCCTTCTTCTCTGCTCATGCTTCTGATACCCACCTGTACCAGCGGACAGATCTCCGAAATTCTTCTGGCCACGGACGCGTGGCTGTAGGGGCTTCCCTGATAGCTGTCGCGCAAATCGGCATGGGCGTCCAGCTGCAGCACGGATAATTTCGGATATTTTTCTTTAACCGCCTGAACCGCTCCCAGCGTGATGCTGTGTTCTCCGCCCAGCATCACCGGTATTTTCTCCAGGGCGACAATTCTGGAAATCTTCTTGCGCACGGCGTTAATCATGTTCTTCGGCCCGCGGGCGTCAATTTCTACCGGCAGTGTCGTGTGAATTCCCGCCAGATATGTTTCTTTCTTCAATTCATCATCGTAGAGTTCCATATTGGTGGAAGCCTCGATAATAGCCACCGGCCCCCGGCGGCTGCCCGGCTGGTAGGTGGACGTCAGATCATAGGGCACAGGAACTACGACAAAGGTTGCTTCGCGCAGGGAATGCGCGGGATAAATTCCTCCAAAATTCATAGCGTTAATCCTCTCTGCAAAAGGTTTTACATCATTAAAAAAAACTTAACCCCGGTAATGCCGGAGAAAAAAATTGTTATGATCATAGTATAAAAATGAATAATGTTGAATCCAATCGCCGAGCGTGGCAAACGTCCTTTTTTTGCCGGCGACCGTATAATGATTTATGCTGGGGATATGGCAATGTCCGAGAATAACCGCGTCATACCCCTTTTGAAAACTGTCCAGAGCGAAAGCGGACATTTTTTTTAACAGGACGTCGCCGTCTTCCGGGTTCAGCTCTTTGCTGGCGGTGGAAGAAAGCCGGGCAATGGTCCAGAGAAGCGGAGACGGAATAAAACGCTGGATATGATAAAGCATCCGGCTGCGCAAGAACCCGCGCAACAACATATAGCCTTTGTCCGTGCTGTCCGTGGTGTCGCCGTGCGCAATCAACGCGTTCAGATTATCCAGTTTCGCGTCGGTAAATTCCTCATAAACTTCCATTGCCAGAACGTCATGAAAATATTCTTTCATAAAAAAATCGTGGTTTCCCTCGCACAGATGAATACGGATGCCCGCCTTCTGCAGCTCGATTAATTTTTCAATCACCGGTTTGAATTCCAGATTGATGTTTTCTTTCCGGCAGAACCAGAAGTCAAAGAAATCACCGGCAATGTAAAGATCGTCAATCAATTCGCGTTTTATGTTTGTCCCTTCAAGGTCTTCAATGGACTGAATATTTCCCGATTTGATATCATCGAAGAAATTCATCAATTTTTTGTATTTTTCGTCGTCAGCATTTCTTAAATGAGCGTCGGAAATAAAAATAGCCTTCATATTCATTCCTTAGTATTCCGTGCGACTATGCTTTAGCAGATACCTTATGTAAGGTCAATCCTGCGGTTTGAACTCATTTGAATCTTGTTTTGTTGGTCATTTTTTGCTAGTTTCAGTCCAACGGACAAGAGTTTTTAAAAACATTTGTAATTAAAGGCGAAAACAATGGTAAAAAAACAAAACATCATCAAACGGGCGAAAGACGTTTTAAAAATTGAAGCACAGAGCATTTTACGGCTGGTGGATACCATCGACAACAACTTTGCCCGGGCGGTTAATTTGATATGCAAATCCAAGGGAAGGGTGATCATAACCGGTATCGGCAAGTCGGGTCTGATCGGCCGGAAAATTGTAGCCACATTGACCAGCACGGGAACCCCGGCTCTTTTTCTTCACCCGGTGGAAGGTTTGCATGGCGATCTGGGCATTGTCACCAGGGAGGATATCTTGCTGGCCATTTCCAACAGCGGCGAAACCAGAGAACTGATGCCGGTGATCAATTCCGTCCGTCATATCGGCTCGCCGATCATTGCTTTTACGGGCGGCTTATCGTCAACTCTGGCGCAGGCCAGCGACATTGTCATTGACGTTTCCGTGGAAAAAGAAGCCTGTCCCTTTGACCTCGTTCCCACCTCCAGTTCCACCGCTGCGCTGGCCATTGGCGACGCTCTGGCTATCGCGTTGCTGGCCGAAAAGCGATTCAATGAAAAAGATTTTTATAAATTCCATCCCGGAGGAAATCTTGGTTCAAGATTAAGAGAAACAGTCGGAGAGGCCATGATTGTCGGTAAAAAAATTCCCCGGGTGATGACAGCAACTTCCGTTCAAAAGGCCATAGAGGAAATCAACCGGAAAAATGTCGGCTTTGTTTTGGTCACCGACAGAAAAAACAAACTGCTGGGAATCTTAACCGACGGCGATGTGCGCCGTCTGATTAGTAAAGGAGTATCGTTTGACGGGAAAATTATTGACGAAATCATGACCCGCAATCCCCAAACGATCGATGAAAAGATTTCTCTGGCTCAGGCGATGGAAATGATGCAGAAAAAAGAAATAACTTCTTTTGCCGTGGTTAATGAGAAAAAAGAACTCAAGGGATATGTTCATCTGCATGATATTCTGGGCCGCGGCGGATCGGTCAGCATTTCTCTTGCGTGATTACATGCGGGAAGAAATGGATGGGCTGTTGCCCAAATATCTTTTTCGCTTGCCAGAAAGCGTTTTTAATAAATCTAAGGCTCGCTTCAGGCAATGACAAAACTTGCCTTCTGCTCAGACAGTTGTCATTGCTGATCTTTCGCTTCGCCAAGATTTATTTGTGAAACTTCAATTCTAAAAGCGCAGCGCATTAAAATTGGCAAGCTGAACAATCCTCGTAGAAGAATATCAAAACGCTTTCAATGGCTGCTCAAGAAGATCTAATTTGGGCAACAGCACGTAAATACTAATACTTTTATTATTATATAAGTTGAACGTTAAATTTATTTTCTACTGTATCTACCAATAAGTAGATATTGCTTGACTTTCTAAAAAATTTAAGATATTCTCCTCCATAATTAAACTAAAAGGAGAAGAATAATGATAACCAATAAATTGACTTCAAAGTCACTTGACCAAATATTGGAAGTGATAAAAAAATCTAAGACAAATTATTTAAGTGGTTCCCCGATTCACACATCAATACGGAATGGAATTGAATACGTAAGAAAAGCTTATAATTTAAAATATCAAACAATAGAAGATGGTTGCAGAAGAAGACTTGGGTTAAAAACAATTGATGATTTTAGAAGAGTACTATTAGAATATTTTAATGGTAATCCAAATACTATCATATCTATCTTGAGGGAACACACGGATGTTGATTTACACAATAAAATAAATGAGTTTTTTAAGGTTAATATCGCAAGTATAAAAAAAATAAACGAAGGAATAAAAAATGAACCATTGTCTGAACAGAACTCGGAAGTGTTTTCCTTTCGGTTAGATGAAGAAACATCAAAAAAACTTAAACTAATATTAGGATATATTGGAATATCTCCCTCTGAATGGATTTCAAAAAAAATAAAGAAAGAGGTTGATGAAGAAGTTGAAAGATTATTTAAGCTATTAATGGAGAAAAAATAAAGTAATGGCGGTTGAAATATCAGTTTTTAAATTTGTTTGGAAGATAGGGGAAAAGAGGCGAAAATAAGTTATGGCGCTTTATGAATTTGACGGTAAAAGGCCGCAGGTGCCGGATGATTCTTTTGTCCACCCGCAGGCTGCCTTGATTGGAGATATCGAAGTCGGACACGAATGTTTGATTGCTCCCAGTGTTTCCATTCGTGCAGATTTCGGACCGGTGAAAATCGGCAATCGTTCCAATGTTCAGGACAATAGCGTTATTCATGTCTTTCCCGGCTCCCGGGTTATCATTGAAGAAGATGTCACCATTGCTCACGGAGTGATTCTTCATGATGTACACATCAAATCCAGATGTGTTATCGGCATGGGCGCTATTTTGCTTTTTGGTGTGGTCTGTGAAGAGGATGTCTTTATTTCCGTTGGCGCGATTGTACCAAAGGGAATGCACATTCCGGCCGGAAAAATAGTTGCGGGCACTCCGGCAAAAATCACACATGATGTATCTGATGACCAGAAGCTGATGGCGAAAGAGGGAATAAATTATTATCGGGAGCTTTGTAGAAAGTACATTACCACCATGAAGGCCGTAAGTTAACAGATTCGCAATTTGGGGAACAGTTTTCACCGGTGAGATAAAGAAAACACGACCTCCCGCGACTTGCAATCCCCCGGCAGGAGCCGGGGGATTGCAAGTCGCGGGAGGTCGTGTTTTTAATGGGAGCCTCCGGCTCCTGTAACCTAAAGGTCATTTTTGACCGGAGGGGCTCCACTGATGTTATACAAGCCTGAATCAGCCGAGGAACGAGCAAACAATTGTGGCAAAAAGCTTTGATTTATGATAATTTTTAACCATGATTAAAAAAGTTGTTTGTAAAAATCATCTTCGTAAGTTCCAATTATCCGGGAATGATCTTGAGTACTGGTTAGGCCGGCCCGCGGAAGAACGTGTTGCAACGGTTGATTATCTCAGAAATCAATATTATGGAAGCACAACAAGACTTCAAAGAATTGCTAGGGTTATTCAACGCACACAAGGTTGAATATATCATTGTGGGAGCTTATGCCTTGGCATATCATGGGGCGCCGCGTTTCTCCGGCGATATTGATGTTTTTGTCAAAACGTCCACTGAAAATGCAAAAAAAATCTTGGCGGCTTTGTCCGGTTTTGGTTTCGATTCTCTGAACCTGAAAGCTGAAGATTTCCAGAATTCAGATTCTGTCATTCAGCTTGGCGTTCCTCCAGTCCGTATCGATATCATGACTTCATTAACCGGTGTTACGTGGGAAGACGCGGATAAAGGAAAGGCCAAAGGTTTATACGGAGATGTTCCGGTATATTTCTTGGGTCGAAAACAGTTCATAACCAATAAACGGGCCATAGGACGGAAAAAAGATTTGGCAGATATCGAATCTCTTGGCGAAGAGTAATCTGGCAGAAGGTAAGGGTAGGCAAAGGGATTCTTGCTTTGCGCATGAAAGTAAAAAGAAATTGGATACCTTCGGCAATCGCCAGGCGTTGAATTATGACACATCATAACGACCGTCTGAACAATGGGGCCGTTAAGCTGTTTTTCCCGCTATATCTTTTTGGATTTTGGTAAATTCTTCGACGGTTCGATTGATGACTTCGGCCACCGTCGGAATGTCGTGGATGATGCCTTGAACCTGACCGGAAATATACACGCCTTTTTCCAGGTCGCCTTCTTCCGTCGCTTTCTTTATGGAAACATAGGCCTGCGCCATGTGGGCGAGATTCAGTCCCGTTTCGGGGCCTTTCATCATCTTTTTAAATAATGAACGCTGTTTTTTCTGTTTTTGCCCGGCAATTGTTTTTTGTTCGGAAACTTTTAGCTTGTCTGATTTTTCCTTGGAGCCAGATAGAATCGATGTCGCCAGTTTCATCCAGGATGAATCCAGTGACTTGGCGATATCGAATGATGCCATTAATCCTTTCATCAGATTGCGTCCGTCTTTGACGGCTTTTTCGGCGGAAGGCGTTTTCATGATTCGACAATAGAGAGCGTCAAATCTGTTGGAGTAAATGGTATCTTCTATTCCCAGTTCCAGTTGCTTTTGCATGGCTGCTGCATGAACGGGACTTTCTTTGGTCATGGAGAGCCGTGTCCCCATGCCCACGCCTTCGGCCCCCAGAGCAAAAGCTGCCGCCATGCCACGGCCGTCCGCAATGCCGCCGATGGCCACCACCGGCAATTTGACGGCGTCCACAATGGCCGGAACAAGAACCAGCGTCGTAACCTGACTGCCGTGAGCGGCGGCTTCGTAACCGGTCACCTGCAGGGCGTCCGCACCCGAATTTTGCGCGGCCAGCGCGTGTTCCACGGTGGTGACCGTCGATATGACCTTGCCTCCGTAAGCGTGCACTTTTTTAATCAAGTTTTCACCTTTGCCCAGTGATATATTGAGAACCGGAACCTTTTCCTCAATGGCGACCAGCGCGTTTTCATAAGCGCCGGGCATTAAAAGAGTGGCTCCGACCGCGAAAGGTTTGTCGGTCAGTTTCCGTATCTGTCTGATGGATTCTCTTGTTTTTGCCGGGCTTAACGGGCCGGTGGCAAGATATCCGATCCCTCCAGCGTTACAAACGGCGGCAACCAATTCCGGCACGCTGATCCAGCTCATGCCGGGAAGAATAATCGGGTATTGGATTCCAAATAATTCGGTAATTTTTGTTTTCATGAATTCAGTCCTTTTTTTAAAATATTATTTTATGTTTGGTACACAAGCCAGCATATCTTTAAGGGTTATTTCCGGATGATGATAGCGTTTCTTTTTCGCGGTGCTTTTTCCATATTGAATGGCTTCTTCGGGACACCATTGAAGGCAGGAAAAACATTGTTCGCAACGATGCTGCCATAGAGGCTTCCCGTCAACAAGTGATATATTGTTTGCCGGACAGATTTTTTCGCAGATTCCGCAGTTGGTGCATTTTTCGTCGGCAAAGAATGGTTTATCCATTCGGGGAACCCGGTTCAACGATCCGCGGTAGATAGCCGAAAAGAGTAAATTCTGCCATAGAGGACCTTTTTCCGGTGGCTTTTCTTCGTGGCTGCGGACGGAAGCGGCAATGCGACTTATTTTATCCAGCGCTGCGCTGAATTTCTGCTGCTGTTTTTCTGGCGATTCAGCTCCGCCCCAGGGAATATAGTTGCTGGGCAGGCAAACCGAAAATCCAGACGAAAGTTTGACGTTTTTCTTTTGCAGCAGCTTCTGCAATTGAATTAGCGTTGCGGCAACCTGACCGGCATTGACCGCCACGGCAAAGTAATATTTTCCCGGGGCGAGTTCCTGACGATTGATAAAATCAATCACCGGTGCCGGTATTCCCCAGATATGAACAGGAAAAATAAATCCAACATTTTCTGTATCAGTGTAAATCGTGCCTTTTTCGGCAAGGGATATGGAACGAAGTTCAGTTTCTTGAAGTAACTCAGATAATTTTTTCGCTGTCCAGAAAGAATTTCCGGTTCCGGTGCAGAAATAAAGAGTTGTTTTCATTTGATCAAATCAGGGTTCCATTTTCAGGACCCTGTCATAGACGCTTTCGGAGAATCCGTGTACGTGATTTCTGTTGATAATGGCAAAAGGAACATCGTCGTCGCTATCCACTTCTTTTCTTTTAGCGACGGCGTTCTCATCTTTATCCATGTTATATTCAGTAAAAGAAACATTCTTGGATTTTAAGAATTCCAGCGCCTTTTCACAATCCGCGCAGTCATTTTTGGTGTAAATCACAACATCCGTCTTTTTTGTGGCTTTAATTTTCTCTGCATCATTATCTTTTTCTGAAATGACAGGCGTTTCGGATTGAGTTTTGTGAATCTCAATAACTTTGACTGCTTTGTCCTGCGGAGGCGGATAATCTGTGATTTGTGTCTGTCCTTTTTCGTCAATCCATTTGTAAAAATCAGCCACAGCTGTTTGACAGAAAAAGACTGACAATAGAATAAATAGGAATAAATACTTTTTCATGCTTTGGCTCCGCAGTAATTTTTTTATGTTAATTCCTGCAAAATTTTCATCAAAATTTAAATTTGTATAAAAAATACCTTAAATCATTGACAATTGTCAAATTTTTTCTCATTTCTATGTTACATTATATAAATAATGATTAAAGTCATTGATTTTCACCATAATCATTCTATATTATGTAAAAAAGGAGTTTTCGGGAATTTATGTTCGGTCGACCTGTAAGTCTTTTTTCTATTTTTGGTTTTGAGATAAAAGTGGATATGAGCTGGCTTATTTTGGCAGCTTTAATCACCTGGTCTCTGGCGAGTGGTCTATTTCCTGAATATTATAAAGATCTTCCTAAATCCGCTTACTGGTGGATGGGAATCGCCGGCGCTACGGGACTTTTCTTGTCCATCATATTCCATGAATTGACTCATTCGCTGGTTGCCAGACATTATGGAATACACATGAAGGAAATAACGTTATTTATTTTCGGCGGCGTGGCCCATATGGAAGAAGATCCCCCGAGTCCTAAAGCTGAGTTTATGATAGCCGTTGTCGGCCCGCTTTCCAGTTGTTTTCTGGCAACATCTTCCTTCTTACTTTACCAACTGGGGATTAGCATGGGCTGGCCGGTTACCTTAAACGGTGTGTTGAATTATTTATCCTGGTTAAACATGATTCTGGCTGTCTTTAACATGATTCCCGCTTTTCCTCTTGATGGCGGAAGAATCTTGCGGTCTGTCCTCTGGAGATGGAAGAAAGATATACGCTGGTCTACAAATATTGCCTCGCAGATAGGCTCCGGTTTTGGTCTGGTGCTGATTATTCTGGGTATATTCTATATCGTCAGAGGGAGTTTTGTCGGTGGGTTGTGGTGGTTCCTGATCGGTATGTTCGTTCGTGCTGCAGCGCAGAGTTCTTACAGGCAGGTTCTGGCGCGAAGTCTTTTTCACACAAAAAAAGTAAAGGATTTAATGGTTGTCGACCCCGTGACGGTGCCGCGTTCCATATCCCTCGAAGAATTTATTCGTGATTATGTATATAAGTATCATTTTCAGGCTTATCCGGTGATTTCTTTCGGAAGGCTCACTGGCTGTATTTTTTTAAAACAAATAACGTCGATTCCCCGTGAAGAATGGGCTCACCAAACCGTAGGTTCAATCGCTCTTCCCTGTAGTCAAGAAATAACAATCGGTCCGGAGGAGGATGCCAATAAAGCGCTGGAAGTCATGAACAAAACGGGCAACAGCCGTCTTTTGGTTGTCAACGGTGATGAATTGAAAGGTATCATTGCTTTAAAAGATATGCTCGCCCTTCTGTCTCTGAAGATGGAATTGAATGATCTTGGAAAAAGTAAATGAAAGCCGTTTTTCGTGATCTTCAAGGAATAGACGCAAATACGAGAAAGCATGGGCGATGACAGTTCATAAAAGCCAGAGTTCGGAGTACGAAAACGTATGGCTTGTTTTGTCCGATCATGATGGCCCTTTTTTGACGAGAGAATTAATCTACACCGGTGTAACGCGAGCGCAGCCGTGCGATATCTGGTCGGAACGGGAATTATTAAGCAAAGCTGTCGCAAGGCGCATTTCCCGTCAAGCAGGTTTAGCGGATGCTTTGTCGAACACTAAATAAAAAATTAAAAAAGAATGTTTTGACTTGACTGTTAAAATATTATTTTATTATAAGCTAACATCTTTAATATAAAAAGATTGCATTTCAAAGGTTCAGCTTATGCAGGGAAAAGGCAAACTTGATCCGCGAAAATTGCCTTCTCAGGAACGTTCACGAAAAACCGTAGCTTCCATTTACGAGGCGGCGGCTGATATTTTTGTGAATACCGGATATGCCGAGGCAACTACAGACCAAATAGCTGAAAAAGCAGGGGTCTCGATAGGAACGCTTTACAATTATTTCCCAGGCAAAGAGGCTATTTTGTATGGTCTGTGGGAACGCCATGACAACGAAATCAAGTCCATAGTCAACCAGGTTGAACAGGATATCCGGAAGCAGGGTTTTGTTGATCGCACTATCATTCCTATTCTTCTGAATCTTGCCCTGGAACTTGTCAGTTACGAAAGGGTACAAAACCGGTTATTCATCAGTCAAATCGGTTTGCCAGAAACCATTATCCAAAAAAGACGGGAACTGGGACTTTATGTAGAATCAATCATGGAGAAAATCTTCCGTGAATATGGCGATGTGCGTATTAAAAATCCCAAAGTTGGCTTGCATGTTATTTGGGCGATAGTACAAGCTGTTTTTCACGATTATATTCTATCTTTTTCAAAAGAAATAAAATCTGAAGAACTAATTGATGAACTGGCTGACATATTGGGCCGGTATATTTTTGCTGATGACTGAGCAATAAATTTTGTACAAAAAAATCAATCACGTAGCTTCTTCTTCAATGCCGGGAAATAATCTTTCCATAAATCTTGACAATTATTGCGCAATCCATTAGCGTACCCATCTAATTAAATCCGAAGTCAGTTTGGGTATTTTGCCTGAATGAGTTTAAAGGGGGATAGTAATGTTTGGCACGCTTATCACCACACATGGCAATTTGGGGAATGAATTAATAAAATCAGCCGAACTCATCAAGGGACCGCTGGAAGATATAATGCATATATGTATTGATCAGACGAAAGACGTTGAAGATTTGAAAAAAGAAATCAACAATGCCATAAAAAAGTTGGATAAAGGGAAGGGGGTTTTAATTTTAACGGATCTTTTTGGCGGCACGCCATCAAATATTTCACTTTCTTTCATGAAGGAAGGAAAGGTTGAGGTTCTGACCGGGGTTAATTTACCCATGATGCTGAAGTTGTCTGAAGTCGAAGAGGACATGACGTTGCGGGATTTTGCCTGCCTTATTAAAAATTACGGTGAAAAAAATATTATGCTGGCCAGCGAAATCTTAAGCAAGAAAGCTAACAGGTAATCCATTGTCTAAGGATCTTAATATAGCCCTCGTACGGGTTGACAGCAGACTGGTTCATGGCCAGATATTGGAAGCCTGGGTTCCCTTTATCAAGGCGAAATGCATCATTGTGGTGAATGATAAGGTGGCCGCTGATCCTTTTCTGGAGACAGTCATCAAAATGGCCGTACCCAGTGATATGGAAGTTACTATCAGCTCGTTGGACGAATTTGTTCAAAATTACAAATTTACTCATGGCAGCGGGAAGAAAACAATAGTGTTATTCAGCACAATTGCCGACGCGTGCACAGCTTTTGACCGGGGATTTCATTTTGACAGACTAAATGTCGGCAATGTTTATAACAATGAATACAAGGTGTGCTGTTCATCATCGGTCTTTTTATGTGAAGATGAAATTACAACATTGGAAAATTTACTAAAAGAGGCGGGTGTTTTTGTCGAGTTGCAAAGAGTACCGAAAGGAAGGGCAATCAATATCAAAGAGGCTCTTAAGGATTATTGGCATAAATAGAGCGCGTACGGTCGCGAAGATCGCTATTTTAATTCCCGTGGATTCTGTTACTTCCAAAAGTATTTCAAACCGCTTTGCTTGCGCAGTCAGTTTTGCAGTAATTTTTTAATGATATCAAAAGGGCGGGTCTTAAGTTGTTTATTAAAATTATTTTAATATCCTTTTGCGGAAGTCTGCTGTGTCTGGACCGGATTTTCATCCAGGCGATGATTTCCAGGCCGGTGGTCATTGCTCCCATTATCGGTTTTTTGTTAAATGATCTTTACGCAGGATTGATCATCGGCGCATTAATCGAATTGATTTGGATTGACCGCCTGCCTCTCGGAACCTACATTCCTCCTAACGATTCCATCGCCGCTGTTACGGCGACCTCCATTGCCGGAATCGCCGGTACCAGTATAGGGTGCGTATCGCCGGAATTAATAGCGCTGAGTGTTCTTTTAGCCATTCCCTGTGGCATAATAGCCAAGCAGATAGACGTTATGATCGTAAAATCCAATAATGCTATTTCCGATGAGGCTCTGGAAGATGCGAAAAAAAATAACATTAAGACTATAGAACAGAAAAATTATTTGGGATTATTTAAAGTATTTATATTTTACGGCGTTTTCCTTTTGGTGATACAGACTCTTTTGATTCCTTTCGTAATCTGGATGTACCCCCGGTTCAATGAAACAATCCTTAAAGCGCTTTCTCTCACATATTATTTTCTGCCGCTTCTGGGTATTGCCGTGGCCATCAATATGCTAAAGCTTCGCAGAACAATTCCTATTGTTTGCGCTGTTTTTCTGGTTGCGGCCATCCTATTGGAAATTTTCCATGTCTGATCATAAAGTCCCTATGCAGGTGATTATTGACCGGATGCAGAAAGCCGATCTCCCGCAAATCCTGGCTATTGAACAGGAATCGTTTCCTTCGCCCTGGACATTGGGCTTGTTCAAAAAAGAGCTGGAAAGCGCTCATTCCCGATGTCTCTGCGCGCGGATGGAAATTAAAGAAAAAAATATTGCTATCGGGTATATTATCTTCTGGCTGGTTGCCGGTGAAACTCATTTGCATAATCTTGCAGTCGATAAAGAATACAGAGGACGGGGTATCGGGTTTCAACTCATGGAAGCGATGAGAAAAATTGCCGGACAACATGAGATTGTAACGCAAACATTGGAAGTCAGAGAATCAAATAAAGAAGCAATAAAGCTTTACCAGAAATGCGGTTTTGTAGTAAAAGGAGTCCGGCGGCATTATTACACAGATACAAAAGAGGATGCCCTGATCATGTGGGCGGATGTAAAAAAATAATTTTGTAATGTTATTGCGAGGAGTCCCGACTTGTCGAGACGACGCGACAATCTTAAGAAATAAATATATTAATCAGGATAAAATGGCCGGAAATATTTACATCGCAGAAATCATCGCAAACGAAGAGATTCAGGAAGACTGCTTTCTCATGAAGGTGCGG
>CAYZRT010000070.1:0-14850 GCA_964480875.1 uncultured Smithella sp. | reverse complement strand
CGATAAAATCATAGCCCATATCTCCGGTTATGGTGTCGTTCCCTTCCCCGCCGTAAACTTCGTCGTCATCGGACTTCGCATACACAAAGTCGTTTCCCGTTCCACCATAAATAACATCATCGCCTGCCGGGTATTCTGTTAGTGAATATAAATAAGGTATATTGGGAAATAGGGACAGCGCCCTATTATTTGTGAGATAAAATCTCCCCAAACCCCTCTTTAAAAAAGAGGGGGATAAATACTGGATTCCCGCCTGCGAGACTGTGTCGCAATTAGCAAAAAGAGAAAAAATGATCATTTTGGGGAATGGTTTTACCATTATAATTTTAAAAAAGTTTGTTATAAGCAATTTTGACGAACCATTTTTTCGACATAAAAAACACCAATTAATTGCGACACAGTCTCCTGCGCGGGAATGACAAGGTGTTTATTTTGACCAACAGGAACTCGCACTTTATTCTTCCCTGTCTGATTTACCTAAACAAGCTCAGACGTTTTGATCTAAATAACTATGAAACTTTTTTTGTGAAACTTTTTTGAAGCATTTTTTGATTCTATTTTGATTCGATGTGACGTATATTTAATAAATATTTTTTATTTTATTGTCAATAAAATTTTAAATCAAATGAAAAATTTTTCACTTTTAATGGAGCAAAGATATTTTTTCTCAACAAATGTTCATGAAATTGAGGTTTCACAATCCTACTCTTTGTGGGATTGCCCCCATCCCGATAAAATTGAACATGATAATTTTTAAATATATCCATAAACAAATCTTTCTTTGACATGAGAAATATTTATTAATATACTCCTTGTCGAAAAATACTTGTACACATAAAATTTATTCATGAAAGGACTATCCTTTGAGAAGGGTTCGTTATTAATGTCCAAGATTCTATTAATTAAACCAAGGTTTCTTATTCCCGATCTTCTTGCCATCACCCAGCCGATGGGCCTGATGTACATTGCAGCCACGCTCAAGAAAGCGGGTCATGAAACCAGGATTCACGATTGCGGCAGCGACTATAAAGATCTGAATATCCTGCGGCGTACCATAACCGATTGGAAACCGGACTTCATTGGGCTCAGCATCATCATCACCGAGCTGGAACAAACGAAAATAATCATGGCCATCATTCGTGAGATTCTGCCTGAGGTTCCCGTGACTTTCGGCGGTCCCTGGCCTTCCGCCAATCCCGAGGAATCCATCAAGACCTATGGAGCAGACTTTGTGGTGATGGGTGAGGGGGAACTGGTGTTCCCCGACCTGATAGACGCTGTTAATCGTAAGCGTCCCACGGATTCCATTCCCGGCACAGCATCACGGGTGAACGGCAACATCAGAATCAACGAGGGACGTTATCTTACCGAAGAGGAACTGGACGCCCTTCCCTTTCCCGCCTGGGAGTTGCTCGATCATTATCTCTATGCGAAAATGCCTTCATTTTCCTGTGTCGGTTTCCGGCCCTACATGACCATCGTCACGTCGCGCGGCTGTCCGTTTAAATGTATTTACTGTCATCAGACCATGGGCAAAGTGTTTCGCAAGCGTTCCGCTCAATCCGTCCTCGCGGAAATGGAAGAGCTCCGCTTTCGACACGGATTCAAGGAATTCGAGATAGCAGATGATTGTTTCAATCTCGATCGCGAAAGGATGTCCGCCATACTAACCGGCATCAAAAATAAGCTTGGCGATATTAAAATGCATTTTCCCAACGGCCTTCGCTCGGACATGCTTGAGCCTGAAGACATGACGGCTTTCAAAAATGCAGGAACGGTCTCGGCCTGCTTCGCGATAGAAACAGCCAGTCCGCGGTTGCAGAAAGTCATTAACAAAAATCTCAATATCGAAAAAGCAACCCGGGTTATTGACGCTTCCGTCAAAGCTGGTATTTACTCCACCGGATACTTTATGATTGGATTTCCAACGGAATCCCTTGAGGAAGCTTCTGCTACTGTCGAATATGCTGTCCGTTCCAACCTGCATTGTGCAACATTTATGTTCGTCACGCCGCTCCAGGGAAGCGAACTGGCAAGGATGGCTTTTGATTTGCTGAAAAATCGAAATCAAACCATTGAGCCCCCTAATATCACATACTTTTCCAATCCGCTGAATCTTTCTGCCATGTCGGACCACGACCTTAAGAAAATCTTTCGCAGCGCCTACAGACGTTTCTATTTTTCTCCGAAAAGGATATTGCGTCTGGCTATTTATCATCCGAAAACGCTTTCGCTTCCTTTTTACGCATTCTTGTTCATCATGAAGCTTATTCCCTGGAAGCAAGACACGGCGAAATCATCCACACAAAGGGTTATCTCTTCAAATGCCTAAAGTACTTTTGATTAAATCAAGGTTTATTTCCGGCTTCTTTCATACTGCAATAACTCAGCCGATCGGACTTATGTACATCGGCGCCATGCTGAAAAAGGCGGGACACGAAACCAAGATTCACGACTGCGCTCTCGATTATAAAGACCTTCATATCCTTCAACGCACCCTGATGGATTGGAAACCGGATTTCATCGGCATCAGTATTATTGTAACAGAGATTGAGCTCGTAAAAAAAATAATGAAGATGATTCGAGATATCCTGCCTCATGTTCCTGTAACATTCGGCGGCACGTGGCCTTCCGCAAATCCCGAAGAAGCGATAAAACAATTCGGAGCTGATTTTGTTGTTATCGGTGAGGGGGAACTGGTTTTTCCCCAACTGATAGATGCCATTAACAATGGACTCCCCACAGAATCAATTCCCGGCACAGCCGCTCTGGTGAACAACAAAATAAAAATAAATAAAGGACGTTATCTGACTGAAGATGAATTAAATACGCTTCCTTTTCCCGCCTGGGAACTGCTGGATCACAGCCTGTATGCAAACACGCCGTCATTCGCCTGCGCCGGCAACAGGCCTCATATGACGGTCATCACGTCCCGAGGTTGTCCGTTCAATTGCATTTACTGCCACCAAACCATGGGTAAAGTATTTAGAAAAAAATCGTCACAGTCTGTTCTTGCCGAACTGGAGGAACTGCGTTTCCGGCACGGATTCAAAGAATTTGAAATCATTGATGACTGCTTCAACCTGGATCATCAAAGGATGATCGCCATTCTTACCGGCATCCGGGACAGGATTGGCGACATCAAACTGCATTTCCCGAATGCCCTTCGATCGGACATGCTTAAACCGGAAGATGCAGTTCTTTTTAAACAGGCGGGAACTGTGTCTGTCGTTTTTGCCATAGAAACTTCCTGTCCGCGACTGCAAAAGATGATTCATAAGAATCTAAACATTGATAAATCCGTTTGCGCAATTAAAGCTTTTGTCAAAGTGGATATTTACTCAATGGGTTATTTTATGATTGGATTTCCGACAGAATCCTATGAAGAGGCTTCCGCGACAGTCAAGTTTGCCGCCCGTTCGAAACTGCACCGAGCCTTCTTTTTCAATCCGACACCTCTGGCCGGAACCCAACTGGCCGCCATGTCTGAGGACATTCTTAAAAAAAGAAATTACACCTTTGATCCTCGATATATCAATTATTTCACCACGGCTATGAATATTTCTGCCATGACGGATCATGAACTTCAATCGATTTTCAGAAATGCTTATTGGCGGTTCTATTTGAATCCAAACAGAATACTGAGATTGTTGAAATTGTTCATGCGCCGTCCTGACCTATTTTCCATCTTCAGGATTTTGAAATTGTTTACGTTTAAAATACTACCACACAGACGTATTTCTGCGTAATCCGTAGCGGTACAGGACTTTTTTATGTCGAAAATACTTTTGATCAAGCCAAGATTTTTTGATGATTTCTGGTTTGAAGAATCAATAACCCAGCCGATGGGTCTGATGTACATCGGCGCCACGCTGAAGAAAGCAGGTCATGAAACGAAGATTCACGACTGCGGCATCGACCATAAAGACCTGCATATCCTGCGGCGTACCATGATGGATTGGAAACCGGACTTCATCGGCATCAGCATGATTATCACGGAACTGGACCAAACGAAAAGAATCATGGCCATCATCCGGGAGACGCTGCCTGACGTTCCCGTCACCTTCGGCGGTCCCTGGCCTTCCGCCAACCCGGAGGAAGCCATCAGGGATTATGGCGCGGGCTTTGTGGTCATCGGCGAAGGGGAACTGGTGTTTCCCGAGTTGATCGACGCTGTGAATCAAAAACGTCCAACCGATTCTATTCCGGGCACAGCATCACGGGTGAACGGCAACATCAAAATAAACGAAGGTCGTTATCTGACCCAAGCTGAACTCAATGCCCTTCCCTTTCCCGCCTGGGAGCTGCTTGATCACAAGCTCTATGCGAAAATGCGTTCGATGCCCGGAGTCGGTCGCAGACCTTATATGTCACTGGTCACGTCACGGGGTTGTCCTTTCAAATGTATTTACTGTCACCAAACGATGGGCAAGACCTTCCGCAGACGTTCCGCCGAATCGGTTCTCGCGGAAATGGAAGAACTCCGTTTCCGGCACGGATTCAAAGAATTTGAAATACTCGACGACTGTTTCAATCTGGACCGCCAGAGAATGCTCGAAATACTCACAGGAATACACGACAGGATTAAAGATGCCCGGCTACACTTCCCTAACGCGTTGCGAACCGACATGCTGAAACCAGAAGATATGCCGCTTTATAAAAAGGCAGGAACCGTTTCCGTGCACTTCGCCATCGAGACATCCTCTCCACGGCTGCAAAAATTGATTCACAAAAACCTTGATCTTGAAAAGGCCTCCTCCGTGATGGACGCTTCCGTCAAAGCCGGTATTTATTCATCCGGTTACTTTATGATCGGCTTTCCGACTGAAACATTCGAGGAAGGATCAGCCACCGTGGATTTTGCAGTGAGATCGAATTTACACCGGGCCCTCTTTTTCAATCCGAAACCATTTGCAGGAACGGAACTGGCCAGGATGGCCGATGATTTTCAGAAAAGCAGAGATAATTTATCGGACACAAAAAAAGCGAATTACTGCAAGGATACCATCAATATATCCGCGATGTCGGATAATGAGTTGCAAACGATTTTTCAAAATGCCTACAAGCGTTTTTATATGAACCCCAAAAGAATTTTACGGTTGATCGTTTTGATTATAAAAAATCCGGAAGTATTTACCTTGAAAAGACTTCTGGGAATGCTGCTGTTCACCTTTATTCCCGGCAAATTCAGATAAGGATTTACCCCGGAATGAATCCCTTCTCCTTGAGAAAACTGTACCATATCCTACCGCGTCGTTTATCAAATACCAGCCAATGCCCGCCGGTACGATAATGACAGTGGGACAAATTCCACTGTTGTTGTAATTTTTCCACCAGTACAAATGGGCAGAGCTTGTCGCCTCGCGAGGCCACAACCAGAATATCATCTGTAGAGATTTGCGGCTGAAGGTTTAAAGGTGAGTGAAATTCAGCGGCTCGACGCACCGATGTCCGCCATGCAAGGTCGAACGGAGACCGCCTATAAAAAATATCCGCCGATATCGGATAAAGAAAGCTCAGCGCCGGAACCATCATTGCAATAAATTTCGGTTTGCTGGTCAGACAGGCATACACGCCGGCAATATATCCCCCCAGACTGGCACCGACGATACCAATATCCTGAATGCCCAGTTGATTGAGGATTAGGAAACAGCTATTGAGATCATAAACGCTGTGCGCAACACATTCATTAGTAAACGCCGTATCCCCCAACGTCAGATAAACACGTCTGGCCGAGCGAGGGCCTGCTATTCTTTTCCAGTGAAAAGGGTGAATGAAAAGGGCGACATCGAGTCCCATTGAAAATAGTTTGTGAATTTTAAACATCCGTTCAGCTTCTCTTGGAGCTCCCATCATAAAACCATGCAAGCACAAAACCGTCTTACGCGGCTTATCACCATGTGTCCAACGTATTAAATAACCGGTTTTGTTTTCCGGATAACGCAGGTAACGCTGACGCACGAAAGGATTGCGTGGTTCGAATGAACTGTTAAAAGATATTTCCTGATAGAAACCATGATGATAGTTGGTTTGCTTTTCGATACGATATTCCGGTGTTTGTTCAGGCATCACAAAAAAAGTGTCCGGTTTATCCGCATACCCCTGTTCGTGATAGAAAGCGACCTCGCGCGCATACTCATGCCAATCCACATCTCGTTGCGCCTGAAAATAGGCAATGATCCTTCCGGGCACCAAAAACATCTCGTCCACAAAACTGCCGATAATATTTAACGCGCTTTCTCTCATAGACTATTCATGCTTTCATTTTATGAATGGTTGCCCGGCTATCAGATTTTGTGAAGACCCACAAAATCAGTGATATCTCTTGCCAGACGACCCGGTTCTTCCAGGGCTGTCATATGGCCAACACCGGGATATTCTATAATTCGAGCTTCGGGAATTTCTCTGGCCATAAGTTTGCTTGATTCAATAAAGAGAATATCCTTCTCTCCATAAATGATCAGCGCCGGGCAGCGTATCGAACGCAGCCCCTCCACTTTTGGATCAGGATCCGTGTAGAATGATCGGACAAATTTGGCAATGGTCGGGCGGTCCCCCAGGCGAATCATTTCATAAGCTGATTTCATAAGTTCCCTTGCTTGCGGTGATTCTACAATGCCAATAAAGAAAGGCACGGGGTTGACCCATAAATTTGCTATAACCTGCTCCCAGTCATATTTTTCGAAAAAGTGGGCAAGTTTTCCGTGAAAGGATCGTATGGCTGCAGAATCGCCGGGTAAAACGGAAGTGGCTGATCCTGTATCGGTCAGAATCAGACCGGCCAATCTTCCTGAATTGCGCATGGCGTAACGCACACCGGCAAATCCGCCCGTGGAATGCGTTAAAAGATGAAACCGTTCAATTTTCAAATGATCGGCCAGAGCCTCAATATCATCACCCACCGTGTCGACATCAAAACCACAGGGTTCACCATGAACCACCGTCTGCCCATGTCCTCGCATATCCATGGAAATAAAACGGTGTCCTGCACAAATCACTTTGGCAATATTTTTCCAATAGGTCGTGTTTTCAATCAGACCGTGTACGGCTATGATGGGGTCGCCGCTACCCTGATCTTCAAAATAAATTTTTGCATTGTCACGCTCGAAAAAAGGCATACTGAATTTCTCCCTGCCGTTCATAACCTCGAAAACGGGTGACTTTTAAATTATATTTTTAGGTTAGTCAATTCAATAATATTAATCATTATGCACTATCTTTTATCTTGGAGCAGCATAGCCTTGACAGAAAATATTTGTCATGTTTAATTAAAACATAATAAATCAAACCGAGCAAATTTCTCGGCAACGCGTAAATTCCATTAATTATGCTGACAAATTTATTAACTATTTTTGCTTCCTCTTTCATCATCGCGTTTTCCGGCGCGATGATGCCGGGACCGCTTTTAACCATAACCATCAGCGAAAGCCCCCGTCGCGGCTTCATCACCGGACCTTTGTTAATTGCAGGTCACGCCGTTCTGGAAATGGTTCTCATCACCGCTCTTTTGCTGGGACTGGCGCCGTTTTTTCAAATGCCTTCCGTTTTCGTTGTAACGGCACTTACCGGAGCCTTGATTCTGCTGTGGATGGCCATGAATATGTTCCGTTCGTTGCCTTCATTAAATATTTCCTGGGAAGAAGATAAAACAACAAATAATCATCCCGTCATCAATGGAATATTAATGAGCGTGGCCAATCCATACTGGATCATCTGGTGGGCAACCATCGGGCTGGGTTATATTTTATATTCGTGGCAATTTGGTCTATGGGGAATAGCCTTTTTCTTTGCGGGACATATTCTGGCAGACCTGAGCTGGTATTCGCTCATTTCCGCTGCCGTCTCCCGAGGCAGAAGCTTCTTAAGCAATCGTCTCTATCGTTCTCTGACAGCTGCGTGCGCTGTTTTTTTGGTGATATTTGCATGTTATTTTGCCTACGCGGGATACGACAAACTGAATAAAATGATTTCCTGATGATGCCTTTTTCCCCGTTTGTCTTTTGGTCTCGGTATACTTCAAATCAAAATAAAAAAACCCCGCATTTTCATGCGGGGTTTTTTATAAAACCATGTGAATTGTAAATTTACTTTTCGATTACATAATCAACCGCGGCTTCTACACGACGGTTCTTTGCACGTCCTTCTTTGGTAGCATTGGAAGCAATAGGCTGTTCTTCGCCGAAACCTTTTGGTGTAATTCGGCTGGCATCAATACCGTTTTTTTCCACCATATATTTCTTGACAGCATTAGCGCGCTCCTGGGAGAGTTTCATATTATAAGCATTGCTGCCCACGCTATCGGTATGTCCTTCGATGACAACGTTCAGATCGGGATAGTCCTTCATGACCTCAGCCAAATCATCGATGTCTTTCTGGTAAACATTCTTAACGACTGCCCTATCGAAATCAAATTTAACATCAAGAGTCTGTCTTCCTTTTTCAATAATTGTAGGTTTGGGAGCCACAACGACTGGAGGTGGAGGCGGACATGCCGGACATTCAGGACATACCTTTTCTGGAGGAGGAGGCGGAGGAGGAGGCGGAGGAGGAGGCGGACAGAATGGCGGACATGGACAATCATCGATACAATCATATTTATTCATTGTCGGGAAACCACCGGCTCTTACTTCGCCTTCTCTTGACAGGTTGACGGTACTCACTTCCTTACTATCATCCGCACTCAGTGCAGGCAATCCACCAGCCCTGACCTCGGCTGCTTGAGCTGCCGTGACAACAGCCATTAACATCATAATAACTAGAAACAATCCAAACTTTTTCATGACACTCTCCTTTCGCACGATATTTTTAATAAATTCTTTAATTTGACTCATTTATTAATTATTTATAGTTTCAATTTATACTAAACTGAAAAATTTATGTCAATACAATATTTTTTAAATTTTTATGAACGTTTATTGAACGGTTTCATGCACTTCTAACAGGCCCTTTCTAATAACCAAGGATACTTTCTTCTCTTTTTGAAGAATCTGAATGGTAGTGTAAACCTCTGAAATTGAAAGAAATATTTCCAGGGGCAGTTTCAAACCGCCAATTTCCGGAAAAAGCAGCCGAGCTATTCTATACACATTGCTTTCTCCGGAGCGCACGAACGATAAAACATTTTCTTTTCTTTCAGCGAAAGCTTTCTCGTATCCGGCAACAATTTCATCAACCTCGGAAATTGCTTTGCCATGAGCCGAGTATATCCTTAATGGGGCAAGTTCTTTTATCCTGGCAAGGGATTTATAAAACTCATCCTGACTCAACCGTACGGGCAGGATTTCTTTTTCATCCATCATTATAAACGCATTGGGCGTTATATGTTCTATAATCGTGTCCCCGCAAAAAAGAATCTTGTCTTTTTCCAGATAGACGCAAACCGACCCTTTAGAATGACCGGGTGTTTCTATAATTCTTGCCCGGTACTGGCCAATGGTTATTTCATCGCCTTCTTGTATCACATGATGAACAGTGCAATTATCAGCCATCCTTTTAAAAAACACAAAGAGTAATCTCAGCATGATTCCTACAGATTGAGGAATATTCATGAGCCTCAAAAATTGTTTATATTTTTTCGTTAATGTATCATGTCCTTTTTCAATTAAAACCCTATCCTCCGCGTGCACAATCACTTTAGCGTTTCCGGCTCTTGCGATCTTTTTTGCGGCGCCAAAGTGATCCCCGTGGCCATGAGTGACTATGATTTGATTGATGTCGGAAAATTCCAGGCCATGTTCCTTCAACGCTTTCTTGAGAATACCAGCCGTTTGTTTCGTTCCCGTATCCATCAAGGTAATATCGTTATTCCCCTTAAAAAGATATACATTGACAGGACCGGGTTTTCTGCCGGGAAGCGGAAGTGTGATGCAGAACACATCCGGTAGAATTTCCACGCTATATTTATATTTTTTCGTCAATAATTTTCCTCGCTGGAGAAGATTTATGCTTGATAGAAAGCTCTGGAAAGCGCTTCAACCTGTACTAAAGAATATTTATTGCACGTTGCGCAGTATAATGGAACCGTTTTATATGTCAACGAAATATCAGGTTTTCGTTAACCTTGGAATTTTTCATGAGGTTCATTTCAATACAGCTTGACACAAAAGAATGCAGATTATACTTTACCGTTAACGACCGGTTTTATCTTGGAGAGGATATGGATAATGAACTGTTTTCCAAATTAAAACGACGAGATTTTATAAAATACGCCGCGATAACGGCAGCAGCCCTTTCCTTACCCACTCTTCAGGGATGCGCCATTCCCAAAAAGAATGTGCCTTCTCTTGACTACAGCAAAACCTTGCTGGTGAAAAACGCCCGCCTCGTGAATGTTATTTCCGGAAAGGTTGTTGACAAAGCGTGGCTCATTATTAAGAAAGGTTTTATAGTACAACAAGGGATCGGTGCCATTCCAAGTAATCATAGGGGCATCATTTTTGATTTGAAAGACAGGTATTTAATACCAGGTCTGATCGATGCCCATTGTCATGCCACTTCATCTCCGGCTTTTTCCATGAGAATGATAGATCTTTTGAATCATTCCCGACAGCAGAAGCAAAATTTTATTTCCGCCATTGAATCCGGCATAACCACAATAAGGGACATGGGCGCTTTCTTCGGCCTTCTTCACATGTTCATTCGAGATATCGAAAAAGGGAATCTGCCGGGTCCGCGAGTCATTTATTGTAATTCAATACTAAACGTTATGGGATCTCATCCGGAAATTCCGCCTTCAGAGATTAATATTTTTGCCAAACCCGCCTCTATTTTTATGGGCATGATTATGAGTAATTTCCGCAACACGGCCGAAATGATAGACTGCCTTAAAGAAAACGCCCGAGGCGCTTCATTTATCAAGCTTACACTGGATAACCAGACTTTGTTTTGCAAGAAAACCAGGCAGATCCCTGTTTACACAAAAGAACAACTGGATATTATTTTTCGATTTGCAGACCAGAAAGGCCTGCCGGTTTCCGGTCATCATCACTTCAAATTCGGTTTTGACCGGGCGATGGACTATCCCTTTAATTCCATCGAACACATAGTATCGGACACGGTTCTTTCCGATGATGACATTATGATAATGTCAAAAAATAATGTGGCTATCGTGCCTACTCTGACAGTTGCTCAGTCTTTTCTTATTGAAGAAGCTTTTGAGCAGTTGCCCGAACAGTATCAAACGCCACAGATAAAAAAAGAACTACAGGTGAGAAAAGAATATTTTGACCATGACGCAAAAAAACATTGCGACCCTCTGCTGCATGAACAAAACCTTGCAGACCTGAAATATTACAAACTCATTGGAAGGGATAAACTTTGGAAAAACAAGAAATTTCTTCCCAATCCCGATATTTATTTCAATATGATCGCCAATGGCTTTGTCAATTTGAAAAAAATGAATCAAGCTGGAATTCTGATCGGCTGTGGCATTGACGCGGGCATGCCTTTTGATTATTTTGGCGGCAACTACAGGGAATATGAAATACTGCAGCGCGTGGGTTTCTCCAATCTCGAAATTCTTCGCTGCGCCACCATCAACAACGCGAAGATTCTATACATGAAAGATAAAATCGGTTCCCTCGAAAACGGTAAATACGCGGATATGGTGGCACTGGATAACAACCCTCTTGATGATATACGCACCTTGAGAAATCCTCAAATGGTTTTCAAGCAAGGCGACTTAATGTTTTCCGCAGGCAATCCTTTACATGACGGAACAATAATAAAACCGTCTTGAGAAAGAAGGGATTTCTACCAACCTTTCTACCAACCTTTCTTCCACATATCATCGTCATCATATATTTTTTCTTCATCATTGGCTTCCGGCGCATCCTGTTCGAAATCGCGTTCGTTTTGTTTTGCCTTTTGCTTAAAATATTCCCGATACCATTCATGAGCGGTAATCATAGCCATGACTTCGCTGGTTCCCGTCCAGATCGAGGCCAGGCGAACGTCGCGATAAATACGCTCAATCGGAAACACATTGGTATAGGCGATACCGCCCATCACCTGCATGGAATTATGGACAACCTTCTGACAGGACTCCGTGATGAATTTTTTACTTTGCGAGACCATCCGTCTTACTCTGTGCATATCCGCTCCGGCATCCACAGCTTTTGCCGTAACATAGGCCATGGCGCGTGCCGCATCCAGAAGCATCGCAGCCTCCGCAACCTGGAAGCTGACCCCCTCGAACTGTGCGATGATTTGACCGAAGGCCTTGCGTCTGGCGGTATAATGGGTTGCAATATCCAGGGCGGGACGCGCCGCGCCGATCGTCATGGCCGCTGTTCCCAGACGTTCCGGTATCATCATCGTGTTGAAAACAGCATAGGCTCCATTCACTTTTCCCACAACATTCCCCTTGGGAACTTTAACATTGCGGAAAATCAGGCGCCCGGTTCCCCCGCCGCGGCACCCCATCAGGCCATATAGATATTTGACTTCAACACCTTCCGTCCGATCCACAATAAAACAGGTTATCGATTCCTGAGGCCTGGCGTCAGGACTGGTTTTCGCGTATACCAGAAAAAAATCCGCTCCCTCAGCCCCGACAATAAATCGTTTCTGACCGTTTAAAATATAATGGTCGCCCATATCTTCAGCTTTAGTGGTGGCGCCGAAAAAGTCCGACCCGCCACGCGGCTCCGTCAGACATTCCGCCGCGAATAGTTTACCTTCCAAAAGAGGCTTCACATATTTTTCTTTCTGTTCATCCGTGCCGTGCTGAATAATGGCATCGCAAACCAGCTCGGCGCCGACGCCGAAAACACAGGCTATTTCATACCCCAGCGTCCCTATCTCCTCCATCAACATGCAGGTGGTCACCCAATCCATATCTCTGCCGCCCCATTTCTTCGGATAACGGCAACCCATCAGATTACGCCGCGCCGCCTCCTGCAATAATTCCTTAGGAAACTTGATTTTATCCGTATCCATATCCAGAATCATCTGGCGCGGCACCCATTTGACAAAATCACGCGCCTCGTCCCGAATCTTAATTTGTTCCCTGGTCATCATATAATCGAACATATGCTTCTCCTTTATGTTTTATTCAGTTAATTTCAGTAACCCGCGAAGGATTATAACAGAAAAAGAAGATTAAACGAAAAAATACTGAAGCAATAGAAACAGACTTTACACAAATCATTTAAAACCCAACAGCCACTGCAATTTCCCTTTCTTCAAGGAAATTGCCGCTTCCGGGCAGAATTCTATGCAACAATAACAGCGGATACATTTTTTATAATCATAAAGAGGGATTTTCTGGTTTTTCCGCGCCTCGGAAATCGCCCCCGCCGGACAGACGGACATGCATTTATAACATAGTGTGCATCTTTCTTCACCCGGCCAGGGCTTTTCCACAAAGAGATTCTTCACCGTGGGGCCAACCAGCCATCCGCGCAGAACATGTGATGAAACACTGGATTTTGTCGGTTGGAAATCCTTCACCTTTAATTCTTCAATACTCTGCCCAATAATGGTTATTTCTTCTGGCGAGGATATTGCAAAATCCCTTTTGAAGCCCAAAACAATGGTGGGACATTTGTTATAATCAATGCCGGTAACGTCAGCCGCCGTATAATCAACGGCAACCGGATCACTCCCGACGATGATTGCACCGATTTTTTTCGGTGATCCGGACGGGCCCGGACCTTCTCCCTCCTGTCCGATGATGGCATCCATAATATGAATTATTTTTTTCGGTTTATCAAAACTGTTCAAGAGCGCGCCGTTTAAATCCAGCAGCCATTGGGAAAAATTCACAGGCTCCGGGAAACGCATATGCATGCGCGCTTTTCTTAATCCCGGAATAGTGCCGAAGAGATTTTTTACCGCGCCGGAAATATAGGTAAAGCCGTGCGTCTTGAATTTCGGCAGATTGATAATTATATCCACATCGAAAAAAGCTTTCGATATTTCGATTCTTTTCATCAGTTTTGCCTGGGGATAATGGAGAGATGATACTTCATCCATTTTACCCACTTCCATACCCAGTTCCTTGACGACTTCCGAATAGCCGGTGCTTTTCAACACCGCCTTGAAAGAACCGAATCCATTGCATTCGGTAAGGACAGGAGTGCCGCCATATTCACTGACAATTTTTGCGACTGCTTTGAAGAAAAAAGGATGAGTGGTAACTGCTTTCTCGGGTCTGGCTGCCATCAGCAGATTAGGCTTCAATCCGACTCTGGCATTTTTAAATTGCGTAAAATCGAATCCAATCCGGACAAGGCCGTCTTTTATGGATTGAATCAGAAGGTCATTATCATAATCTCTGCACTTTATCAGGGCAACTTTGGTCATCATTGCCTCCTGAATTTCCTAATAGTACATCACGGACATTCAGTAAAGCGGTTATGTGTGCTCCAGTTCCACCCGCGTGGATTCCAGAAAGCGGCTCAGGAAATTGAAATAGCTCACACAAAGAATCAGTTCCGTCGCACCGCGTGTTCCATAACGCTCCAGAATTTTAGAAAGGGCATCGTCGCTGAGCTGGACATCGCGGCTGATTTCATCGGCCACGCGGCAGAGCAGATTGCCCTCTTCATTAAGCGAAGTAACCGGCTCCTCGGTACGAATGATTTCTATCTCTTTATCAGTCACATTATAATGTTTAGCCACCGTGACATGATGTGTCCATTCATAAATGGAGCGCGTAACATGAGCCACTCTCAACACGGCGATTTCGCGCTTCCTGGGATCAAACTCGCTGTAAAACAAAACGGATTGCGCCAGTTCCAGAAAACCTTTCACGCTGGTCGGCGCGTTGGCCATCATTCGGGCGACATTCATCGGAAACGATTTAACCATTTCCCTGACTTCCGGAGAGAGACTTTCCATTTCAGG
>CAYZRT010000069.1:0-15014 GCA_964480875.1 uncultured Smithella sp. | reverse complement strand
GGAAAAAAATACTTGCGCTATGGAGGGAACACAACCTGTCTCGAGATCAGAACAAAAGATGACAAAATATTAATAGTAGATGCCGGTTCCGGTATTCGCGAAGCCGGCAATGCTTTGACAGCGGAAGCCTACCACGACTTTACTCTCTTATTGACCCATGCTCACTGGGACCACGTCATGGGATTTCCGTTCTTTAAACCCATTTATTCTTTCAGAACAAATTTAAATGTCTGGGGCTGCCCTTTTGCTCAGGCTTCCATAAAAGAAATACTCCAACGTGTTATGGCTTCTCCCAACTTTCCCATAAAATTTGAATACATCCGTGCCAAGATATCCTACGAAGATTGTTTTGAATCTTATCAACTCGGATCAATGTCTATCACGCCCATCGCCTTGAGCCATCCGAATCGAGGCACAGGTTATAAGTTTGAAGAAAACGGGAAAACTTTCGTCTTTCTTACCGATAACGAACTGGGGTTCAAACATGAAGGCGGACTTGATTTTCAGGATTATCTCGAATTTTGCAGAGGCGCTGATTTGCTCTTCCATGACGCTGAATATAAAGAAGAAGAATACAAAAGAACCAGAAGCTGGGGACACTCCATGTATAAGGATGTTCTGCGTCTCGCGCTTGACGCAGGCGTAAAACAACTGGGTTTATTTCATCACAATCAGGAAAGAATTGATTCCGAAATCGATGCCATCGTGAGTGACTGCAGTAAAATAATCAAGAAGAGCGGCAAGAGGATGGAATGTTTTGCCGTCGGCCAATCCATGGAATTTAGGCTTTAATGTTCATAAAATAGTTCTATAAAAACATGTTTTTTACCCTGCACATTTTACTGATGGCAATATTTTTCCCAGGTATTATTCTCGGCGTGAGTATTGCCATGTTTTTTCGTAAGAAAAAAAACTGGCTGAATTTTCATAAATTAATTAATTCGTCAAGCCTCGGAGGGATAGCCGCGGGAGTGATTATTGCTTTTATTTATGTTTCCAGCGCAAGCGGCAAACATCTTAACGGATTGCATCAGATTGCGGGATTGACGTTCTTCATCCTTGCTTTCATCACGGCACTCATAGGATTTTATCAATTCAAAGCAAAAAACAAACCAGCCTTGAGAACTGCGCACCGCTGGCTGGGGCGTTTTTCCCTGCTGATGTCCCTGGTGGCGATTATTCTGGGACTCAAGCTGATCAATGTCATTTAACCTGATCTTGTCATCTTTTTTAATATGATGTTTCTTCCCACGACCAGCATTGAAATGAAAAAACTAAAATGGGACAAGTTGGATGTGATTCTCGTGACGGGTGATGCCTACATTGACAGTCCTTTTATCGGCGTTTCCCTCATCGGTCGTATTCTAGCCCATGCGGGATTCCGGGTTGGCGTCATCGCCCAACCCGACTGGCAGAGTGCAACAGACATTTCCCGCCTGGGAGAACCCAATCTTTTCTGGGGCATTACGGGGGGCTGCATGGATTCCATGGTCGCCAATTATACAGCCACGAAGAAAAAAAGACTCAATGATGATCTGACTGCGGGAGGAAGAAATAACCGCCGCCCCGACCGCGCAGTTGTGGTTTACGCAAATTTGATTCGCCGGTATTTTAAAGAAACCAAGCCGCTGATTTTAGGTGGTGTCGAGGCAAGCCTGCGTCGTATCGCCCATTATGATTATTGGTCTGATTCCATCCGGCGAGCCATTTTATTTGACGCACGCGCCGACGCCCTGGTTTATGGAATGGGTGAAAAGGCCATATTGGAATTAGCGGAAAAATTGCAGCACGCTAACAGCATTCATGATGTAAAAGGGATTTGCTATATTTCAACCGATGCGCCATCCCATCATCTGGAATTGCCTTCCTTTGAAGAAGTTATCGCTGATAAAAAATCTTTTATAAAAATGTTTAATATATTTTATCGAAACAATGACCCTCTCACCGCTCATGGTTTATTTCAGAAACATGGTTCCCGTTATCTGATACAAAATTCACCTCAACCGAATCCTACGGTAAAAGAACTGGATAATATTTACGCGCTCGATTTCACCCGCGATGTTCACCCTTTTTACAGTGTTCAGGGCAAAGTCAAAGCGATGGAGACGATTAAATTTTCTGTAACCTCCCACCGGGGATGCTATGGCGAATGCAATTTTTGTTCTATAGGCCTGCATGAAGGAAGAACGGTCATCAGCCGAAGCGAAAAATCAATAATCGATGAGGTACACAAGCTCAGCGTTCTTCCCGATTTTAAAGGCTATATTCTGGATGTGGGCGGCTCCACCGCGAACATGTACGGTATTGAGTGCCGGAAGAAACAAATACACGGCTCTTGTAACAACAAGAGATGCCTCTATCCGCAAGTTTGTACAAGTTTAAAGCCCGATCACAGCAGACAAATAAATTTATTAAATAATTTGCAAAAAATACAAGGCATTAAACAAGTATTTGTCGCATCCGGCATCAGATACGATTTGCTGCTCAGCGATAAAAAACACTGCGTGGTTTACATGCAGGCGTTGGTTAAGCATCATACATCCGGCCAGTTGAAAGTGGCTCCGGAACATTGTGTTCCCGGGATATTAAAACTCATGGGTAAGCCACAAGCCCTTTCGTTATCGAATTTCAAATACCTTTTTGAAAAAACCAAAAAGTCATTAAAACAAAAACAGTTTCTTACCTATTATTTTATTGCAGCCCATCCCGGATCCACTGAAAAAGATATGCGGGAGCTCAAATCGTTTGCTCAAAAAGAATTAAAAATAAATCCGCGGCAGGTACAGATCTTTACACCGCTTCCCTCAACGTATTCCAGTGTGATGTATTACACAGAAATGGATCCGTTTACCGGAAAGAATATTTTTGTTGAAAAAAGATTGGATCAAAAGCAGAGGCAAAAAGATATTATCGTCGGCAAAGCAATCAAATAACGTTCACAATCACATCGTCTTACGGGTAAAAATATCATTCTACAGCTTAATATTTTGCAAGCCAATCCATGACCAAAGGGAAATGATCTTTTTCAGCGTCTTTATGCGTGAGCATCGTGACATGATTATAATTGTGGAAATTTCCGCATTTTTTACCCAGCAATACATATTTTGACACGTGCTTGCCCGATTCATTAATGGTTAAAAGCACATCTTGCCGGTGTCCCAGGCATTGATCATTCAAGGCGGCAAAATACAGAGTCGGCGGAAGCACCACTTCCTGTGCAGCGTCGCCATAGTTAAAGCCGTCAAATGGATCAATCCAGTCTTTCATTCTTATCCAGATCGATGTCCCCAACCTGGTCAGCGCAGGTTCGTCATCGCTCACAAGACGGGCAGATGGGAAAAATCCGAATAGACGAACCAAAACACTGCCCAGAAAAGTATAAACCATATCGATTTGAAAAATTCTTGTCAGGTTCATGGCGCTTACTCTTCGTTTTGATCCAAAATAAACCATACATTTTACGAGGTCGCGATACTTCGGAAAACGCAGTAGATGCGAAGAAGTTAAGACTCCTCCCCATGAATGGCAAACCCAGCGCTGTGGAACCTTTCCGCGAAGCGAAATAATTTTTTCAATAAAGGCCGGTATATCTTCGGTAATGGCCTCCGTTTGTCCGTATTTCGAATTTCTGTTCACATGCGGTTTGCTTCCACCTCTTCCGCGCAAATCCCCTATATATACATCGTATCCGTATTTTGCCAAATAGGGACCGAGTCCGCTGGTGCCGGAGTTTGAATAAAACATTCGACCGTTTTCAGCAGAACCGTGCAGCATAAATATCGGAGGACCATCCGGATTGATGAAAATGTGCTTGAGATGAAGGCTGTCTATGGAATCAACGGAAATCATCAACGATTCCATCTTGAGATCACCTTTGATCTGTTCTGTGAGAGGATGTTGTTTTTTCATTTTTTGTGTTTAATAAGTATGGATTTGCCTGTCAAGAAAATGTTTGCCTTTATAAAAAGTAACTACGTTTGGTCATTGTCTTTCCCATTGACTTGCCGGACTCATTTCCCCTATAATCAAACCATAAAACAATATAATATCTCTATGACTGAAATCTTTTAGGCCTAGCATGATTTCGAGACGTGATTTTTTAGTAAAGCTGGCAAAACTTGCCCCGTTGGCTGGCGGCGTCGGCTATCTTCTTAGTGACCCCCTCTGGCAGACATATCTGTTTGGTGGCAACAGTGGTCTTGCTTATGGAGGCACATATCTGGATGAACTGATTAAATCGGCTCCCAAGGCACGTTACTGGACTCCTCTTAAGATAAATAATCTGGAGGGAGAAACAATTGTCAAATGTCTCCTTTGCGCCAATGGTTGCGCCATCTCGGAGGGACAACGTGGAAGATGCCGGACGCGCATGAATGTGAACGGTGAACTGAGAAGTCTTGTCTATGGCCGCCCCGTCTCCATTCATCTTGACCCGATCGAAAAAAAACCGCTTTTCCATTACCTGCCGGGAGCGGCGGCATTTTCAATTTCCACTGCCGGATGTGTACTCAAATGCAAGTTCTGTCAAAATTGGCAATTATCTCAGTCTTCACCGGAAGATCATAAGGTTTCATTTATGCCACCTGCCAATATTGTTGCTGCTACGAGGGCACAAAAGGCTCCTGTCATTGCTTTTACGTATAATGAACCGACTGTCTTCACGGAATATCTTACTGACATCGCTCGGGACGCCAAAGAGCTGGGAATCCGTTGCGTGTTGATCAGCTGCGGCTTCATGAACAAAGCGCCTCTTGTGGAAATGTGCAATGTGCTCGGCGCAATCAAAATAGACCTGAAGGGATACAGTGAAGATTTTTACCGCTATGCGTGCGGGGCAAAGCTGCAACCGGTTCTCAAAAACATCAAACAGATAGCCAAGAGCGGCGTTCATCTGGAAATTGTGAATCTGGTTGTCCCCACATTAAACGATTCGGACAAAATGATGCAGGGCCTGATCGACTGGGTATTGGGAGAAGTCGGACCAGACGTGCCTGTTCATTTCACCCGTTTTCATCCTGATTATCAAATGCTGAATCTCCCGCCCACGCCGCTTGCCACCCTGGAACGCGCCTATAACATGGCCATGAGCAAAGGAATGCATTATCCGTACGTGGGGAATGTTCCGAACCACCCGGGAAACAAAACCTACTGTCCGAACTGTAAAAAAGTTCTCGTTGAACGACAGGCATTTTTCACCATTGAGATGAATATAAAGGATGGAAGATGCAAATTCTGCAAACAAAAGATCGCCGGTGTATGGGCATCACGGGTATGAAACTCTAAAGCAAAACTTGGAGTTTCATACCCTCCGCTTTGCGGGATTGTTCAACTTGCCAATTCCGCTGCGCTTCGCTTTCGGAATTGGAGTTTCACAATAAAGAGAGGTCATAAATAAAATGAAACTATTGCGATTGAACATTATTCTTCTTGGCGTCATTTTTTGTTTTGCCGCGGCATGTCAGGCCAATAAAGCATCGGATTCCGATGTGCGCGAACCGGCTGTCGCCGGTAAATTTTATCCGGACTCTGCAGCAAAGCTGAGACTCGCCATCGAAAAATTTCTTCAGGATGCGATTCCCGCGAAAGTCAAAAAACCGGTGGCCATCATTGTCCCTCATGCCGGATACATATATTCCGGTCAAATTTGCGCCGATGGTTTCAAGCAGGTCGTGGACCAGAAATATGATGTGATCGTCATTTTGGGAACAAACCATACAAGTCCCAATTTGCAGGGTATTTCACTGTATCCGGGCGAAGGCTTCCGAACACCGCTCGGCACGGCCCCGGTCGATAAGAGCATTATATCTTCTCTGCTTAAAGAATCTCCCACTGATTGTATTCTGGACAAGTCAGCTCATGAATCCGAACACTCTCTCGAAGTCGTGGTGCCTTTTATCCAGGTTGTTTTTCCCAAAGCAAAGATTGTCCCTATTGTTGTCGGTTCACAGGATATGTATATATGCACCCGCTTCGGTCAGGCACTGGCAAAAGTTCTGAAGAATAAGAACGCATTGATTGTCGCCAGTTCCGATCTTTCGCACTATCCGTCTCAGAAAGATGCAAATATCGTTGATAAGGTAACTCTCGCGGCCATTGCAAAACTGGACCCCGCCGAGTTTCGCAAAACCATACAGGATAATATGAATAAAAACATCGCCAATCTTGCCACTTGTGCCTGCGGCGAGGCGCCCATTATGGCAGCAATGGCAGCGGCTAAATCTTTGGGAGCTACCCGCGGTGTAACGATCAGTTATGCCAATTCAGGAGATATTGCTATTGGAGAACGTGCGCGCGTCGTAGGATATGGCGCAGTTGCATTGACTGCGGATAGCGATAAAAAAGATATTGTTTTACCTGTGAGGGAAAAACCGGTTGATGTATCGTCATCACTGACGCTATCCGACAAAAAGACATTACTGGCCTTTGCCAAAGAAACTATCTCCAGAATATTTACAACGGACACGGTTCCCTTGGCGCGAAATTTTTCTGCCAATCTTCAGCAGCCGAGAGGAGTTTTTGTAACGCTCAAAAAAAAGGGCGAACTTCGCGGATGTATCGGACATATGATCGCGGATGAACCGTTAGGCAAGATTGTCGGCACCATGGCTATTCAGGCGGCCTTGAATGACAGACGTTTCAGTCCGCTGACAGCCGAAGAGCTAAAGGATATTGAAATAGAAATATCGGTGCTGACACCGATGAAAAAGATTGCAAGCGCGGCGGATATTTTAGTCGGCAGAGACGGTGTTCTGCTCACCAAAGATGGTCGCTCTGCTGTTTTTCTTCCGCAAGTGGCAACGGAACAAGGATGGAGTCGCGAAGAAACGCTTGATCATCTCTGCCAAAAAGCAGGTCTTGATGCGGGATGCTGGAAGAAAGGCGCTCAATTTTCAACTTTTCAGGCTTTAGTATTCAACGAATCCGAATTAAAATAACCTCATGAACTTTTCACTTGCCGCCATTGGGTTCATCTCAATTCTGGGACAGGTTGTCCTGCTTCGGGAATTAAATGTTTCCTTCTATGGCGTGGAACTCATCTATCTTTTGGCGCTGGGGATATGGTTGCTTTGCACGGCCATGGGGGTCGTTGCCGGTCATTGGTTTAAATTCCCATCTTTGAAACATATCGCAGGTATTTTTATCCTTTTCGGAATGATCCTGCCTCTGGATATTGTGTTCATCCGTGCCAGTCGTATGATTTTTGGCGGCATACCCGGAGCCTATCTGACTTTTTTTCAGCAATTCGTTATCGCAATTATTTCAATTCTTCCGTCCAGCTTTTTGTCCGGCCTGTTATTCCAGTGGAGTGCAAAAACTTACGTGGCCACAAACAGGACGCTGGCCTCGGCCTATGCCATCGAAAGTCTGGGCGGGATAATCGGTGGTTTGTTCTCCACCCTTTTTCTTATGTGGGGATTGAACAACCTTTCTACAGCAATTTTATGTGCTCTTTGTTCAATCATTACATCTTTGGTTGTTATGAGAACCACTTCAAAATCATATATGCGCTGGATTGCCTTCATTTTGATATGCGTCTTCCTGGCACTATTGGGGAAATCGTCCCTTCTTGATCGCCGGATGACCATGCTTAACCACCCTAATGTTCTGCAAAGTGTCGATTCACCGTATGGCAGAATTACCGTGACGAAACTGTACAATCAGATTTCAGTCTTTGAAAATGACGCCCTGGCCTTTGAAACCGAGGGCACCAATGCTGAATACTTCTCTCACCTGGCAGCGCTTCAGCACGCTGATCCGCAAAAAATATTAATTCTGGGCGGCGGAATTGAAGGAATTATCGGAGAAATAGCGAAGTATCAGCCAACGCTTATCGATTATGTTGAACTTAATCCTACGATGTTGAACATTGTGACAAAATATCTTCCGGATGACATACGTAACTCCCTGCATGCTCCGAATGTAAATATTATATTTGGCGATCCGAGACAGTTCCTTAAAAAGAGCGGGAAATACGATCTCATCCTCGTGGGGATGCCTCAACCAACCTCGGGACAGGCAAACCGCTTCTACACGCGCGAGTTTTTCGAGCAATCTTCAGCTAAACTAAATTCCGGAGGAATTCTCGGGTTCAGGCTGCTTTCCGCTGAAAATTTATGGACACTACCGCAGACCAAACTGAACACAAGTATTTACAGCGCGCTGCAATTTGTTTTCCCTCATACACTTTTTCTGCCGGGAGCAACCAATATTGTAACCGCCTCTCGAGCACCCTTGCCTTCCACGCCGGAGGTCATGTCCAGTCGCCTACGGGACAAGAAAATAGATACAAAATTAATTTCATCAAATTACATCAAGTATCTGTTTACAAATGACCGATTCGTTGCAATCAAAGACGCTCTGAACAAGAGAATTGCCCCTCCCAATACCGATACCAGGCCGGTTTGTTATCAATACACGTTCATCATCTGGTTATCGAAATTTTTTCCGCGCATCGTCACGATAAATTTGTCTTCTTCAATGAATAATTTATTAAAGTCGCCATTATCATTTTTGTGGATGGGCCTGCCCCTCATTTTTCTTTTAAGCCGGTTTCGTCCGACAATACGCCGCGCAATGCTTGTTGCCGCAGCAGCGTTTACTGGCATGATCGTGGAAATGGTTCTCATTCTTCATTATCAGGCAAAACACGGAGTGCTGTATCAGGACATTGGACTGCTTTTGATGAGCTTTATGGCAGGCTTGGTGGCGGGCTCTTACCTCATTAACAAAGCGCATCTGCCTTTTGTTAGCAATTCAAAATCGTTCCGCTTTTACGGCATCGGTCTGCTGATTGGATTTTGTATTTTGTGTTTGTTTATAGAATTTAACGTTCTTGAAGGCGACTCCGCCGGTCTGCCGCATATTTTATCTCTGCTGACAGCAAACGGTTTTTTAGTCGCCGGAATTTTTGCCTATGCAAGTCTTCATGAAATTGAAGATCAGAAAACAATAATTTCTCCACTCTACGCCGCTGATCTTATCGGCGGATGTTTGGGTTCACTGCTTGGCAGTTTAATCTTTATTCCCCTGGCCGGGATGGATGTCACAACATGGGGAATGCTTGTGCTTTCTGTACTATCCTTATTATTGATATAATGACATTTTAAAGCTTAGACTAATAATATGGTTTTGCAGAACTTATTATTGTACCTTAATCATCTGATAACCTTTTTCTCTAAATAATTTCAGACAGGCATCCACGACATCCTGGTCATAGAGAATTCCCTTATTATTTTCAATTTCTTCGAGAGCCGCTTCAATTCCCAGAGACGCGCGATAGGGACGATGCGAAGACATCGCTTCCACAACATCGGAAACAGCCATAATACGCGCTTCTAAAATAATTTCATCGCCTCTTAAATTTCTCGGGTAACCGGACCCATCCATTCTTTCATGGTGCTGATAAATTATTTCGGCCAACGGCCAGGGAGATTCCACATTCTTCAGCATCTCGTACCCGCTCTGGGCGTGTTCTTTAATCATGGAAAATTCTATATTCGTCAGTTTGGTTGGTCTGGACAAAATTTCCGAGGGAACAGATAACTTTCCAATATCATGAATGGAACCTGCCATGCGAATGCCATCAATGATATCACCGGATAGTCCCATCTCCCTGGCAATCACCCTGGCAATATCGGCAGAACGTGATTGATGACCGGCTGTATAAGGATCTCTCATCTCGACAGCCGCTATCAAAACCTTAATGGTAATCCCGTAAGATTTTCTGAGATTTTCCAAAGTTTTTTGAAGTTTATCCTCCGCCATCTTCCGCTCGGTAATATCGCGGAGATTCACTATTGCGGCTTCAACAACATTGTTGCTTACCAAATTACTCCCTATCACCTCAAACGTAAACCAGTCTCCATTCGAATGACGAATGCGTACTTCAGCCTTTTTAATTGGAGCCTTTGCATTGCCAAACAATTCATTAAATGAATCTGTAACCAGTTTTATATCATCCGGATGCACACGCTCAAAAACGTCGTTCCCTATTCTTTCATCAACATTAATTCCCAGAATACGAACCGCCGGGTTTACATAGGTGATTATCCCTTTCTTATCCACGAGAAGAATGATATCCGACGATTGTTCCGCAAACGCGCGAAACCGTTGTTCTTCATCACGTAATTTTTCCTCTATCTGCTTGCGTTCGGTTATGTCGTGTATAATGCCTCTGAAGCCCATTGGCTTATTTGAAGAATCTTTCTTTAAAGATACGGAGGCTTCTATGTATCTCCTGGCGCCGTCTTTCCGGATAATCTGCCAGTCAAAACCTTTGGATGATCCACCTGTATTGAATACTTTATTAAACGCTTTAAAAAGTTTTTCCGAATGCTCCTTATCCGTGTACTGACGATTATTCATCCCGATCAATTCCTCTCTGGAATAGCCCAGGATGCGGCACACCGAATCATTGAAAAATGTAAAATTACCGGCAAGGTTTACTTCGTAATACCCTTCCTCAATGTTTTCAAGAATGGCCCGATATTTTTCTTCGCTTTGACTGAGACTCTCCTCAACCTGTTTACGTTCGGTAAAATCATTGGCAATCACCCGAAAGCCTACTGGTTTTCCCGATGAATCTTTTCTGAGCGAAATGGTCCCTTCAATGTATCGTCTGGTTTTGTCTTTTCCGGTAATGTGCCAGTTGAAGTTTTTGATAGGGTTTTGGGTTTTATAAACGGTTTTGTATACTTGAGAAACTTTTTCAACGTCTTCTTGATCTGTGAAGTTCCTGCTATCGTTACCCAGCAATTCTGTTTTTGAATAGCCGAGAACTTTGCATACCGAATCGTTCAGGAAGGTAAATTTACCTTCGAGATCCACCTCAAAATAACCTTCCTCGATATCGGCAAGAAGGTTGCTGAATTTTTCCTCGCTTGATACTTCCCTTTCCTCTGAACGTTTGTGTCTTTTGGAAATAACGGCAGTCCTTTTTTCACCGATACTTATCTTCTCACCATTTTTTTTCTTCATGTTATTTTCCTGACAGAAAGCAACTCACATCAAATCATAAGGGTGAGGAGCTGTCGTTCTGATAAAATTATTATTTCGGACAGGCGCCTATGTATTTCCCTTTGATCTTGCTCGTCATTTGCATTTCCGGCTGTCCTTCGATTTTAAAACTGGTGGTCGACGATCCATTCATGGCATTGGCCGTATAGGTTGTCGTCCCGGTTGTCTGAATGACACCTTCTTTTCCCGTACACTTCACATTGTAGCTGACCGTGCTGCCGCTGACTTTCTGACTGATGATTTTACATTCATAGTTTTTGTCTTGATTCTGGGGCACAGGATTACTTTTTGTGATGCATTGACGAAATGTTGTCGGCGGAATCGATTGCGGCATCCCCTTCATTTCCACCTGAGTCGTGATTTCCCACAATCCTTCTTTCAGCTCTGCAAAAGCTCCGTTTGCCCACAACAGGGACAACACAACACTAAAAATGATCAAAGCCTTTTTCATAATTCACATCTCCTTTTTTATTAGCTTTCATAAACTTAAAAATATTTTGTCCAATCATCGCTTTTTCATTGAACATTATACTTTTGCTTTTTAGGAATCTCAATGCATTTATTCATGCACCTGGCTCAGACTAAAATATCTTCAGAAGAAATAAACTTCTAATTTTTCGACGGATAACCTGTGACATCTCTTATTTCTTTAAACAATGGTCTGAGACGATTATACATTTTAAGATAAACTCTTCTGTAGAGATTGTCATAAATATTGTGGTTCTCCTTAAGCGGCTCAAAAACCCTTCCTGACCTGGTCATCGCCTTAACCGCCGACGGGAAATCAGGATAAAGTTTAAGACCGACCGCTGCGTCAATCGCCGCGCCCAGCGCCGATGTCTCGAACGTATGAGGACGTTCCGCCGCCATACCAAACACGTCCGCGGTAATCTGCATGGCCGCATCGCTTTGCGATCCGCCACCGGATACCTTAAGTCTGGTCACCGGAACTTTTGTTTTACGCTGGGTTAGTTCTCCGCCTTCCCGCAAACCATAGATCAATCCCTCCAACAGAGCGCGATACAGATAAGCGCGACTGTGCACATCGCCGAAACCGATAATCGATCCCTTCGCGAAAGCGTCAACGTCCCGGCCCGGTGTCCAGTAAGGCTGAAGCATCAGTCCTTTGGAACCGGCCGGTACATCCTTAATCAACGAATCAAAAAACTTTTCCGGCGGTTCATCCTTTTTCTCAGCAAGCATGCATTCCTGAAGACCGAACTCTTCCTTGAACCAGCTCACCATCCAGAATCCCCGAAAGATCGAAACCTCGGTATAATAAGCATCCGGCACGGACGCGGGAAACGGAGGGATCATCGGATGAAGCTCAACATATTTGGGCGTGGCCACGTCAAACGTGGCAATGGTTCCAAAACTGAGGCATCCCGTTTCCGGCGTCAGACAGCCGGACCCGAGGATTTCACAACCTTTGTCCGATCCCGCCGCCAAAACCGGCAATCCTTCCGGTATGCCGGTCTCTAAAGATGCCTTTTTCGTAATCTTACCCAGCATTTCAGAAGGTTTGACCAGATCGGGCAGTTTTTCCCTCTCCACCTTGAAAATCCACCACTTGAAATCGTATTTCCCTGCCCACTGGTAGGTCTTGTTGTTAAACGGCAGATAGCCGACATTGTTGCCTGTCGAATCGACGAATTCGCCGGTGAGCCGACGCGTTAAAAATCCTGACAGCACCAGATACTTATGCGTTTTTTCCCAGATGTCCGGCTGATGCTGACAGATCCAGTTCGCCTCGCATTCCTGCGTGACATTTTCCAGTGTATCCAGCAGATTTACCGATTTAAGCACAGGCCTCAGAAAAACTGGAATGATCTTCCGTGAATCAGCTTTTCTCTGGTCCAGCCAGATAATCGCCGGCCGTAATGCATTGCCGTTTTTATCCACGTTAATCATTGTCGCCCGCTGCGTGGTAAGCGTAACCCCTATAATATTTTTTACGAGATCTTGCTGATTCTGCAGCAGGTGATTGGTCGTTTTGCAGAATACTTCCCAATAATAATCGGGTTGCTGTTCCGCCCAGCCGGGATGCTCAGAGAAATAAGGCTGGATAGGAGTTTTCACGATATGCCGGATATTGCCTTCCAGATCGATCAGTGTCGCCCGTATGGACTGCGTGCCGGCATCCACGGAAAGAATTAATTCCTGCAAGTGATTCTTTTCCTGCGTCATAAACACCTCACTGTTTTTTGAAGATTCTGAGATATTAATAGTATTTTCCCTTCATTCACCATTCACCATCAACTATCAACTATCAACCATCAACCATTCTCAGTCCAAGCCCAGTTGACCGCCGGGATTCATTATGCCGTGCGGATCAAAATGTTTCTTCAAGGCACGTAAAACGTCCATTTGTTCTTTTCCCAGATGTTTTTCCATCCAGGGACCGATCATCCGCCCTACGCCATGGTGATGACTTAACGAACCGCCGTTCTTCTGAATGCTGTCGATGATGCCCCTCTGAAATTTACGGAATTCATCGGGATCATCCAGTTTAATAATAAAAATGAAATAGAGATTCGTGCCCTGCGGATAGAAATGCGAGGCATGCGTCATACACATGGTATCCGGCCGGCTTTTGATATAAGCGCGCACGCCGTCATGAAATCGATGGAGATTATCCCAGGTAACGGCAGCCTCCAGCGTATCAATCAAAATACCATAGTCTTCCAGATCTTCGCGCATATACGGTTCGGTATAGCGGGTGTGCTCCCATTTTCGGGAAGCATAACTACCCAGAGAGATTGCTCCATATCTGCGGGCGACCGTCTTAATCTTGCTAACAACAAGGCGCGTGTAATCTCTGTCACCCTCAACATTGCCCAGAGACAAACATCGCTGCATGGGTTTGAACCCGCGCATAACAAGAAACTTATCGGCAAAATCCGGTATGCCGTAAAGCTTTAATCCTCTGTCCGTTTCCTCTGGATCGGAAATACGATAAATAGCGGGCTTCCCGAATTCCGACTGCATAATTTCACGGCTCGCATTCACTGCCGCTTCCCATGAGGGATACATAAAGCTGAAGCGGGCGCGATTTTCCGGCATGTAGCGGAATATTTTCATAGTGACTTCGACAAGAATTCCGAAAGATCCTTCTGAACCCTTCATGATGTCGTTTATCTTGGGACCTGTGGCGGTAGCCGGGTAATCCAGTGTTTTAAAAGTTCCCACGGGAGTCACGTATTCCTGACTGAACACGATGTCGTAAGCGTCACCGTAATACGTGGAAGCCTGTCCGGAACCTAATGTCACAATCCAGCCGCCCACGGTAGAATATTCGAAGGACTGCGGGAAATGGCCGCATGTGTAACGCAGTTTGGAGCCGAACATTTCCGGCGCTTTGTTCAGGGCTTCCTCATAAGCCGGTCCGTACATGCCCGGTTGAACGCGCGCGGTCTGATTGAGTTCGTTTACTTCCAAAAGTCTGTTCATGTGCGTGCTGATGATCAGGGAGACACCGCCTTTGGCCGGACGGCAACCGAAATTCACCGAAGAACCGGCGCTGAAAACCGTTATCGGAATGCGTTCCTGATTACAATAGTCCACAATTTTTTGCACATCGTGTTTATCTCGAGGATGAACCACCACATCCGCCACTTCACGAATAATACCTTGACGCAATTCCATCATTTCTTCGGTGGTTTTTCCTGAAGCGTATTTGACACGGCTGTAATCATCCAATGCTATATTTGATTTTCCTACAATAGCGGCGAGCTTTTCTATCTGTTCGGATTTTAATACCGGCGGGCGGTTGAGAACCACCTTGTCGTTTCCCTCATTTTGCTTGACTGCAAAATCGGCATCACTCATGTGAAATTCCTGCTGCATCATTCTGACCCAGGCATCGTTGGGATGTTTGAAATGATTGGGATCTCCATATTTGGTTATCGATCGATACGATCCGGGCTCCGGAGCTTTTTCCGTCCAATCCGGCCTGACTCTCAGGCAAACCCTGAACACGGTGAAAGTATGTAGGCAGC
>CAYZRT010000068.1:0-15037 GCA_964480875.1 uncultured Smithella sp. | reverse complement strand
GACCGCGTGTATCAATCAGGAATGGTTTCTCTCCGGCTCGTATTTTATCATAAACCTCCCTGCAACTGATACCTTTCATTCGTCCTTTCATTTTATTCTGCATGATATGTGCTGTGGCGATAAAATGATCAATGGCCAGGGAAAAGGGTGGCGCGTAAGGAAGATCGGCGTTGATAAGATCCTCCACGGTCATCTTGCCTTGGATGGCCATGGCCCACTGAGCGATTTGTTTGGCTACATTACCTGGGCCGATGCATTGGGCGCCCAGTACGCGCCCGGTTTTTTGATCCGCCACCAGTTTGGTGACCAAAAGTTTACCTTCCATGAATCCCGGTTTGTCGGGACTGGCGTTGATAACCGTGATGATGTCGGAATAACCCAGACGTTTTGCTACTGTTTCGGACAGCCCCGTGGAACCGGCTCCGTAATCAAAAACCTTGCAGATACCGGTCTGAATTGTTCCCGGGAAGGTCACGCAGTTTTTGGAAGCGGCATTTTCACCCGCCACGCGTCCCTGAAGATTGGCCAGATCGCCGTAAGGCGCGTGGACCTTCTTGCCGGTAATGCGATTGAGCGTTTCCACGCAGTCGCCTACAGCGTAAATATCGGGGTCGGAGGTCTGCATGTATTCGTTGACTTCAATGCCGCCCAAGTCGCCGATTGTCAATCCGGCGTCTTTGGCCAGTTTGACATTGGGACGGACACCGATGGCCACGACGGCCAGTTCGCAGGGCAGCTCCGTGCCGTTTTGCAGCTTCACCGCCGTCAATTTTCCGTCTTCTCCTAAAAAGGCGGCAATGCCGTTTTCGGTGATGACGTTGGCCCCCTTGCTGCGGACGTGATTTTCCACCAGCTTGGCAAGTTCCAAATCCAGAAAGGTTAGCAACTGAGGAAGAAGTTCTATGACGGTGATTTCAATGCCCGCCAGTTGCAGGGCTTCACACGTCTCGATTCCTATGAGTCCGCCGCCGATGACAACCGCTTTTTTGATTTTACCTTCATCACGGATGTTACGTAAAAAATCAGCGTCCTTCATGGATTGCAGCGTTGTAATGCCATCAAGATCCGCACCCGGCACCGGCGGCATCCTTGGAACAGCGCCTGTGGCGATAACAAGCTTGTCATACGTTAGCGTGCCGGTTTCTCCCGAAACGGCATTTTTAAAAGACACCGAATGATTTTTTGTGTCGATGTTTGTGACCTCGGTATTGACGCGGGCATCAATGTCCTTGGCGTTGAGATAAAACATCGGATTGCGCACGATCCCGGCAGGTGTGCAAAGAAGCGCATTACGGTCATTAAAAAAACCTCCAACATAATACGGGTAGCCGCAGGACGCCATGGAAAGGTCGGCTTCCTTCTGGATAATGATCACTTCCGCGTCGTTGTCGATACGCCGGGCTTTCGCCGCCGCCTTGGGACCGGCGGCCGAACCGCCGATGACGATGATTCTTTTTCTTTTGCTCATTGAATGCTCCTTAATATTTTTATTAATATAATGAGTGACGACTATTGCTACATTGATCTATGTCAAGATGAATGAATTATTTTTTAAGAAGCGCCTCAATCAAATTTTCTGGAACTTGAACGGCGACAACTTCGCCCGTGGCGCAAACCTGTCCTCCGGCAATCAGCCTCGATTCTATAACCACTTTTCGCCTTCTGATTTCCTTGACTTTACCACGTATTTCTATCGGCCCGTTTAAGGGTGTCGGCAACAAATAATTAACATGTAACGATCCTGTCAGAAAGCGAATCAGCGGCAGGGTATTCATCTCGCGGTTTTCCGCCCGGTATTTGGCCGCCGCGGCTGTGCCGGTGGAATGACAATCAATCAGTGAGGCGATAAGGCCACCGTAAGCCATGCCGGGTATGGCCATGTAACACGATTTAGGCTGATGGATGCAGACGGATTCCTCTCCGTCCCAGTAGCTTTTGATTTGTAGGCCGTGCTCGTTGAGACGCCCGCAGCCGTAACAGTGGCTTAGGTCGTCAGGGTAGTAATCCTGAAATGCTTTTGTCTTCATGAGAGCTCCTTAATATCATTGAAATGTCAGTTTTGTTCCCGCCATATTCAAAATAAATTGTTCGGGCATTTTCTTCTCGATTTCCATAATGGCTTTGCGTCCCGTGCAATGGGTAGGAATCACATGGGATGGATTCAGTTTTTGAAGTTCCTGTGTTGTGCGATCAATAATCGGTTCAAAAAACGGCCTGGCCAGATGAAATCCTCCCATGACGGCGTGAATTTTGTCAATGCCGGTAACTTTCATCGTGTGATGAATCGTATTAATGATTCCGGAATGCGCACAACCGGAAAGAATAACCAATCCCTTGTCTTTCAAATTCATGACAATAGAGGTGTCGTCTTCAATGGCATCCCAGACTTCTTTTCCGTCTATTTGACAATGAGGTAGCGGCCATCCCGTTTCAAAATCCGTTGTACGGGGAATTTCGCCCAAGAACAAAATCGTATTTTCCAGCAAAAGATATGGTTTTTCTGTTTCCACCACAGCTAGCCCTGCGACTTTAACCATTTCCCGCGTCAATTCCGGAAAGTTGATTTTTAACTCCTCTCCAAATTTAAGATAACGGGGTGATTTAAATGCGGAAGGATGTACGGCAAAAGGAATATTTTTTTTGCCGGTCATTGCGACGAGTTTTGCCATGCCACCTGTGTGATCACTGTGTCCGTGGGAAAGAGCGGCAGCTTCGACCTGAGTCATATCAACGTTAAGCGTTTCCGCATTTTGCGCCGCTCCATTTTCAGAAAATCCAAAATCAAATAGCAATGTATGGGATTTGTTCCCGAAAGTCGGTTGAACCAACGCGGAAAACCCGTGCTCGGCCAACACAGAAGCCCGGATTTCTCCATCTTTTAAAGGATTGGCGCGCGTAACAACGGCATTACTGTCCATCGCGGTAATATCAATATAGTTGTCCTGTAATGTCAGGATTTCAACCCGATCAACTGTTTTTAAGGCTATTGCCATGATACCAATCCTCCTTTGATTTAGTGATCGCAGAGATTTTCGCCTGCTTGCAGTGTCCCCGCAAAATAATCAGCAATCAGTTTCTCCGGCGTTTCCGAAGGGGCGCCGACAACGACCTGAATGCCCTGTTGGGCAAACAATTGCTGCGCGCGCTGTCCCATACCGCCGGCAATAATCATGTTTGCTCCTTGTTTGGCGAGCCACGGCGGCAAAAGTCCCGGTTCATGAGGCGGCGCGGCAACGTCTTCGCGTTTGGTGATTTTTTTTGTCTGGTCATCAACTTCAACAATGGCGAAACTCTCGCAGTGACCAAAATGCATGGTGAGCTTGCCTTGGGCTAACGGTATTGCAATCTTCATCTCATTTTCTCCTTATGAATTTAATTTTTTTGTTTTATCCAAGTCTGCTGTAATCTGAACGATGATGTCCCTCATAATTTCCCCCGCTGGTGTTTTGGAGGAATGGTAAATGAACACCTTCCCGGAATCGCCGGATTGGGCAATCGCCGCATCCATCGGAATTGCCCCAAGAAAAGGCACTTTCATATCTGAGGCAATTATTTTTCCACCACCCGCGGGCAGAATCTGGGTGATTTCTCCGCATTTCGGACAAACGAATCCGCTCATGTTTTCAATGACACCCAAAACCGGCACATCAAGCCTTCGGCAAAAGCTAATGGATTTGCGAACGTCAATTGCAGCCACCTTCTGTGGTGTTGTGACAATCACCGCGCCGTCGAGAGGCTGAATCAACTGACAGAGCGACAAAGGCTCATCTCCCGTGCCCGGAGGAGCGTCAACAATCAGATAATCCAGATCACCCCAGTTCACGTCTGTTAAGAACTGCTTGATGACGCCCATTTTCATCGGCCCCCGCCAGATGACTGCATCATCCTGATTTTGCAGCAAAAATCCTATAGACATCACTTTCAGTCCGCCATATTCAACCGGCGAAATTTCTCCTTCGTTGCCTTTGAGGGTTTCATTTTCCAGACCGAGCATGGTGGGAACACTGGGACCGTGAATATCTACGTCGAGAAGTCCCACGCGCAGTCCATTGAGCGCTAATTCCGTAGCCAAATTAACCGCAACGGTGCTTTTACCGACACCGCCTTTTCCTGAAAGCACGACAATTTTATAGTTTATACGGCAAAGCCTTGCCTGTAATCTGCGTCGGTCGGCGTATTCTTCCTTGCTTTCATCTTTTTTCTGTTTTTGAGCCGAGCAGCTGGAATCGCCGCACGTATCACATGTTTTCTTGTTTTCCACTTTTGTTATCCTCCTTATTCCTTTTCTTTTGACAGGTAATCTTCACAGGCAGCCTTCAAAGTGTTTGTTGCCAGAAGTGCGCAGTGCTCGTGATCCTTGGGTAACCCCTCAAGCGCCTTGAGCACATCTTGCTGGCTGATTTGTTTGGCCTTGACAACTGTCTTTCCTTCAGCCATACAGGTTGCCATCGAGCCGCCGGCAATTGAAGGAGCACACCCGTCCGTGATAAAAGACACCTTTTTTATTTTATCATTCTGTACCTTGAGCCAGAACTCCATCGTTGTGCCACAGGGACCGGTTATTTTTGCGTGCCCGTTGAAATCTTCAAGCTTACCCATATTATGCGGGTTGCTGGCATGCTTGTTTGCCGCAGAATAAAATTCTTCAAGATTTACCAATTCGCTCATATTAATTATTTGACCTCCTGAAGATGTAAATTATTCCAAAGTTGCCGGATATCGTCGGCGCTGGGCGCGTCGATTTCCACAACAGCCTTTTCCTGAATCTGCGCGCGCGTAACGGCGCTGTCGTAACGAATTCGCCCGGCAATAGTTGCACCTGAATTCCTGGCTTTATCTTCAATGCGCGCAGTCATGTCGGGATTGATATCCCATTTATTCACGCAAACCGTTGCGGGAATTTTAAAATGACGAGTCAGAGAAAGCACTCTTTCAAGATCATGTTCCCCCGATACGGTAGGTTCAGTGACAATTAAGACCTGCGAAGCTCCGGTGACCGAAGCGATAACAGGACAGCCGATACCCGGAGGACCGTCAACAATAATCAATTCATAATTCTCTTTTTCTGCAATTGAGCGCGCCTCGCGACGCACGGTAGAAACCAGCTTGCCTGAATTTTCCGCAGCCGCGCCCAGACGCGCATGCACCATCGGGCCGCAACGTGTATCCGAAACAAACCAACGACCGCAAATACATTCCGGAAAGTCAATCGCTTTTTCAGGACAGAAATGGACGCAGACACCGCAGCCTTCACAAGATATCGGATCAATAGAAAATAAAAGTTCCCCTGTATGGATTTGCTTCTTTTTAACCGCATCAAAACGGCAAAAGTCCTCACAAATGCCGCAGCCGATACAATTGTTCTGGCGGATAATAGCCTCATGACCGCTGCGAAATTCGTTCTGTTCTTTTATTTGAGGTTTGAGCACAAGATGAAGATCGGCCGCGTCCACATCGCAATCGCAGATGACCGAATGTCCGGCCAATACCGCCAGCGAAGCCGTGACGCTGGTTTTTCCCGTTCCTCCCTTGCCGCTGATGATCACAAGTTCTTTCATGACAAAACCCTTTTTATAAAATAATCACTCTGTAATATGCCCAGCCACCAACACATCTTGTGTCGAACTATGGAATTCTTCGAGATTGAGTCCCAGTTCAATCAATACATTTTTTGCATCTGTCATTGTACCCGAATTTACTTCATGTTTCCGTCCTTCGAGAGCATGAATTCTATCTAATATTGCCAGGCCGTCAGCATTGAAATCACTCAACACAATTTTTCCCTGAGGGGATAATATTCTGACCAATTCAGTACATGCCTTGCGGACGGAGGAAAGATGATGAATCATATTCACGGCAAAAATAACATCAAAGAAACCGTCGTTACAGGGCATGCCTTCAACATCGGCGATACCGAAAGTAACTTGTTGCTGTAAGTTGTAATACATCAGATTGAGAAGAGCATATCTTTGTTCTTCAGCAGATATGTCGAAGGAAAAAAAATGATAACCGGCACGCGCCAAAGCGAGCGTAAAGTATCCCTTGCCCGTACCCGTTTCCAGAACATTTCCGGCGATGGGTTGCTCTTTTTCAATAATAAAAGATCGCTCTTTTTCAATATCGTAACCGAATTTTCTGTAAAGCGCGACTCGCTCTAAAAAGCGCTGATGATTTTTATTCAATTCTTTTTCCATTATAGAAAATACCTTGTCCTTGATCAGTACCTTTTGGTGTAGTAATTTCTTTTTCTTGTAACAATACAATTAACTTTATCGGCCTTTACCAGTATTTCTATTCGTTTAATCACTTCGTTTGGATGCATGTCAAGACCGTTGGCGATATCTTCTATTGTGCACGGCCTTCTAGCTAACAATGACATAATATCCTCCTCAGTTGTTGCCGATAAAGCCGCTGTTACTTCAATGGTCGGTTCGCTGGTGCCGATAATATCAACCTCTACAGGAAAAATATTTTTCAGCGCAATCAACTGCTCGGTCGTAAGGGGAAATGCGGTTTCTTCCGCCGGAGGTCGATAAACTGTATTCAGTTGAACCTTTGCCGGATGAATTATTTTAACAATGGAAGCAATTTTCTCAACTTCGGACTGAATCCCTGTAACACCGCCGAGTAACAAAACTTCCAGCCATAGTTGCCCCTTAAAATTCCTGGAGAAATCGATTAATCCATTAACCATTTGATCAAAAGAAAGAGAGCCATGCGGTCGGTTGACATATTGAAAAAGCTGTTCATCACCAACATCAAGAGAAGGGATGACCAGATCCGCAAGCATCAAGGCCTTGCGAACTTCCGGCAGATAAAGCAGTGATCCGTTTGTCAGGACGGTGACGGGAATATTGGTTATGGTCTTGATTTTCCCGATTAAGTCACCGATGCCCAAATGCAGAGTCGGTTCTCCGGAACCGGCAAGACTGATATAGTCGCAAAGAATTCCCGAATCCAGTTTATCCTTGAGTTCCTTCATGACGTCATCTATCGGAACATAGTCGCGTCTTTCTGTCGTTTTGTTTGTCGTCTGTCCCAACTGACAGTAGATGCAATCGTAAGTGCAGGTTTTAAACGGCACAAGATCAATGCCGAGCGATCGTCCCAATCGCCGTGATGGAACCGGTCCGTAAATATATTTATAAACTTCAGTGCTCATTTTAATCTCCACAAGGGGATTGCCCGCATTTTCTGTCCGCACCGCAGCACGTCCTGCCGCTTTCTTCAAAGGAACAGCTTTTTGCAGAGTCGCGCATGCTTACGCCTGTCCCTGATGATTTCATGATAAAACCGCTGCCACCGCTTACTCTTCTTTGCACATCACCACCACACTCCGGACATTCCTTAACAGGAGCATCTTTCATGCTTTGGTGTCTTTCAAATCGCAGACCGCACTTGTTACATTCGTATTCATATGTCGGCATGTTTAAATCACCTCGTTTTTATATTAATTTTTTCAATCAATTGCTTAAACAGTTGCCGGTATTCCGGCAGGGCATCCACCATCAGGATACCTCTGGAATAGGCTTCGGCAATTCGCCGGTCATCCGGTATTTCGATAAAGATGGGAATTTTTTCTTTTTCACAAAAATCATGTACACGATTATCTCCGCTGCCCATTCTGTTGACGATAACGGCAAAAGGGATACGCAATTCACGAATCATATCCACGGCCAGAGTTAAATCGTGTAAACCAAAAGGGGTCGGTTCTGTGACGAGCAAAACAAAGTCTGTGTCGCGGATGGTGGCAATGACCGGGCAGGATGTTCCCGGCGGCGCGTCGAGTATGACTGTCTGGTTATTAGGCAGAATATTTTTTAAAGCGCGGACGAGTGGCGGAGCTAGCGCCACTCCTACATCAAGCCTGCCCGTTAAGAGGTTGATGTTGTCCGCGCCGGATTTTTCAATCACGCCTATACGGCGGTTTTGTTCCGAGATAGCCTTCGTCGGGCAAACTCGCATACAACCGCCGCAACCGTGACACATTTCCGGGAAAACAAGCGGGGTTGTCCCGAAAGTAACAATGGCAGAATACTGACAAATCCTCGCACATTCGCCACAAGCGTTGCAAAGGGATTCATCGACCTGAGGAATCGGAATTGAAATGATTTCCTCGTTGAATTTTTCACCGTTAAGAAACAGATGCGCATTGGGTTCCTCTACGTCACAGTCGGCCAGGATTACATTCCCATTGAACACACGCGCCAGATTTACGGCTACGGTGGTCTTGCCTGTTCCGCCTTTACCGGAGGCAACAGCTATTTTCATCGCGCCCCTCCTTGAAAAACCACAGACACTTTTTCTCCTGTTGTATTCTTTATCCACAATAGTGGAAAAACAATATCGCTGGTACAGCAGGGAACCCATACAGCTAAAAATAAAAACACGGCGACTAAAATGGCAGTTACAACATCTAAAGTTGTGCCCATGGCCATCATAATGTGAAACAGTGAGGCCCACGTACTTAAAAAGACATGAGAGGCGTGAGAAAATTTTGTAGTCGGATAAAGATAACCTATGGCTATTCCGACAAAAGCCAATGGATTAATTAACCACCATTTTTCAATGAATCCGAGGTGCACACTCCGGTGAGGCAGCTCGAGCAGCCATTCACCGGCAAAAGGAATGAGCGAATCACTGAGTGTTGCGATACCGATGGATCCGATGTAGCCAATCATAATCGTATTCCAGAATTTGCCATTCGAGTGCAACCTGTACATAGCGGTTGTGACCAGCGCGCTCACCAGCACATGCAGAGGATGAAGCGTCCAGAATAAACCTGAAGAAATTTCACTCGATACCTTAAATTGAATAAAAGCAGCCATAATGATAATACCCGTCACGGTACCGAAAGCCGTAAATGGAGCGTGAATTTTAAGTTCGGCAGCTATGACACTCGCTTTCATGATTTATAACCTCGTTTTCCTCTTTTTGCTGCTGTTTGGTGATCCACCTCATCCTGCCAGCCGTTTTTCTTAACGTCATGAAGATCAAACTTGGTCGTGTAAGGTTTAATGTCCAGAAGCGGCGTTCCATCAAGAATATCTACGCCATCCAGATGCAGAACATTGTCTTCAATGCCAAGCAATTCCACAACGCTCAAGCCGATGGGATTGGGGCGACAGGGTGCGCGTGTCGCAAAAACACCGTGATCCACATCCTGCAAATAGGGTTTAACAACCAATTTGGCCTGTTGCGCCTTATGAAAATGATAAATCAGGTAAATGTGCGAGAATTCATTGAGGTCACGCAGACCATCCAAAAATTCGGGGAACAATTCCACGTAACCCCTGCTGCCCTTGGCGTAAACAGGCTGAATAGGCGTTTTCCCCTCTTCTTTGTGTTCACTATGGATGATGCCGATAGCCCAATATAGAATTTCGCATTCGTTCATGCCCAGTGTCCTTCAACATCTGCTGATTTAGCTTCATTCAACTTTCCGGCAAGATAAAGCTCCAACGCTTCCTTCACCGTGGTGGCAGAGGTATTGAAGATTTTGATGCCTGCGGATTCCAATACGCGAAACGCCTTTGGCCCGCAGTGTCCGGTGACAAGAGCCTTCGCACCTTGACGGACAATGTTTTGCGCGGATTGAATCCCCGCCCCCTGCGCCGCGTTCAGGTTCTGTGCATTGTCCATGACTTCAAAGGTTTTAGTTTCCAGGTCATAAATAAGAAATTTTGGCGCTCGCCCGAATCTACTGTCCAATGGAGCGTTCAAGTCATTACCTGATGTTGTCATTGCAATTTTCATTTTTTTCTCCTGTTCAGAAATTATTGTTGCGGCGATAGCGTGAAAAGCTTGAGAACCACGCCATCACCGCGTTGCACGGATAAGCTCCATGCGGGCTTCGCAGAAGAGGCTATTATTTCTGCGCTTTTGTACTCAATTCTTCCAGACGTTTTTTAATGGCATCCAGTTCTGTTTGTAATATTTCAGCCTGATTGTTAAGCGCCTGTTTCTCTGTTTCCGGATCGGCATTGGGATACGGTGCGGCCATACCGCCAAACCAGAATCGTCCCGGCACACCTGTGGCAAAGAAACGGTTGCGGTAGCCGAAACCTCCGCCGCGTCCTCCTCGCCCCCCGAAACCGGCACCTCTTCCCAAACCCATACCGAAGCCGCGTCCTCCAACGTTATTCATATATCCGGGCGCTCCAAAACCGGCGCAATACCCGGCTCCCCGTCCAGTCATCGGTCCCATTCCCATGGGGCCCGTTGCATCTCCTCTTGGCATAATCAAAATCCTCCTTTCCAAGATTGTTTATTCTCTAATTAAAGTGGATCCGCATTGCGGACACTTTTTCTGCATACAGGGGACACCTCGTTCATGCGGTTCGCGATAACCGCATTTCGTACACACACAATTACCGCCGACACCTGCGGCACGCGCTCCACCCATACGGCCGGAACCCTGTCCCCGGCCTTGTCCCATTCCCTGGCCGCCCGTACCTTGGCCGCCACTCATCCCTCTGCCACGACGATTGTTACTATTCATAAAAAATCTCCTTTATGACTTTTAAATTTCCTTAGAAAACAAAGACAGCCGCTGCCAGCACAGTTGTATATTTACCGCTCTTTAGCACGCTCGATTGCGTCGTATTCCGTGTGCCGACTATTTTGCCGCTAATCTTGAACAACTTCTTTTTTTCATCCCAACTTTCATCGACATTGAAATCAATACCCAAAGTGGAAGCCAACATAGCCGCCGCCAAATCCTCCGCGTAATCTCCTGTTTGTCTTTCCGTATAACCGAAGGCGTGATGTTCGCTGATGTAACCATAAGTTCTCTTATCAACGGGAATCGCACAACCAACAGACGCGGAAATCAAACGGTGCGGTTCGTTGCTGCAGCAACGACTCATCACGCAAAAGGTGATTGCTCCCGGTAAAAGTTTTTTCAAACCTTCCGTTCTGGAAATAACCTTGCAGTGAGGAGGTAAAATACTCGATACCTGCACAAGATTACATTTTTCAATACCGGCATCACGTAACGCCAATTCGAAAGAATGAAGCTGCTCTTTGTGCGTGCCTACGCCTTTGGTGAAAAAAAGTTTTTTAGGGATGTATTGATTCAATGTGTTTTCCTCCTTTTAAAATGTCACTTATGCGGCAATTTCACGGGAAAAAGCGTAAAGTCGCCGGTAAAAAATTAGCCCATCAGGACCTTTTTTAATAAAAAAATCCCGAGGACTCCTGCCCGTAAACAGGCGTCACAGATCCGGAAAAAGTCGTTAAAATCGTCAAATATCCTAATAAGCCAAACAGCAGTAATGGTAGCTTGTACAATTTCAACATTGGGAAACTGACCTCGCCAAGAAAATACAGCCACAACCGGCGGCGCTTTTCCCACCATGCTGAAGGCACCTCATAATTAATCAAAAAAGTCAGAATTAACAGTGCCGAAAACGCCAGACAGAAAGGACAATAAACGTCGTTTTGCACTTGAAAAGCATACAGGTGAATTTCAACGCCCAATCCTGCAGCCAACAGTGCCCGTACAAAAGAAAACTGATTCAATACTGCAAATGCGATGACGACTGACATATAAAAGATTCCAACCCATTTAAGATCGATCCCGAAAATGTCGCCTTTAAGATAACTGCATGTTGTGTCGCAGTAATCATAATAAGCCATCAGCCCTATGCCGATCAGCGAAAGAGCAATTGTCATGAAGTTGCGATATTTTTTTATGCTTTTGAATATCTTCAGCATTTAACATGTACCTTTAGAATGTTTGTGACAATTTGTGTCACCATATTTTTATCTCCAGGGGCAACGCGATCCGCGTATTCTGTTGCGGCCGGCTCCAGCCCGGCGACCCCGACAGCCCGGAAGAGAAAAAAGAGCTTGCTCCAAACGGTTGTTTTGATACGCAGCCCAAACCTCCTCCACGGGACCCCGAACGAAAGCAAATACGCGCATACCCACAGAACTAAGTAAATTTTCAAGAGGCCTGGAAATGGCTCCGCAAATTAAAACATCAATGTGCTGCTCTTTCATTTCGCTGGCCCGTCCCTGAACATCGGTAGAGATTAACTTGATGGTTGTTCTCTTGTGTCCGCTTGTTCCGTCGGGTTCAAAAATCAACAATTGATCCGCCGAATCAAAAACAGTGGAGATACAATCTTTCCATATGGACAGAGCAATCTTCATATTGTTTGAACCTTTCCAATCTGCCTGAAAATGTCATTCCTTTTCACGTGAATAGTAAATTGCAAGGAAAGTGCCAATCGATACTATTCAAATATTAATAAATAATTACAATTAGTTAATCAATATATGAATCTTCATATCCGTTATAAATTGTCGTAAATATGCAACTATTAATGCGACTAAGTTGCAATAATACGACTAGTAAAGAGGACTTATTTTTACGTGAACTAAATTAGAGAAATGAATGATTCGGTTTTTTGAGACGTTTGATTCACTTCCGGACCGGGTTCAGGTTTCCTTCATTTTTCCGCGCAATGAATGCAGATAGCCACGGGTGATTTCGACGTTAACGAGTTTGCCGACTAATTCCGACCCGCCTATAAAATTGACGATTTTCCAGGAACGCGCTCGTCCCATCATGTCCTGTCCGGAGTTTTTGCTGAGACCTTCCGCGAGAACCTCTTGAATGCTTCCTTCCAACGCTGTATGTTTTTCCTGCGTATGAATGTTTTGCAGGTCCTGCAAGTCTTTGAGCCTTTGTTTTTTTTCGTCTTCGGAAACGTTGTCCTCCAATTTTTGGGCGGCCGTTCCCGCGCGCGCGGAGTATTTAAAAGAAAATAGCAGGTCAAACCGGATCTTCTCCATTAAATCAATAGTGGACTCGTAATCTTCTTGTGTTTCACCGGGAAATCCGACGATGATATCGGACGTAATGCTGATGTTCGGACAAATACGTCGCAACTTTTCAACTTTTTCCAGAAAGTCCTCAGCAGTATATCCCCGGTTCATCCGTTTTAAAATACGATTGGATCCCGATTGAACGGCCATATGAATGTGTTCGCATAATTTCGGCACCGTGGCAAAGCAGTTAATCAAATCGTCGGACAAATCCTTGGGATGCGATGTGGTAAAGCGGATTCTTTCCAGACCGTCGATGTCATTTATTTTTTTGATGAGTGAAACAAAATTGCATGGCTCATTCAATTTCCGTCCGTACGAGTTCACGTTTTGTCCCAGAAGCGTAACTTCTTTTACGCCGTGCTGAACCAGTTTTTTGATTTCATCAACGATGTCTACCGGTGTCCGGCTCATTTCCGGTCCGCGAAGATAGGGCACCACGCAATATGCGCAATAGTTGTCACAACCCTGCATGATGGATACAAAAGAGCTGATTGATCCTTGAGAGGGAATCGCAAAGATATTGAGTGAAGTGATGTTCGGAGAAAAATCAGTGCGTGTGATTTTCTTGCGCTCTCGTTGACAGGCGGCTACCATCTCCGGCAAACGATGAATATTATGCGTGCCGAAGACAAAATCAACATCGCGCATCCGACTGTAAACTTTCCTGCCCAGATGCTGTGCCAGACAGCCGCCAAAACCGACGATCAAATCAGGATTTTTCTGTTTTAATCTGATTAAGCGTCCCAGTTCACTGAAAGCCTTTTGTTCCGCCTTCTCCCGAATGGAGCAGCCATTGATCAGTATCAAGTCTGCTTTTTGTGCATCATCGGTCAGCGTGTAGCCCATGCCCGCCAGCAAGACGACCATTTGCTCGGAATCATGCACGTTCATCTGGCAGCCGAACGTTTCAATATATAAATGCTTATCTTTCATTAATCTCCCGTCAACTCATATTGGGTGGTCATTATTATTTCAACCTCTGTTAGTCAACCGATTTTTCAGGATAGGCTGTAATGTTCTCATCATGTGCATATGATGAATTTGATATTTTATCTCTTTGATATTTTATGCTAAGTGGCAAAATAAAAAGTTTAACATTTTTGGTAAGAGTTGTGAACGATCATTAAAAATGACAATTTAAGCCACGGAGGGATATTTTTTATGGCTAAAGTCACCGACGAAATAAAGGAAAGTTTAAAAGCGACAAAGATTGCATACCTCGCAACGTCAACAAAAGACGGCAATCCCAATGTTGTGCCGATTGCCGCGGTCAAATTTCTGGACGATGAAACGCTGCTCATTTCCGACCAGTATTTCGGCAAAACGTTAAACAATCTGAAAGAAAATCCTAAAATCGCGCTGACCTGGTGGGGCGAGAAGGATGGTTTTCAGATTAAGGCGGATATTACGATTCACACGGATGATGATATCTTCAGAGAAGATGTTCAATGGGTGAAATGCATCAAAGATACGTTGAACCCGAAATCGGCCATTGTGGCAAAAATCACAGCCGTTTATGCGGTTAAAAGCGGAGCAAACGCCGGTAAACAGATTGTTTAAAAAAATTGGATAACAATAATGCCGATTCGATAATGAACAATAAGGAGCGACAAAATGGGCGACAATCCAATAAAGACCGAAGAACAAATCACACAGGAAATGATTGATCTGCTTATGGAAAAAATAACGGGCGGCCTTTCCGAAAAAGTTATTGATTACGGAAACGATCCGAGAAATTGCGGAACGCTTGAAAAACCGGACGGCTACGCCAAAATAAAAGGACCGTGCGGGGATACCATGGAAATGTTCCTCAAAATCAGCAATGACAAGATCGTGGACATTTCCTATACGACTGACGGATGCATGACATCTCACGCCGCGGGATCGGCAGCGACCGTGATGGCGAAGGGCAAACCTGTCAGGGAGTGCATAAAAATCAACCAGAGTTCCATTCTGGAACATTTGGGCGGTATGCCCAAGGATTCAGAGCATTGCGCTCTGCTTGCCGCCAATACCTTTCATAAAGCCCTGCGCAACTACGCGATAGGCAAGAAAAGATGATTACGGCTGCTCAACTGGAACTGTTGCCAAAATGACACAGGATTCAAAAACATTTCTCAATGACTGGTTTGAACGTTATGTCAACCGGTATCGTAATGCCGACGGCGTTTTGCCTGCCGCACTGGAACTGAAATAT
>CAYZRT010000067.1:0-15402 GCA_964480875.1 uncultured Smithella sp. | reverse complement strand
CTGAAACCGGATTCCAAAGGGCCGATTCTTTGCTTTGTCGGTCCCCCCGGTACGGGTAAAACATCACTGGGGCATTCCATCGCGAGGGCTTTGGGCCGCAAGTTTGTGCGGATATCGCTGGGCGGAGTGCGCGATGAAGCGGAAATACGCGGTCATCGCCGGACATATATCGGCGCTTTGCCCGGTCGCATTATCCAGGGACTCAGGCGGGCGGAATCGAACAATCCCGTATTTATGCTGGATGAGATAGACAAGGTCGGCAGTGATTTCCGCGGTGATCCGTCCTCAGCGTTGCTGGAAGTTCTGGATCCTCAACAAAACAACACTTTTTCCGATCATTACCTGGATGTGGCCTTTGATCTTTCCAGCGTCATGTTTATTACCACGGCCAATATGCTGGATACGATTCCCCCTGCTTTACTTGACAGGCTGGAAGTTATCGAGCTCAACGGTTACACGCAGGAAGAGAAGGTGAAAATTGCCGAACGGTATTTGATCCCACGGCAGTTAAAAGAAAACGGCCTGAGTGAAACTCAGTTTAAATTAACCGACAAAGCGCTCAACGCGATAATAATCGGTTACACACGGGAGGCCGGTGTGCGCAATCTGGAGAGAGAAATTGCCAACGCCTGTCGCGGTGTTGCCGCACAGGTTGCGGAAGGCAGCATAAAGTCCAAAGCACTTACGGAAAAAGATATAGCGGTTTATCTCGGGCCGGTGCGGGTTCCGACAGATATTGACGCTCGTATTACCAAGCCCGGCATTGCGATCGGACTGGCCTGGACACCGGTGGGCGGGGACACGCTCTTTATTGAAGCTACGGCTATGAGAGGCAAGAAAGGCCTTGCGCTGACCGGTCAGCTGGGAGACGTTATGAAAGAATCAGCGTCGGCGGCATTAAGCTTTATCCGCACGAACGCCGAAGAACTGGGTGTGGATTCAGAGTTTTTTGACAACATGGATATTCATGTTCATGTGCCGGCGGGAGCGATACCCAAGGATGGCCCGTCGGCGGGGGTCACGATGCTGACAGCGCTTACGTCGCTTCTGACCAGACGCAAGGTGAAAAAAAATCTGGCCATGACCGGAGAAATCACGTTGCGGGGGGCTGTGCTGCCCGTTGGCGGCATTAAGGAAAAAGTGCTGGCAGCTTATCGCGCGGGCATCAAGACTATTTTATTGCCGGACTGGAACCGTAAGGATATTGCGGATATTCCGGACAATGTGCAAAAGAACATCTCTTTTCATTTTGTCAAGGATATGATGGATGTGATTAAGCTGGCTTTGGAACCTATCAATGCGAAAAAAATAAAAACATCGCCGATAAAAAAGAAGAGGCCTGTTGCTTTGGCTAAGAAAAAATTGAAATTGAAACAAAAAAAGATGAAGCGATAAAAATCTCAGGAGGATATCAATAATGGCGGCGCAATATCTGTTGCTTTCTGTTGAAGAAAAAGTTGCTAAGGTTACCATAAACAGACCGGATAAAGGGAACTCTCTGTCGCCTCAAGTGCTGGAGGAAATCGAAGCTATATTTACAGATCTTTCGCGTCGGCAGGACGTGCATGTCGTAGTTTTCACCGGCGGCGAACGGTATTTTTCCGCCGGATTTGATTTGACCTATATCCGCACCCTGCAAAAAGTTAACAACGAGGCCTATACCGCATTGTTTCATCGTGCCTATCGCTCCGTTCTGTTCTGCGAACAGCCGGTCATCTGTGCGGTGGGCGGTCCGGCCATCGCCGGAGGATTCGACCTGACCATGATGTGCGATATCCGTTATGCGTCCGAACGCGCCAGATTCGGTCAGCGTGAGATTGTACTTTCCTTGAATCCGACCATGGATCCGCTGTGGCGAATAGTGGGCTTGAGCAATGCCATGGAATCGGCCCTGACCGGACGAATCTGGGATGCGCAGGAAGCCCTGCGGATGGGATATGTATCCCGTATCTTTCCTGAAGGAGAACTTCTGAAAGAGGTCGGAGCCATCGCGCGCGAAATGGCTACGTATGACCGCGGCTGTCTCAAGGAAACCAAGCAACTCACGCATCTTCTGTTGAATTCCAGTCTTGATCAGGCCATGCGCCAGCAGGAATGGCTCTTCCGTTCCTATATCGGTTCCGAAGATAATCATCGGCGAATAGACGACCTGCAGACAAAACTCGCGTCCATGCGCAAAAACAAGTAGCGAAAATAAGAAGTTAGGCATTGACGCTCTTTGGTCAAGATTTACTTGACATAGAAAACCTCATTCCCTATAGTTCCAACCAATAACAGCGGGAATTGTGTTTTTTTATAATCAGTTCTTATCACTTGAAATTCATTCAGGTATTCAAAAATATTAGGAACGCAGGGGAATCTTATGGATGTCGTTATTATTGCCGATAGCGGTTCGGAGAGCGTATCGGGAACTTCTCAATTAAAATTAATGATTGACGGACATATTGCTACAATACAGACTATCAAAAACTTTCTTGATAACAATGGACGGGTAATCGAACCGATTAAAGAAGACGGAATTTCCAGTTGGGCGTCTTCACTTAAACTTAACGGCATTTTTCTTTTCAGCTATCTATCCGGTCAGGGATTTGATGTTGGCTTGATCAATAATTATTTCGATGAAAGAGATCATTTTATTCAGATGCTGAAACAATCGCCGAAGGTTGTGGTGATTTCTACATCTTTCATTATGCACAAAAAAACATTGGATAAAATGGTGCGAGATATCAAATCTCTGGCGCCAGAAATTTTCATCATAGCAGGTGGACAATTTGTACATCTTTCTAATAGAATTAGAGAAAGGTCACTCTCGGAATCACCGATAGTGGATGGTTTTAGATCAGATTACCTTTTCCTAGAAGAAAATGATGAGCCTCCAGTTGATCTTTATATCATCAGCGCTGCCGGGGAATCTACTTTGTCAAGTGCTTTAAAAATGCTCAAGAGCAGAGGGAAAATAGACACTTTGCCGAACACGGCAACTTATCAAACAAAAAAATATATCTTCAATAAAAAGACTGATGAAATTAAAAAAAGAGGAGGTGTTTCTGTTGACTGGGGAAATATGCCCCGGGATTATTTTAAAGCAGGAGTAATTCCTATCCAAGCCAGCTATGGTTGTCCCTATAACTGCGCATTTTGTAATTTCATGAAAGACAGACGGATGATGGGAGTAAAACCACTGGATAAATTGATAGCTGAGTTAAAAGCCGTCGAAGCAAGAGGAGCGCGATATGTGTGGTTTGTGGATGATAATTTCAGATTGGGAAGAAATGACTTAAAAAAAGTCTGTCAGAATTTTATCGATCAGGATATTAAAGTTAAATGGAAAAGTTTTATAAGAGTCAGCGCTTTAAAGGAAATGGATATGGAGCTTTTGAAAAAAGCCGGTTGCATTGAAGTACAATTAGGTCTGGAATCGGCAGATCCTGCATTGTTAGCGAGCATGAATAAGAAAGCCAATCCGGAGTTATATGCTCAGGTCGTAAAAAAAATCATGAAGGCAGGGATAAACTGTTCCTGTTATTTCCTTTTTGGATTTCCAGGAGAAACAGAAGAAACAATCAAACGTACAATCAGTTTCATCAAGGAACTGGAGCATCCGGAATTAGAAGGATATATTTATTTTACCATGTTCCCTTTTCTTATTGCGCCATTAAGTCCCATCTCTGAGACGAAAAACGCACAATTCTATGGTTTGAAGGGATCTATGTATGAGTGGGAGCATAACACCATGGATTCAAGAAAAGCCAAAGAACATGCAACCAAAGCTTTTTTCGAACTTGAAACGTCAGGAGTTATATATCATGGAGATAACTTGGACATTTTTTTTGGCATGGCACCAAGGCAGAGAAAAGAATTTATTGCCAGAAGGCACAAATTGGCTAAAATGGCGGCAATAGGCAACGTTTATAAGGACGATATGCTTCATTCATTTCAAGAAGTCTTGTCTAGTCGAATAAAATCATGATTTATTATATTCTTGCAGAATGCCCCGCGGTAAACCGCGGGGAGAATCACGTCTGTCTTAAAGAGAACTAAACGTCTCATTTCCAATGTATTGCACTGTATTTCATTGACAAAAAAAACTTTTCTTTGTATAAGTAAACAACTAAAAATTCGGAATTGATAATTCTTAGTTTCGTATTTTGTCCGGGGGACTCTTATTTGGATTCAGAACCTCTGTATAACAGTCGCATATTCAATTCATACATTAAGTATATTAAGAAATGTTATGAGCATGTAAACATCGATAAAATATATGAGCATGCTCATATGGAGCCATATGAGGTAGCGGATCAGAATCACTGGTTTACCCAGGAACAAGTCAATCTGTTCCACGAAAAGCTTGAAGAAATGACTGGTTCCGCCAACATTTCGCGAGAAGCCGGTCGTTATGCGGCTTCTCCTGAATCCATCGGTGTTATGAGGCAGTATGTTCTGGGTATGATAAATCCTGCCTATACTTATAAATTGATCGGCAAAGTAGCCAATCAGTTTTCGCGATCCGTCACGTATGAATCGAAAGAAATAAATTCAAGAAAAGTTGAAATTGTCATTACACCAAAAGAAGGCGTTCAGGAACAACTATTTCAATGCGAAAATAGGATGGGTCATTTTGAATCAATTTCTCTCATGTTTAATAATGCCATTCCCCAAATAGAGCATCCTGAGTGTGTTTTTAAAGGAGGGAAATGCTGCCGTTATATCATTTCTCTGGAGAGCAACCGTTCATATCTGTTTAAGAGAACCAGAAATATCATTACTGTATTATTAGCTGTTATCAGTATAATCTTGGCAATAATCTATCCGGTTGATGAACTGATATATTTTGTTCCGATAGCGGTAGCGACTGCCCTCATGGTAGCTTTTATAAGTGACCGGCAGACAAAAAAACAACTCAGAAACAGCATCATGAATCTTGAGCATTCACGCGACGATTTGATAAAGCAAATGGACCTCAATTATAACAACTCGCAAATGGTGCATGAGATTGGTGAAGCGATCAACCGATATGTGAATATAGATGACATTATGCAAAATGTGACTCACATATTGGAAAAGAGACTCGGATATGACAGAAGTATCATCCTTTTTGCCAATAAAGAAAAAACCAGGCTTATTTTTAAAACAGGCTACGGATATACTGAAAAACAGTTGAATATCGTAAAGGCGACGGAATTCGATTTGACCAAACCGCAGTCAAAGGGCGTTTTTGTAACCTCCTTCAGGGAAAAAAAGCCGTATCTCATCAACGATATTAATACCATCACCGGGAGACTTTCACAAAAAAGTCTGCAGTTTGTGAAGGACATGGGTTCTCAATCGTTTATCTGCTGTCCGATTATTTCCGATAACAATTCTGTCGGCGTCCTGACCGTTGATAACGTCAAAACACAAAGAGTGCTTGTAGAAAGTGATCTTCGTCTTTTGATGGGTGTGGCGTCCGTTCTTGGCGTAAGCATACGCAATGCTCAGTTGCACGAAGAACGCACCAGCCAGTTGAAGTCCATATTGAAAGCGCTGGCGGCGAGCATTGACGCACGGGATCCCTATACAGCCGGTCATTCCGAAAAGGTGACTGAATACGCTGTTGGGATATGCAAGGAAATGAACATTCCATCCGATTATACGGAAGTGGTGGGGGTGGCCGCTTCCCTGCATGATTACGGCAAAATTGGCATTTCCGATGCCCTGCTTAAAAAAGAAGGGCTTCTTACAGAAGAAGAATATGAAACCATTAAGACCCATGCCGTAAAAACACGAACCATACTCGAACAGATTGATTTTCACGGATCGTACAGCCTTATTCCGGAAATAGCCGAAGCGCATCACGAAAAAATTGATGGGAGCGGATATCCTCGCGGATTGAAGGGACACGAAATCCCCATCGGGTCGCGAATCATCGCGGTTGCCGATTTCTTTGAGGCCATTACGGCCAAACGTCTTTATCGCGATCCCATCCCTGTCGAGGAAGCATTTGCAATGCTGCGCAGGGAAAGTGATGTTCATTTCAGCCGGGATATTGTCGAGGCTTTTATCAATTTCTATACAACACAAAAAATGGATTCTGGAGAGATGCGCGCGACATAACATGATTTATCGCCAGTGCCGGTTGACAAAGAAGAGCCAATTCATTGAATTTCAAATTCATTTGATTAAGAATAATCGGAAAAAATATAAACGGAGGATGGATGACGCAGACGCAGGCATATTTAATGGAAAACGATGAGGAGGGAAAGCGCCTTGATCTGAAAACTGATCCGGAAGAGGTGACAAAGCAGGCTTTATGGTTCGGTATTGGTTCAGGGGCGCGGGTGCTGGATGTGGGATGCGGTCCAGGCAAGACCACCGCTCTGTTACACGACCTGGTTCGGCCAGATGGCGAAGCGGTAGGAGTAGATATTTCAGAGAGTCGCATTCAACATGCACGATCATTCTACGGTGGAAAAAGGGGCATAGACTTTCAGGTCAGAGATATTCGTTTCCCGATGAAAGATCTTGGGCAATTCGATTTTATCTGGGTGCGATTCGTGCTTGAATATTATCGCGATGGCGCTTTTGACATCATCAGGAATATCAGCGCCAATCTTAAACCGGGCGGCTATATATGTCTGCTGGATCTTGACCATAATTGTCTCAGCCACTGGGAAATGCCGTCTCAGATAGAGAATGTCATTAAACAATTCATGTTCTACGCTCAGGATCATTATAATTTCGATCTTTTTGCCGGGCGCAAATTCTATGCTCATCTTTATGATTTGAATTTCGAGGACATAGGCATCAACATCATGCCGCATCATCTAATATTCGGAGAACTTCAAGCAGCCGACGAATTCAATTGGATGAAAAAAGTTGAAATAGGGATCAAAAAAGCGCCGGAAGTGTTAAAAACATATCCGGGTGGCAGCGAACAATTTGTAATAGACTTTAAAAATTTTTTCAGAAATCCGCGACGATTCACTTATTCGCCGCTGATTCTCTGTAAGGGAAGAAAACCTGTAAGCGAGAGGATAAAATAGAAAAAAGAAGTACTGAAAGGCGGAGAGCAGTTAAAAAACTCCGATATAATCAAGAATAGAGGGATTTTCATTGAATTAAAGCAGTGAGGCTCTTTATGGAGTTTTTTAGAAATTTCAGACATGATGGGCAGCAAAACATAATCAAACGGACTCCTCCACTGCGTCTAATAAGAATTTTGAAAAACTCGTGGCGCGCTGAGGATAACTACGATGAAATCTTTGGAAATGGCAAAAGCAGTTTAATGCAATCTTCCGGAGGAGGTATATCCGCCGCTGATTTAGAATATTCTTCTCTTCTGCGTCCGTTTCAACTGGCCTATCAAACAATAACGAATCATAATCATAAACAAACCGGTCAAAAGCTTACCACTTTCAAGGATGATCTTCCCTTGAAGAAAATCAATCCCAGTGTCGTGGCTTCCGCCAAAGCCACCCCCCCGAAAGTCACTAAAAAGACGCTTATCAACATCATCAATCATCTGAATTTTATCAAAGAGCAGGTTTCCATTCATATTAAGGATCTCCATACCGGGGAGGAATTTCTTCATCCGGGAGAACCGGGGCCGTGTCTTGACGATAAAGTTACCATTCGTTTCGCCGATTCGGCAGCAGTTGATTTGCAAAGTCATGGACCTTTGAATCTGGTAATAGATAATCGTAAGTCATTGATAGTCATCCCTATAGACATGATTTCTCTTGACCAGGAGTCGCTTGTTCTCAGAATACCCGAGAAGGCGCATTCTTACAGCAAGCGACAGGCTGTTCGTCATATATGTGAGGGGGTTGATGCTGAAATTGTTCAGGGGAACATCAATGTGCATGGGGTGCTGGAAGACATCAACCCCAATGATTTAAGAGTTTATCTGAATACTCCGGAGGACATCAATCCGGCGAATCATTTATTTTTGAAATTGAGTCAGGACGACAAAACTCATTTCATGGGCGAATGCCGCATGTTGCGCAGCGACAATGAAGGTTCATACATCATTCTCCAGCCCGTCCATGATAACCGGCCGGTTTTTTCAACCCGTAAATATCCGAATGACAGGGTAAGAATAACGCCGCATCCGGTTATTCACTTTGTCCATCCTCTGTGCGGTCTTTCTATTCAATGCAAGATTGACGATATTTCAGCCTCTGGTTTTTCCGTAACAGTTCCGGAAAATGAATCACTTCTTGTCCCGGGCATGGTCATTCCGCAAATGACGCTTCAGTTACCCGGCATGGTGAGTTCTTTGAGCTGCGCGGCCCAGGTGATCTATCGTTTCAAACAAACGAAGAATTTGGCAAGGTATGGTTTTTATATTTTGGATATGTCTCTGCATGATCAGCGTCGTCTGTTCGACGCCGTGAGCAAGGCCGCTGATCCGCATGTCAACATGACGGGTAAAGTCAATATGAATTCTCTCTGGGAACTCTTTTTCGGATCGGGATTTATCTATCCCGACAAATATGGAATCATCAGCCCCTATGCCACGGCGCTCAAGGAGACCTATCGTAAACTTTATGAAGAGGGTCAGGACATCTTCACGCATCTGACCTATCAGGATCAGGGTCAGGTTTACGCTCATATGTCCATGGTCAAGACGTATGAAGAATCCTGGATTATTCATCATATGGCTGCTGTTCCGATGAGGGGAATGCGAACGGGATTGAAAATCCTTAATCATTTTGTGAACTATATGGATTGCCTCTATCGCCTGCCGGTGCGCTCCAAAGACATGCGGTATAATTTCTGTTATTATCGGCCGGAAAACAAATTTTCCAATTATTATTTCGGGGGCGTATGGCACACCTTCAAAAATCGGAATGTTTGTTCCAGGGATTTGTTTGCTTACATGTCAATGCATGTGGATCCCGGTGTCAACGGTCTTTCCGGCGACTGGACTATGGAAAAATTTTCCAGAGGCGATTTGATTGTTATGAGAGAATATTACGATGGGGTCGGCGGAGGCATGATGCTCGATGCCTTCGCGTTGGAATGCCGTACGGCCGAAAACGAATTATCAGGGAACGAGAATGATACTCCAGCAAATCAAAGTCGCGACAACATTATGAGTATGTATCATAAAATAGGCCTGAAAAGGGAGTGTCACGTTTATTCCATCAGGCAAGACGGACGGATCAAGGCGGCGCTGATTGTCGATGTTTCAGATCTTGGCGTCAATATGTCGGAGCTGATAAACAGCATTAAGATTATCGTGATAGATAATACGTTGCCGTGGTCGGTGTTAAAGGATGCCGTGAGTATGGCCGGCAGGGTTTACGGTCTTGAGTCAATCATGGTTTTGATTTATCCTTTCGATTATCTTCGGCAGCAGGGCGTGGATTGTAAAAAGCGCTACTATTTCTGGGTGCTGAACACTAATCTGGTTGGAAACGGTATGGATATTATCAAGAATCATGTGAAGATCGTTAAGAGAAGGTTTATCACGGAAAAGTTCGTCAAGGAAATAGCCAAAAGACGTCGGAAGAGACTATTGGAAAAACTTGAAAAATAAAATAATTAATCTCTATAAAAAAGATTCTTGCAAAAAATCACAGACACTATTGGTCAATGAACGCTGAACAGAAAAAGAAGCATTGCTGAAAGATAAGAAGGCTTTGATGAACGGTGCTGTCAGTGACGGATATATGGTTGCCGTATCGTTACAGAATGGAAGCGGGTAAAAAAAATGGAAAACACCTCTAAAGGAATAAATACATGGCCGGAGGACGACAGGCCGCGCGAAAAACTACTCAAAAAAGGTGCAAATACGCTGAGTAAATCGGAACTTCTGGCGATTTTATTGCGCACGGGAGTCAAAGGCGAAAGTGCCATTGATCTTGCGCGCCGCATTATGGATAGATTCGGCTCTTTCCGCAACATGAACCAAACCGATATGCGCGACTGGAAAGCATTCAAGGGACTGGGGCCTGCAAAACTTGCGCAAATTCAGGCGGCGCTGGAAATCGGTCGCCGATTCCGGGAAATTGAAACAAATGATTCCAAACAGAAGGTGTCCTCGGCGCAGGACGTTGTCAATATCGTCATGCCGCAGATGCGCGACCTCAAAACGGAAATTTTCAAGGTTCTCTTCCTCAACAGCAATAATAAAATAATTGAAATTGCCGATGTCGCATCGGGCACTGTCAACCACGCCATGCCGATTGTGAGGGAAATCATTCATGCCGCTTTACAGAAATTTGCGGCGGCGATTATCTGCGTACATAATCATCCCAGCGGCAACCTTTCCCCCAGCCCCGAAGATATAAAATTTACTCAGGAACTAAAAAATGCGGGGAAACTTTTGGAGATCAAAATGCTTGATCACATTGTAATCGGCGATGGTTCTTTTTACAGCTTTGCGGAAGAAGGGATGGTTTGATATCAATCAATATCTTTATGATCAGACAATTACGCGAAATCGGTACGTGATATTCTATTAGAACAGAAACGCTTTCATGCGGACAAGACGATGATATTTTCTAATCAGGCATCTTTCAATAAACTGAGATTGAAAGAAAAAAGATAAAAACAAACATTGCGGAAACCGGGCGCCAAAAAGCGCGGGTGGCGAATAAAGCAAATTATCTTACCACGTAAAAGACCCGAAAGAATTCCGGCAAAAAGTTGAATCTGTTACCGTTGGCAGACGAACCATTATCGGATGCGCCTGATTCGCGTTGAAGCCGATATAACGCGTGCCGGCAATATTGACATGCTTAATATATCTTGCTATAAGCGCATAATGAATTTATATTAAAAATTAAACTTTCATGGATCCGGTATCATTGCCGGGGGCATGAAAGTTTTTTATGAAAGGTATAACCATGATTTTTAAGAATGTTGATTTTCATAATATAGACGAATTATACAATCATGGAGGTGTTGAAGGCGTCCTTTTGGGGCGTATTCCTGACACTCTGGTGAAGAAACTGAGTATAGGCGGACAAATGATGATGGTTTGTCCTTCCGGTTCGGAAATCCGTTTTGTCAGTGACACCTATCCTGTAAGAATTACCCTTTCATTGGACAAAATGGCAAAAAAGCTTGGCGATGGTATCATTACTGAAGCCCGGATATTTTTCGGAACATTTCAGACACTTCAGCGTTTTGTCATTCCACTACAAAAAACAACTATGGAAATTATTATGCCGCCTGACTTTATCAAAATGGCTGAAAAAGTTGCCGTGGGTGCGCCGTTTTCTCCCCATGTATGCAGAGTGAGATTGTGGGGCACTACAACAGGTTCCCCCGTCAGGTTTCATAATATTACAACAAAAGGGAATTTGCGACCGCCCAAGGCGGAAGAATTACCTAAATTAAGATATCTGGCGTACGGAACTTCGCTGACGCAGGGTTTTTATGCTTCCGAACCTCAATTAACTTATATAAATTTAGTCGGCTGCAGCCTGGGAGCGGATGTTATCAATCTTGGCACCAGTTGTTCAGCTTACTGTGAGCCCGAAATGGCTGACTATATTGCGGGAAGAAGCGACTGGGACTTTGCAACGCTTGATCTATCATTGAATATGGTTGGCGTTTTTTCTCCTGAAAAATTCTCTGAACGTGTTCGTTATATGATCAACAAAGTTGCGGGGAGTAATAGAAAAAGACCGGTTGTGTGCATAACGATAAAGCCATATATCGGAGATTATATTGCCATGAAAAAGAAGCCAGAAATCTACCGTCGTCTGCTCAGGGAAGCCGTTGCGGCATCCTCCCTCGATAATGTTTATTTGGTGGAAGGTCCGGAGTTGATGCCTGATGTGGCGGGAGGTTTTGCTCCAGATATGGTTCATCTGGGAGATTATGGAATGATTCAAATCGCGCAAAACCTTGCGGAAAAATTAAAGCCGATTTTGCAATCCAGAGGGCTTTTGGATTGATCATCAGAGAAAGTAAGACACCGTATTAATAAGCTGCACGAAATTAATGCCGGTTGATTTATTTGATTAAAATCCGATTTCGCGGGCATAAGAAAACTGACGCTTCCAGGGAATGCCGGGATGGACTTTTTCAAATATGCCCGGTCCTGTTATTCTTAGCGATTCCTCATCCACTGCCACAGGATGGTAGCCGCCGATGAAGCCGTAATCCGGAGCAATAAAAGGATTCTTTCCCGGAAGGCAATCGCATTCTACCGTGATATTGATCAGAGCGTTGATGATAACCGTTTTATCTTTGATTTTCTTCCAGACCGCGGCCGCTGTTTCCACCAGCTTTTCCTGAAAAACCGTCATATCCGAATTCCAGAAAATCTGAAGCGCCAGTTCCGGGCACATCGCTATGCATTGAGCGCAGCCGATGCATTTTTTTAAATCATAGACGGGATAATTCGGTTCGGAAATTGTTGCCGCCTTGGTCGGGCAGATTTCGGCGCAGACGCCGCAGCGTGTGCATAGTTTTTTATTCAGAACCGGGTGATAATCGGAATGCATCCGCTGTTTCTGCGCGCGGGAAGCAAAACCCATCGAAATATTCTTGATGGATCCGCCGAACAAAGAAACCATGTGTCCCTTGAAATGGGAAAAGATGACAAATCCCTGCGCCATATCAAACACATTTCCCACCTGAACGGTTTTAAAATGCTTATAACCGGAGGGAATAGAGGTGACATTTCGTCCGTCCATGCCGTCGGCAATAACAAGAGGGCAGCCAAGGAAGTCGGTTGTATAACCGTGAGTAGCGGCGGTCTTGAGAGAGTCTTCGGCGGTTCGGCGACCGCCGGAATAAAGCACCGTCGTATCAAAAATAAACGGTTTTGCCCCGCTGTTCATGAGCCATGCGGCTATTGCTTTGGCATAATCGGGAGGGAGAAATCCTTTGTTGCCTCTTTCTCCCCAGTGGAGCTTGATGCCCACCTTATCGCCTGGTGCAAAAGGATACCGCGTATTTTTCAAAAGCTGCCGCAATGATTCCACATAGGGTTTCGTTTTGCCTTTTACCGGTTCAAATATAAAATCATTCATTACAGAAACCTGTTCCTGTTGTTTTGAATGAATGCAGGTTAACCTTTTACTCTGCTGATTGCATGACTAGTTTACCGGCTTCCTGGTAAAGTGTTGTTTGATTCCATTCATTACAGTGACGCATCTGCTCATTTCTCTGAATGCCGGTAATCCCGCGTTTTCCGCCTGACCTCTTAAATACTCGGCGAAGTCTTTTCTTCCTTCTATCCATAAGACAACAGGTTTTTCGTGCTGCCTGATGAGATCGGCCAGTTCATTGAAAAATTCCTGTTTGATCAGAGGTGTAGCGTAAGCGTGAAATATCATGGAATCTACCGCCGGATCGTTTATGACAGCATCAAGAGAGCGCCGGAATACCTTTTCAAAACCGTGCTGTTCAATGGCTATCCAGAGATCAAGGGGATGATCAGGCTTGTTCCACGCGGGGAAAAGTTCCGCGATGGAGGCAAGCGTATTTCCGGACAATTTGGCCAATTCTAAACCGCAATCGTCCATCAGGTCTGTGGTAATGGTTCCGGCCCCACCGGAAAAGGTGAGAACAGCCGTTCCTTTGCCGGTGTGACAGGGCATCTTCTTGGAAAAAGCTCTGGCCATATCGGTGAGCTCAGCCGGATCGAATACTTCAATAATGCCCGCCTGTTTGAACGCGGCGCTGGCAATTTTATAGTTTCCCGAGAGGCTGGCCGTATGACTTTGGGCGGCTTTCGCTCCCTGGGCGCTGCGCCCGCCCATCAAAACGATGATGGGTTTTTTTGTTTTCTTCGCCAGGTTTAAAAATTTTCTGCCGTTCACCAGTGATTCGAGATAGCAGGCGATGATTTCGGTTTCCTTGTCCTTTATCATGTACTCCAGTAAATCGTTTTCATCAATATCACACTTGTTGCCGATGGAGCAGGCTTTGCTGACACCCATGATTCCTTCCTGAAGAGCGTGAAGCAGAAACCCGGCCGAGAGCATACCGCTTTGAACAATCAGGCCGACATCGCCGCCTTTGAGCACATCCGGCCAGACCAGTGAGTTGATAAAAGAAAAAACATACGTTCTGTTGGCATCAATGAAGCCCATGCAGTTGGGTCCCCACAGCCTGATGCCAGCCTTCGCGGCGTTCTCCAAAGCTCGCTTCTGAATTTTTGCGCCTTCCACTCCTGCTTCATTAAAACCACCGGATTCGATGATAATGCCCTTAGCTCCTTTTTTCGCGCATTCGTTAACCGTGTGAGGAAGTTCCTTTGAAGGTATAAAGTAAATGGCGAGGTCGATATTGCCGGGAATCGAAGCCAGGTCTGGATAGCAGGGGAGACCTAAAATCTCCTTGTAACTTTTATTAACGGGATAAATCTTTCCGGGAAAACCGGATGTGACATTTTTAATAATATGATAGCCGCCCTTATTGGTATTACTCGACGCGCCGATAATAGCGACGCTTTTTGGATTAAAAAAATAATCTAACATTTAAATCTCCAGTTATTTTAAAATCACCAGCGCGTCCGCGGCGACAGGTTTATCTCCGCAGATAATAAGCGGGTTAATATCAATCTCGGCAATGGCATCATATTTAACGCCCAGATCTCCAATTCCTACAAGCGCTTTAGCCAAAGCATCCCGATCAATTGCCGGACTTCCCCGGAATTCATCAAGTAATTTCTTCGTCTTGATTTCGTCGATCATTTCCAGCGCGTCTTCTTTGGTCAGTGGCGCGACCCGGAAAGTAACGTCTTTCAACACTTCGGTAAATATTCCGCCCAGACCGAACATCACACATGGTCCAAAGCTCGAATCACGCGAAAGACCGATGACAAGTTCGCGGGAGCCACGCAGCATCTTTTCAACCAGAATGCCATCCAGCTTTTTCGCCTTGTTTGTGAGCTCATCAAAAATTTTTGCGACCTGTTCAGCATCGGTAATGTTCAGCGCCACCATGCCCGCTTCTGTTTTATGGGAAAGTTCGGCAGAACAGCCTTTCATGACCACAGGATAACCCATTTTCCCGGCCTCCTTAATGGCCTCATTTTTTGTTTGAGTAAGCGCCGCCGCCGCAACAAAAACCCCCGCGGATTCTATGACCAGCCTGGATTCATATTCGGACAGCGTTTTTCGTCCTTCTTTTACGGCTTTTTCAATGATGTCCAACATATTATCTCCTCATATATCTTATATAAAATGAATAGTTTATTTTAGCCGGCATTGTCAAGAATTTAGTGAGACCCGTTATCTCATAGCACTAATGATATTTAGGAATAAGTTTGTTATTCTTTATGAAAAAAATAAAAGGGCGTTTCTTTCCGCTTCTTAAATTTTTAATAACCAGGAGCATGTATTCTTTCAGTTAAAAATTAAAAGCAATTATTTTTGAAAGTCGTTAATTTATGTCATGTTAGCAGCAAATAGAAAAGTCCTATTTTGTAGCACATGATATGTCCGCTTT
>CAYZRT010000066.1:0-16324 GCA_964480875.1 uncultured Smithella sp. | reverse complement strand
AATGTTAAATACCGTGATTTCCGTTACGTCATTCCTTTCATTGTGCAGTTTGGTCTGTATGTTTCACCCGTGGGTTTCAGCAGCAATGTCGTACCGGAAAAATGGCGCTTGCTTTACAGCCTCAATCCAATAGTGGGCGTTATCGATGGATTCCGCTGGTGCATCCTTGGAGGTAACAGCCCGATTTATCTGCCGGGCTTCCTTCTTAGCCTTGCAATCATTGCCTTCTTCCTCTGGCTAGGAATATCCCGTTTCCGAGAAATGGAAAAAACTTTCGCGGATATAATTTAAGGACAGTAAAAAGAAAATAGCAAAAAGTAAAAAGTGAAGAGTGATACCGGATGAATGAAAGACCACACAGAAATCTTATCGCGTGGAAGAAATCTTTAGAATTAGCTCGTGAAATTTACAAAGTAACGGCAACCTTTCCCAAAAGCGAGGAATATGGATTAACTTCACAAATGCGCAGGGCTGCTGTGTCTATACCAAGCAATCTGGCAGAAGGTGCAGCGAGAAAAGGCAGTAAGGAATTTAAACAATTCTTAAACATTGCACAAGGTTCGATCAGCGAACTTGATACACAGATTGAACTTTCCAAAATGTTAAATTATATAGAAAATAATATTTATGAGAGCACAATGACTAAAATGACAGAAATATCCAAAATGCTCTATGGCCTAGCAAAAACAATAAAATAACTATAAAAAAATGACTTTTACCTTTTTGCTCTTAACTTTTAACTATTCACTTTTTACTTTTTACTTTTAACTATCTATGTCTGACGTAGTCATCAAAGCCGAGAATCTTGGCAAAAAATACACGATCGGCCATCAGGCAGAAAACGGCCGATATGTCGCCCTGCGTGATGCGATGGTTCATAATGCTAAAATGCTGTGGAACAAAACCAAAGATTTAGTAAAAGGCAATCCGATTATTCAAGGCGATACAACAGAAGAAGTATGGGCGCTCAAGGATATTAACTTTGAAATAAAACAAGGCGAAGCCGTCGGCATCATCGGCCGCAACGGTGCCGGGAAAAGCACACTGTTGAAGATTATAAGCCGTATTACTGAACCAACAACCGGACGCGTGACCATCAAAGGACGCGTTGCCAGCCTTCTGGAAGTGGGAACCGGTTTCCATCCTGAGCTCAGTGGAAGAGAAAATATTTACTTAAATGGAACTATTCTCGGAATGACACGTGCGGAAATTAAGAAAAAGTTTGACGAGATAGTCGCATTTGCCGAAATTGAAAAATACCTAGACACCCCCGTCAAACGTTACTCCAGCGGAATGTATGTGCGACTAGCATTTGCAGTGGCAGCCCATCTAGAACCGGAGATTTTGGTGGTGGATGAAGTGTTGGCCGTTGGAGATGCGCAGTTTCAAAAAAAATGTTTGGGGAAAATTGGAGATATAGCAAAGGCGGGCAGGACCGTACTTTTTGTGAGTCATAATATGACGGCCATCAAGAGTTTATGCCGTAGGGTTATTCTTCTTAATAAAGGACAGATTGTAAATGAAGGAGAAGCTTATCAGGTCGTATCAAATTATTTACAGGAAAGTACTTTATCCCTAATGAAACAGATGTGGGAAGAACCTAAAAACGCCCCGGGGAATGACAAAGTGCGTCTTCATCGCGCTACGGTGATTCCCTTGAATGAACAAACGATTGCACCCATCACTACTGAAACGCCACTTAAATTAACTTTTGAGTTTTGGAATAACTTACCAGATACGGCATTAAACTTTAGTGTTGTCCTGTATAACCTCGAAGGCGTCTGCATTTTCAACACAGGTAGTCAAGCAAAATCATACCCGAGAGGATTAGTTTGCGGCAGCTTTGTCATCCCCGGAAATTTTCTTAACAATGATACATATACAGTAAGACTTTTGATAGTCAAAGATACTTCTGTTGCACTCATAGACATCTATAATTTATTGTCCTTTGAAGTACAGGATGTTGAACGTAGGGGGCACTGGTATGGAAAATGGATTGGCGCAGTTCGTCCCCATTTTGACTGGACTTTAAAAACAGATCCTTATCTTTAACACAATTAGATTCAGATTTTACATTGTCATGTTATTTCCCGACAAAGTTCTAGCAGGTATATCCGCCTACGAATGATTAAAAATAAAATTAAAGTATTTAAAAAGCTGATTTATTCATTTAATGCAAAATACCTTTGTCCCATATGCAATAGCCGGATCAGGAATTTTCAACCACTGCCTAAATTTTATCAAAACAATGCTAAAAAATATGGATATCGTTATCACGGACAAGCAGAAACTCTCAATTATCATAACTATTCATGCCCATTGTGTGGAGCAAGTGACCGTGATCGCTTATATGCTTTATATATCAAAGATTATTTTGGACGTACAAAACAGGATGTGACAATCAAGGTCATAGATTTTGCCCCGTCTTCTCCACTTTCACATTTCATCCGAGCTCTGATTGCGCAACCAGGGAAAAATGTATCATACATAACAGCAGATATAAAAATGGAAGATGTTGACTACAAAGTTAACATCGCTGACATGAATATGTTTAATGACAATCAATTTGATTTTTTCATCTGTTCTCATGTTTTGGAACATGTATCAGATGATAGAAAAGCACTCAGCGAACTGTATCGTATTCTAAAACCGCTAGGATTGGGAATTCTTATGGTGCCCATCAACCTTGGTGTTACAAAAATCGATGAGGACCCATATGTTATCGATGAATCCGAGAAATGGAGACGCTTCGGGCAATATGATCATGTTCGTATTTACTCAAAAGATGGTTTTCTAGACAGAGTAAAGGCTTCAGGATTTATAGTTCATCAATATGGGAAGGAGTTTTTCGGAGAAAATATATTTGCGCAAAACGGCATAACAAATCAAAGTATTTTGTATGTTGTTGAAAAATAAGCATTTCAAATCGCTAATAAACATTGGATGGAAAACATGAAAAACATTTATGTCACAAAGCCATTTTTGCCCCCTTTGGAAGAATTCACGGAAGGATTAAAAGAAATATGGGATAGTCACTGGCTGACCAACAGAGGCCCCTTAGTCCGCCGTTACGAACAGATACTTTCAGAGTATTTCGATACACATAATATTTGTCTTTTTAATAATGGAACGCTGGCGCTTCAAATAGGTCTTCAGGGGATGGGAATTTCCGGTGAAGTGATTACAACACCATTTACTTTTGTCGCCACAACACATGCTCTTTACTGGAATAAAATACGACCTGTCTTTGTAGATATTGAACCGCATTATTACACAATTGACCCGAACGCTGTTGAAGCGGCAATCACACCTTGGACAACAGCGATATTGGCCGTACATGTTTATGGCTATCCATGTCAACTCGATGCGTTGGCAGATATTGCGCGTCGTCATAATCTGAGGCTTATTTATGATGCTGCACATGCCTTTGGCGTCAAAGTGGACGGAAAATCAATTTGCCATTATGGAGACATGAGCATGTTCAGTTTTCACGCCACCAAACTTTACCACAGCATCGAGGGCGGAATGTTAACATTTAAAGAAGATGGACTGAAAAATACTTTTAACTATTTGAAAAATTTCGGTTTCAAAAATGAAACAGAAGTCGTCATGCCCGGCACAAACGCCAAAATGAATGAATTTCAGGCTCTGATGGGTATGCTTATTCTGCGATATATAGATGGAATTATCGAGAAACTGCATAAAATTGACACTATCTATCGAGAGCAATTGAAAGACATTCCAGGCATAAAATTCCCACCGCTACTCCCAGAAAACATTACATATAACCATGCCTATGAACCAGTTGAAATTATTGAAGATGAATTTGGCATGAGCAGAGACACCCTCTATGAAGAACTAAAAAAATACAATGTGTATTGTCGTCGATACTTTTACCCGTTAGTATGTGATTATGCTTGTTATCAAAACATCTCTGTAACAGACCCGCTTATTGTTAGCAGACAAGTCGCAAAAAGAATTCTCACTCTGCCCATCTATGATGATCTGGCGATTAGAGACGTAGAAATCATTTGTGAGACAATCAAAAATCTTCATAAATAAACTTTTATCTGACCATTTATTATTGATTATTAGCTTAACAACAATCAATCCTACAGTACAGGAAGGAAGATGAAGCTTGCTATTATGCAGCCCTATCTTTTTCCTTACTTGGGCTATTTTCAACTCATTCGTGCAGTCGATACCTTTGTAGTTTATGATGATGTGAATTTTATAAAGGGCGGCTGGATCAACCGCAATTATATTCTTGCTCAAAGCAATAGGCAGCTTTTCACGATTCCATTGAAAGGTGCAAGCCCAAATAGGCTCATCAACGGAATAGAGGTGTGCGGCGTTAGGAATAAAAAAAATATCGACACCATACGACAGTGCTACAACAAAGCACCGCAGTTTTCAGATGTGTTCCCATTGATTGAAAATATTCTTATGCAAACAGAGCAGAACTTGGCCCGCTTTCTTGATTTTGGACTGCGTCGGGTTTGTAACTATCTTGACCTGCATCCGCGGTGGTATATTTCCTCCACATTTAAAAAAGATAACAACCTGAAAGGACAGGAAAAGATACTTGCAATTTGTGAAGAATTGAAGATTACCCATTATATCAACGCTCCGGGAGGCAGGAGTATATATGACAAGGATGTTTTTACAAGCAGAGGCATTAAACTTTCTTTCATTCAGCCAAAGACTGTTGCTTACAGTCAATTTGGCAATGAGTTCGTGCCTAATCTCTCGATCATAGATGTTATGATGTTTAACAGTAAAAAACAATGTGCAAAGTTGCTTGAGGAGTACGAACTTGTCTGAAAAAAGAATGACCGAATTCCGCAGAAACGAGCTTTTGGAAAATTTGTTGGCTGAATTGAGTATTGATTTGCAGCCTTCCGAAAATAAACTGATCTCTCAATACCAACACCTAGAGGCAATGGAGTATCCATTGATTTTGGTAATAGGTCCTTTACGGAGTGGTACCACCTTGTTTATGCAATGGTTGGCCAATACGGGATTGTTTGCATATCCAACCAATCTGTTGTCCCGCTTTTATCAGGCTCCAATCATTGGCGCAAAAATACAACTATTGTTTACCGATCCGCGCTATAACTTCCGCAACGAACTGGATGAGTTTCTTCAGCAGGTGGAATACGAATCCGACAACGGGAAAACGAGAGGAATTCTGGCACCCAATGAGTTCTGGTATTTCTGGCGTCGCTTTCTTACTGAACCTACGCGCGATGTCTGGACAGACGATGAATTATGGCAGAGCATGGATACACAAACTATGCTGGCTGAGTTAAAAGGGATGATGGGTGTTTTCCAAAAGCCATTTGCAGCCAAAGGGATGTTGTTCAACTATAACATTCCCTTTTTAGACTCGATTTTCGACAAGGTAATTTTCGTCCAGATCAAGCGTGACCCTGTAACAAACATTGCCTCCATACTTGAGGCACGTAAACGCCAATTGGGTAGCGAGACCGCTTGGTATTCTTTTAAAATACCTGAATATTTTCACCTGAAAGACCTTGATCCTGTTAATCAATCCGCAGGACAATTGTATTATATCAACAAAGCTATAACGCAAGGCATATCAATGGTGGCCGAATCGAGAAAGTTAGTCGTACAATATGAGGATTTTTGTCAGAATCCTTGCCACGTGTTCAATCAATTGGTCGCGTTATTGGGAATTACAGATAATGATAAAGCCTATTGTGGACCGTTACGATTCACGTTAACGCGATGTGCGGATATTCAAAACAAGGCGACGATTGAAAAAGCACTTGCGGATTTTGAGGCCTAAAAATAAATTCCATTTCTATCTTAAATCATTAAAATAATCTGATGAATAATAATAATAATATTCACCCCCTTGTAAGCATTTGCTGCATCACATACAATCATGAAAAATATATCCGTGATGCCGTTGAAGGGTTCCTAATGCAAAAAACTGATTTCCCCATAGAAATTTTAATATATGATGATGCATCAACGGATAAAACGGCAGAAATTATTCGAGAATACGAAGCGAAATTTCCGGATATCATAAGACCTTTATATCAAACAGAAAACCAATATTCAAGAGGCGTACGAATTATAGCACCACAATTCAATTTCCCCCGAGCACGCGGCAAATATATCGCAATGTGTGAAGGGGATGATTACTGGACCGATCCATTTAAACTCCAGAAACAGGTCGATTTTTTAGAAAGGAATCAAGATTTTGCAATTTGCTTTCACAACATGCAGATCGTATATGAAGACAATCCGTATTTGAATCGCATATCAAATATTAATCAGCAAGAAATAACAACAATAGAGACTCTCGCATATCGTAATTATATTTATACAGCATCATGCATTTTTCGAAATTGTATATCTGAATTACCTGATTGGCTTTATCAATGTCCAATTGGCGATTATCCGCTTCATTTACTAAACGCACAATATGGGAAAATTAAATTTATAGATGAGTTAATGGGTGTATATCGAATACATAAAGGTGGAATATGGGGACATACAAGTTTATCATATCGACTTGAAAAATGGGCAGAGTTGCTTGATATTATAAGTAATAAATTTAGTGAAGACATAAATCAAATTCTTAATAATCAGTTATTCAATATCTATTTTCAACTAGCTGAATATTATCTAAAAAATAGAGATTCTGAAAAATGCAAATTGTACTTAATGAAGATTATCAGCGACAATCCAAATTATCTATTAGAAGCTATAAAGACGATGATGCAAGAAAAAACTGAAGGTATTAGAATACAAAATTCATATTCTTACAAATTGGGCAATATAATTCTCGATCCAATACGCAGAATAAGATCTATAGCTAAGTATTTTATTAGATCATTAAACACATTCAGATATCAAGCCAGAGATATATTTTTACAAAACGAGTCACTTAAAAAGCCTGGAATAAATAGTGCAAAAATATCTATAATAATTCCAACATTAAGCAAGGACAGCCAAGCAGATCATTTGCCGAAGCTAAAACAGCTTTTATCAGAGTATCTGCCTAATCAAGAATATAATAATTATGAGGCTCTTGTATACTGTGACGGCTTCAATCCATTGGTTGAAAAAATGGTGGCCATTCTTGGAGATAATCGGATAAAAGTCTATGCTACTGATTGTACAATAGGAAAATTGGGACATCCTCAAACGCGTATGGGGATTGCTATTGCAAGTGGCGATTTTTTTGTAAGGATGAATGATGATAATAAACCATACAAAAATTATTTACATACTCTTATAAGTAGTTTTGATGAAGAAAGCGGAATTACTTATGGAAGAATTATTTATAAGGGCGAAGCGAAGAAAGCGCATAATGGTTCGTTAAAATACTCATATGTAATTCCTGGTGACAAAAAAGGACTTTTAAAGCGTGGCAATGTAGATTGCATGAATTATATGATAAAAATGGACGTTGCAAAGAAATATATGGATTATTGGCATGACGATTATGCAGCTGATTGGCATTTTCTCGAAGCCCTTCTGAACAATGATATTAAGGCAAAGTTCATAGACCGGATAATCGGTGAAAAATTCTAAATGTCATGCTTTGATTACAAGAGTTTTAATCCATCTTTGTCCCCATGTATCTTTAATTTGTAAGAGATAAATTTTATGAAATATTTTATATGGAAAATTATAATATTGTGGTGAGTCGATTACACTAAATAATACTGGTTTTAAAGAAAAAAAAGATATTTTATGATTATCTATTCAGTTGTTGTAACTTGCAACGGTATTGAATGGCTTGACAAGTGTCTCACTAGCCTTATTAACAGTACTGTTTCAACAAAAATCCTGGTAATCGATAATAAATCAACGGATGGTACACCTGATAAAATACGATCAAAATATCCATCTATTGAGGTCATTGAAACCGGTCAAAACATGGGCTTTGGAAGAGCGAATAATCTTGGTTTAACCAGGGCACTTAATGAAAATGCTGACTATGTGTTTCTGTTGAACCAGGATGCCTGGGTGGAAGCAAAGACGATCGAAAATTTAGTTTCTGCACGAGCTTCGGAGTATGCTATAATAAGTCCAGTACACCTAAATGGTCAAGGGAATGCTTTAGATGTTGGGTTTGCAAAATGCTTAATAACGTCATTAACCCCGGATCTCATTTCAGATATTTTCTTAAATAGATCTAAAACACTCTACGAAACTCAATATGTAAATGCAGCGGCTTGGTTATTAAATATGAAATGCGTTGAGGTCGTTGGTGGTTTTGATCCAACCTTCTTTATGTATGGCGAAGATGATAATTACATCCTAAGAGTTAAATATTACGGATTTAAAATAGGAATTTGTCCCTTGGCCAAAATCTATCATGATAGGCAGTATCGCAATAATAAAAAATGGGACGGCTTATACACAAGAAAAAAAACATTAATGGTTTATTTTAAAGACTTGAATAAATCTCTTTTAAATCGATGGATAATCTTCATTCTAAATCAAAGTATGATTACTCTGAAAGATATATTTCAATTGCGTCTTAAAAACATATTGATTGATTTTTTTTCTACCGTTCATGTAATAATTTCTTTTAGAGAAATCGTTGGATCAAGGATACAGGCAAAAAAGCGATGTGCATTTATTAATAAGTGAAAAAGATGTTTTTCCTATTTGAAAGAATTTACAAGAGTTCACTGTGGTGCAAATAAAACTTCAAAACAACAATATTCAGGAAATATTGACAAAATCATACCTTGCTTTTCCGTATTAAGCCTAAAATAGATACTGAGAGAATTGAGCTGAATGTTTTGATATGCATGATTGAATCTATTCAATCCGCAAATATTGAGCGAGATCGTCCATTATTTTATGAAATTTTTGCTTATCAAAACATTAGGAAATGTTAAGACATCATTAACGTAAATATTTGTTGAGTATTTTATGAACTTGGTACCTATAGTCTTATTTGTGTACAATCGTCCAAACCATACAAGGCAGACGATTGAAGCACTGCAAAAAAATGAACTTGCGAAATATATTGTATCCAAAGGTGTTAAAAACATTGCCGACTATGGTGGTGGGTTTAGCGAACTAGCATTGACATTTACCTCGATCTCCAGTGATATACATGTTGACATTATAGAACCTTTTCCTTCTGCTGTTAGTTTGGCAAGTATAAAATATCCGGATAGCGTGAGTATAATGCGTGAATTAGGTGAAAAACAATATGATGCAATTATTTCTCAGGATGTTTTAGAACGTGTCGAAGATCCTGTCGGTCTCGCAATTTATCTTTCAAAAGCATTGAAAAACAATGGACTTATCGTTTTTGCAGACTGTTTTCATCCGTTTATCAAGTGCCATTTGCCTCGAACATTCCATCTCCGATTAACATTTAAACATGTAATGAAAGTGCTCGGACTCAAGTATGTTGAACGTGTACCTCAGGCGGAACATGCTTTAGTATTTATAAAGAAAAATGAGCTAAATCCTGATTCTGCAAGACGTGTGGAAACGCTTTCAAAAATAATCTGGCATATGTTGAACTTTCTTGGAGAAACTGCATCTAAGATTAAAAGAGTTATTCCCGCATGAAAATCTTGATATTAAATACCTTTGACATCCAAGGCGGGGCAGCACGCGGGTCTTATAGTCTCCATAAGGCTTTGCAGGGTATTGGCGTTGAATCAAAGATGTTGGTTCAATCCAAGACCGGCGATGATTATACTGTTCTGGGTCCGGAAACTATTTATGAAAAAACAATGGCCATATTGCGCCCAACCTTGGATAATCTGCCGGTTAGAATATATAACAAGCACCGTAAGAATATATTTTCAACGGCATGGATACCCTCTTCGAGCCTGATCCGAAAAATTAATTCTTCCGATGCCGATGTCGTTCATTTGCAATGGATAGCAGGCGGCATGCTTCGCATAGAGGATCTATGCAGAATAAACAAGCCTATTGTCTGGACTCTGCGAGATATGTGGGCGTTTACCGGTGGATGTCACTATGATGGTGGCTGCCGCAAATATTTAAATGAGTGCAACTCATGTCCATCTTTGGGCTCTTTAAAAAGAAATGATCTGAGTTCACGAATTTTTAAACGAAAAGTGCGAACCTTTCCGCGTTTGAACAATATTACAATTGTCGGGGTTAGCCGCTGGCTAGCTGACAGTGCCAAAAGCAGTGCCCTTTTAAGAGATAAGTACATTGTCACCATTCCCAACCCCATAGACACGCATACTTTCAGACCACTTGAAAAGGCTGTCGCAAGGGATATGCTTGGTTTCTCCTCTCGAAAAGAGATTATCCTGTTCGGGGCAATGAACGCTACGAGTGATCTTCGTAAGGGTTTTTCAGAGCTATCACAAGCACTGCTAAGGATAAGATCAAATGAAATTGAGCTTGCCGTATTCGGTGCCAGCCAACCTCAAAACGAACCTGATTTGGGTTTTCCTATTAAATATTTGGGAAGGCTTTATGATGACCTGACTTTACGCGTTGCATATAGTGCCGCGGATGTGATGGTAGTGCCCAGTTTACAGGAAGCATTTGGTAAAACAGCTTCAGAGTCGATGGCTTGTGGCACTCCAGTTGTAGCTTTTGGCACCAATGGACTATTGGATATCGTAGACCACAAGCAAAACGGCTACCTTGCAAAACCATTTGACTCTTTTGACTTAGCTCAAGGTATCGAATGGATTCTAGCTCATCCGAACCATGATTTGCTTTCCCAAAACGCCAGACAAAAGGTATTGGACAATTTTGAGGCTGGCAAAGTGGCTAGGCGGTACATGGCTTTGTATGAGAAAATATTGGAACAAAAAAGTTAAAGGCAATAATTAGCTCCTTGATTTGTGATCCATTACAGCACAATATTAATTGCTTGAATTTATGAAACCCATCATTTCTGTCATTACTGTTACATACAATGCTGCCAAATATCTTGAACAAACCATCCAAAGCGTATTGAATCAAACTTATAAAAATATTGAATACATTATTGTGGATGGTGGATCAACTGATCGTTCATTAGAAATAATCAATAAATACAAACATCGGATTGATTATTTTGTATCAGAGAAAGATGATGGGATTGCCGATGCGATGAATAAAGGCGTTGCTCTTGCGATAGGAGAGTACGTCATTTTTCTTCATGCAGACGATTATTTCGAAAATGATAGCAGTTTGGAAAAGGCACTTGAATTTTTAGAAGAAAAAACTGATATCTTGGCCTGCAATATTGAATTTGGGAAACAACTAAAAATTTATAAACCAAGAGGATTTAGCTTTTGGACTAATTTTAAACAAGGAATTTATCACCAAGGAACATTTTGTCGTAGATTACTGATCGAAGAATTGAATGGGTTTGATAAACAGTTTCGTATTGCAATGGACTATGATTTTTTTCTTCGCGCATATCGCAATAGAGCGCGGCTTTCGAAAGCCCCTGTTGTCTTAACGGTAATGCGTGATACCGGCATCAGTTCACGACGCGACTGGGAAAATTTAAAAAAACGCTTTGATGAAGAAAGAAGAGTCCATGAAAAGAATTGCATGTCATTTTTCATGAGTATATTATACAAATTTTATTGGTTTTTATACTTGCCTTATAGATATATGTTGTATGTTATGGGTAAAAAAGCTGAGATTTGAAAAAAGGTGACAAAAAAAAGTAATATTATCAGCCCTATGGCAACCGGAAATGGTGCGTATGTTGTCCACAAGTTACTTGAAAATCGGATATCCGGTTACCATGTTGTTCCATATAACCCTTACAGAACGTTTTTTCCGCCCTCTTTATTCTTACTGGGGCGGTTCAGTCGTGCCGGTTTGATTCATGCCACACCAGACTATGCATTCTTTCATGTACGAAAGAATATCCCCCTGATTCTGACGTTTCATAATTATGTTTTAGATAGATTCATGCGGAATTACAGCAGCGTATTACAAAATTTTCATTACCAAACCGACTTAAAAATATTCACAAAGTTGGCCGTTGGAAAAGCTGATATCATTACTGCAGTGAGTCGGTTTACGGCAGCGCTCGTGGAACGGGAGCTGAGGCTGAACGGCATTGATCAGGATCTGTTTTCGCCTGCCGTGAAGCAACCTTTCAAGCAGGGGAAAAGCATAACGGTTTCCGATTATGGATTCCCATAACGGCAAGTTTTAATGCCTTAAGCGATAGTATAGCCTCAAACAACAAAACATCTATTAAGGCGGATACATCTCCACATGTCTAAAAGACGTTCTATCGATATTCAAATTATTGACATTGTGATTCCAGCTTACAATGCTCGTAACGTGATTCAAAAATCTGTAAATTCAATTTTTTTGCAGGAGCTACCGAAATCATGGCAGAAAAACATTATTGTTGTTGATGATGGTTCCTTAGATGGCACCGCCCAGTACTGTCGAGAACTGTTTCAAGAGCAAATAAAAATTTTAATTCATGAACAAAATCGAGGACGATCTGCCAGTCGCAATACCGGCTGGCGTTCCGGATCCGGCACGTACGTAATTTTTCTGGATGCAGATTGCGAATGGCTTTCCACAGAATCACTGGCTGCCCATCTTCAGATACTTGAGTCTGGGTCAGAGGTAAGTACCGGTGCCATTGTTTCCCGTGATGAAAGTTTTTGGGGCAGATATCAAAATATGCTTCAAGCGTCCCGCGAGAAGCATTTCTCTGCCGGTAATCCTGCCGCCTTCACCAGTGCTAATTTTGCAATCAAACGCTCTGTTTTAGAGGCATCCGGTGGATTCGACGAAGGCTACCGTCACTATGGCTTTGAAGATCGGGATTTCCTGCTTCGCCTGGTATCCCTTGGCGTCGGGATCAGTTTCTGCGCGAAAGCAGCCATTATTCACAATCCGGATTCATCCCTTGAGGAGGTTTGCCGTAAAATGATGGAATCCGGTCAGAATTCATCCGCCCGTTTCCAGTCCGCCCACCCTGAATATTACGCCCGATCCGCCTATGGGAAACTCGACTGCAGGCTGCACGGTTTTCCGTTAACTGCACTGGCTATGATTTTCGGTCCAAGCTTACCCGGACTTGCATCGCTGGGCGATAAAATCATCAACCTGTCTGGCGTGCCTTTCCACATGAAAAAGGCGTGTGTGAAAATGTTGTCCGGTCTGGCGTATATGGCAGGCACCTACCGGGGCATGAAGAGATAGTCATCATTTCAATTCCGTTTCCAAAAGAAACGTTTATTGAGCAATCTGTCATCCTATTCATCAATATTTGCATCAACGACAATTCAAACCCGAAAGTAATATTTTTAAATAAATCAATATTGCTTAATGAGCTTGTCGTAAAGTTTACAATATTTATCCGCAATTATTTCCCAGTCAAATTTTCCCACCACCCTTTTACGTCCCTCATCGGCCAATCTAAAACGTAAATCTGAATCATCAAGAAGCCGCATAATACTTTCAGCAAGAGCCTGAACATTACCGGGCGGGAAAATTAAGCCGCTTTCTTCATGGGTGATGCTGTCGTGAACCGCCGGAAGATCACCCGCAACGACCGGACATTCACATCCCATCGCCTCCACAACAACCAGCCCGAATCCTTCCTGACCTCCGCTTTTTGTCATCTCAAAAGGAAAAACCGCCAGAGCAGCCCGCCGATAAAGATCCGGCAGTAGCGACTGTTTTACCATTCCCAGAAAGTTAACATGGTCAGAAATTTGATTTTCTTTCGTCCATGTGCGCAGTTCGCCTTCCAATGGCCCTGCTCCCGCCAACAACAAGCGTATGTCCGGTTTTTTATCAATTACAATGGGCATCGCTTTAAAAAGCACCTCAATGCCCTTCCCCGGCACCAGCCTTCCAACAAAAAGCAATTCCCTCATGCTTCGTGTCAATTGATGGTCAGGAGTAAAAAGATTTTTTAAGTCCACACCCATGGATATCACTTTTACCTTATCAGGCGTAACACCCATCTCGACAACTTTATTTTTCATGGCGTGGCTGACAACGGTAAGCGCCTGGCTTTTATCCATGATCCATCTCTTGATACGTTCGAGAAATACCCCGCGCAGGGCATAAATATCGCTGCCGTGTGACGTGCATAATAAAGGAATTCTGCGACGAGAGAACATGAGACCCAGAACAGCAATGAATCCCTGAGGAATCAACCAGTGAGCATGAATTAAATCGAACCGCTCTTTTCGCAACAGACGTACTACTGCCCATAATTGTGCTAATAGGAATAAAGGAACCAAGAAATAATTGAAAGGGTTAGATCGCAGCCTGTTGAGAATACCTCCGCCATGCATGGCCAATTTCTCCCAGCGTTGGAAAAAATAGGGGAAACGGATAACGCGGACGCCAGCCATATTTTCCTGCTTTTTACTGTCCGGCGTTCTGGGAGAAAGAACCGTTATATCAAATGCGGACGTTAAGCGACTGCACAGCTCAAAGACAAACGCGGGTTCAGAATCATTTTCCCATCGGGGAAACGTGGAGGTCAAAACGAGGACGCGAGGATGTTGTTTTGCATTATCTTTCATAAGTTTTTTTAATTTATGTATTTCTTTTTCAACGCATCTTGAATACCGACATTATTTTTTGATTGTCCACAACGATTGTAAACGCCTCTTTATTGAGTGGATATTCTTCAGGATGATAACGGTAATTTGTTAGAAAATAATCCGCCTGATTAATATGGACGAAATTCAATCTGCTTCTATCCTGTTTGTCCAGAAATATTGCATTATTCATGCATATCGGAGGAGGAACATTTACAGCTAAGTTTATTACGGGTCTTTTGTCGTTTTTAACAATGTATTCCAGCCCCTGACGAAAAGATAATCCCCAATAATCAAGTTCAAAGAGCTGTCCGGTATTACTTCCGGCCAAGATGTTAAAATAAACATTTTGAAAAGGGTGATTTCTGATCATATGATAGGATGTGGTAACAATATTAAATGCGATGACAGCGGCAATGAATGCGGTTGCGCAAAGTTCACGGCCTGTACGACTATTCTTCATGATACTGAAAACCTTTTCAAATCCCGTCATTGCAATAAGAAGAAAAGGCGCATAAATAAAATACATATGTCTCCAAGCATCATAGAGAGCAGAATGAAGAATAATTACAGCAATTAGAGGCATGGCAAATAGTAGAAGAAAAAGGAAATCCTGCCGTTCATTATTATTAGTATAGAGCCGTATACCATTTACTATTATTCTTTTAATAATCCAAAAGGAGCCAATAAAAAAGAAAAAAATGTAAATCAAAGGCGTGGTGATCATTATCCAGAATGGAATATAATGCCAGGGCACTTGGGTTGATTTAATGAATATGCCCCGATAGAAAATGTCATATGTAATGGGAAATCTATTCATTACATTAAAAGCATTGATGAAATTCCTTACAGGATCATCCCAGAGATAAGGCCAGAAAACCACCATAACAATAAAAAAAGAACCCAAATAAATGAATAAAGGAAATATTTTACTGAAATAATTATGGAAGGGCTGTTTCGTCTTGGCAATATCGATAACCGTTATGAAAACAGCCAGAAACGGGATGAATATTCCCGTTATCCTTTGGCCAACCATTAAGGCGGTGAACAGAGCAAACAGCATGGCATTAACGAATGTTTTGTTTGCAAGGTACCGGATGAAAAAATAAATTGATATAATGGTCAACGAGAGAAACACAACATCCTTGCCGTAGAAGGAATCAGCAAAAATGCGGGGGCTCAAAATTAAAAAAAGACAACCGGTTAGTCCCAATAGCCAACTTTCAAATCGGTTTTTAATAATCAAAAAGAAAAAAAAGACACTGATATAAAATAAAAGAAACGTGCCCAGATGACGCAAATAGTATATCTCAGGCATCGTGTCATCATATCCCAGAAGCACTTCGGCAACATACATGGGCAAATCAAATATTACGCCATATTGTCTCGCCGAGTATTCCGCCAAAGAAGGCAGGGAATTAAATTCCGCAGACTGATAATTTGGCAGAAAAATACTCGCCAGATGTTTTGCAGAAACCATGGCAATCTGGCGATGCATCGGCTCATCCCAGGAAACACCATAATCCTTATACGCGGAGATCCCGATGATAAGATAGATAAGAAAAAAAAGCGTAACCCATAAATATTGTTTTCTGCTGTTGGAGATGAGCTTTTTCACACCGGAAACACTACCGGCTAATGGCTCATTATCTTTTTTTTGTATATCAACCATGGTTAAGCTTACTTTTATCGGGCGAAAATTAACCTATTTGACATGGATTTCATGCACATTGCAAGAGCTTTGCATAACTCCTCCTCATGTCATTTCGAGGAGCAAAGCGACGAGAAAT
>CAYZRT010000065.1:0-16358 GCA_964480875.1 uncultured Smithella sp. | reverse complement strand
AAAATTTCTTGCACTCATTGCATGACGGCATCGATAACACCTCCTTTTATTGTTTGTTGTTATTTTTTTTTATATTTTATACTCATTACATTTTACTTCATTATCTCTAAGTTTTATTTCTCTATCCCCTGATACCCTTCCTTTCCTTATCCTGAGTAAGCCAAACATTCCCGACATTACGACGTGCCTGTCTTTTCAAATCCAGATCCGCCTATCGTTGTCACAAAACCTTGTTGGCGGTAAAGGTCCGCATGAATTTCCAGGAAGGATGGATCGATGCCATCTGTTTGTCTATGTGCCCAGTCTTTGCCAAGCCAGGAATACTTGTCCTGACAGTAGTTGTGGAAGGGTATTAAATCGACTCTATTCACATGCCGGGGAAGCGAAGCAAGAAAAGCGGACGCCTGAGTGTGAAATTCGATGCTGTCATTGAAGCCTGGCACTACAGGAATTCGTAACCATATATCAGAATCTGTTTTGCATAGCAACTCCAGATTTTTCAGAATGATTTCATTTTTTACCCCGGTTTTTTCGAGGTGTTTTACCGGATCAAGATGCTTCAGGTCAAAAAGAAAGATATCCGTATATTGGGCAAAAGCTTCCAGGACACTGAAGTCGCAATACCCATTCGTGTCAAGGCAGGTGTGAATCTCTCGCTTCTTTGCCTCCTTAAGCAGTTCCAGAACAAACGCAGCATGCGTCGTAGGTTCACCGCCGCTTACTGTCATGCCTCCGCCTGATGATTCGTAAAACGGCTTGTCTTGTTCTACAACATCAAGGATCTCGGATACGCTCATGGGTTGCCCCACGATCTCAAGCGCCTTATATATGCAGACATCCACGCATTTCATGCAATTATCGCATTTCTCGCGATTTATTTTATGATAGGTTGATCCCTCGCAATTGGACAGCTCCGGTTCTATGGGAGGATTGATGGCCTCTCTGGGACAAACTTCCAGACAAGCGCCGCACTGAACACAAAGCCTCCTCTTCCAGTAAATTTCAGGGTAGCCGGCAATCGTCTCCGGATTGTGGCACCATTCACACTTCATGGAACACCCTTTAATGAACACATTCGTCCTGAATCCGGGACCGTCGTTTACGGAAAATTTGGCAATATCAGTGATGAGTACACGCTCTTTCATTTATTTCGCTATCCTTGCTCAAACCGTAAATGATCTGCAAAAACTCTATTATCCTGTACTTTACGCCTAATCATTAAAAACTCTTCGCCATATCCTTCATGTTCTGAAGTTTATCCATTCCCTCAATCTTCTTCTTTAAGAAAAGTGACTTTTTCTTTCCCAGTACAGGTTCGCACAAATCGAGGAACTTGCTGACAACGCGCGCTTTCTTTACCTCCAGGGGCGGAATCTGCTGGAGGATATCGGAAAAGGCCTCGAATTTTTTTCCGTTATTGGTTTCTATCTCGACAAGGGATTCCAGAGCCAATATCTTAGGATCATTAATGACATTGATCTTTTTCATAATCGCCCTCACTGCAGGATCATTCACTTTTTCATCGGTAAAGACCCGCATGCCTGTTTCTTCTCTCAGCAGGGCATTCGCCACACAATAAGGAATACAGAACTTTCCCTCCAGCCCGCTCGCCGGCTCGGTTTTTCCTGCCGCCGAAAGTGAAAGTGTGGACGCATGGACTATAATGCTCTTGATATCATTCAATTCGATTTTCTCTCCTTTTACAACGGCCAGCGCTGCTTCCAGCGGCGAATGGGTTGCGTGACAGGATGCATGGTACTTCTGATTGAGGTTCTGTATATCCCAAACCGTACCCAGTGCATTCACGACATCCTCATTGACCTTGCCCTTCAGAGCCTCAAAAAATCCCTGGGGGCCCTCAAGAATATCTTCAGCGCTATCAAAACCTTTTTCTGCAAGAAGCGCTGCCAGGAGACCAGATTGAGAGGAACGGCCTGCATGGAATGGTTTGCACATGGTCCCGAATACGCGTTTTAGTCCTGACGACTGTGTGCCGCCAATTCCCAAAGCATATATGGCCTGTTTCTCGGATAAACCCAGCAGACGCGCGCATGCTGCCGCGGAAGCAAGATGACCTAACGTTGACGTCGCATGCCAGCCTCCCATATAATGGTCAAGACTGGCGCAAGAACCAATGGTTCCTCCGACCTGTAGACCGATAATATAAGCGGTAAGAAAATCTTTTCCTGATTTACCTCTCCACTCGGAAAGCGCTAAAAGCGACGGGAAAATAGTTACCGAAGGGTGTCCAAAGAAGGAAACCAGCGTATCGTCGTAATCAAGGGTATGAGAAGCTGAACCATTAATCAACGCGGCGCTGCTTACATCCTTTTTCATATGATAGCCGATGATGGTTGCCTGTTTCTTGCCTCCCACCATATCCGCATAATCAATAAGGATTTTGACCAACGGATCATCTTTGCCCGCAAACGTCACAGCGAGCCAATCCATGAAAGCAACTTTTGCATGCTCGTAAGCCCACCCGGGGATATTCTGTTCATCTGTATTCACGATGAACGAGGCAAGTTTTGCGGTCAAACCAGTACCATTACCAGTCATTGAATGTCTCCTTTTCGTTTGTCTTCAAGCTTCTTAATGATAGCAAACCGTTTTACGAACTCGTCTGCAACACTGTAGGGATCGCTTTTGCCGGAAAGGATAAGTTCCAGCTCTTTTTCCATGTTGCCATTACCCGTGATTCGCTCCTTGATGAGACTCACTATTTCTGTCTCCAGGATGCTTGTAACCTCTTGACGGACATGTTCTTTTTGGTGGTGTGGACCTTTCTTTTTCTTTTGAATAAAATCAGAAAGTATGTCAACAAAGTTATCCATGCCTTCCTTGGTCAGGGCAGAGGTCTTGATCACCTGTGGAGTTTCCTCTCCAGCATCGGTAGACAGGTCAAGCATGGCGGAAATCTCGGATACGATAATGTCAGCGCCATCCCTGTCGCATTTATTCACTACAAAAAGGTCGGCAATCTCCATGACCCCCGCTTTGATGGCCTGGACACTGTCGCCGCCCCCCGGGTATGTCACGAGCACGACATAATCCGACGCGCTTACAACCTCAATTTCATCCTGGCCTACACCGACTGTTTCAATGATGACGATATCCCTTCCGGAAAAATCCATGATTCTCACAACGTCACGGGCTGCCTGGCAGAGACCTCCAAGCATTCCGCGGGTGGCCATGGACCTTATAAAAATATTGTTGTTGGTGCTTATGTCCCGCATCCTGATTCGATCGCCCAGCACGGCGCCACCGGAGAAGGGACTTGACGGATCCACCGCAATAATGCCGATAGTATATCCCTTATCCGCCAATTTCTTGGCAAACTCACCAACCAGTGAACTCTTGCCCGCCCCCGGAGAACCTGTGACGCCTATGACGCAGGTCCGCCCCGTTTTGGCGTAGATGGCCTTCATAATATCTTTCCAGCCATGCTTACGATCTTCCACATGCGAAATAAGCTTCGCCAACGCTCTTTCATTGTTGTCCCTGGCGGCTTCGATTATCAATTTGAGTTTCTCTTCCACCATAAAGACCTTTTCTTCAACTCGAACAAACGGATTATTTTAAACTCACTAAATTTTCATTGGTTTCGCTTCGCCGAAAACGTCTCGCAACACATCGCAGATTTCCTGAAGCGTTGCATCGTTTTCAACGCATTCACATATTGCAGGCATCAAATTCTTGTCTTGATTTTCAGCCTGAACCTTCAAATTTTTAAGAGAGCTTACAACAGCCGTGCCATTGCGTTCACGCTTCAACCGGGCAAGATTTGCTTTCTGGCGTTCCTCCGCTGTCTTCATAAGTTCAGGATCATAGGTCGCTTCCACGCAACGATTGATGGATACATCGATCTCATTCTCACCCGTGAAACAATTCACGCCAACGACCAGCTCTTCCTGATTCTCTATCTTCTTCTGGCGCTCGTAGGCGCTCTTGGCCACCGCCCTTTGCATATAGCCATTTTCAATAGCGGCAACCGCGCCGCCCATCTTTTCAATCTTCTTCAACTCGGCCAGCGCATCTTTTTCGATTTCATCGGTAAGTGATTCCATGAAGTACGATCCTGCCCATGGATCACATACGTCGGTCACTTTTGCTTCAAAAACCATGATCCTGGACGCATCCTGCTGAAGTTGTGTCGCCTCCTGGGAATGACCGAGGCCGAGCGGCTCGTCAAAGGGAGGAAACGCACCGGGAATACCTCCGGACATTCCCGCAGCCATCCCACCGACAACGGCTCGGGCGAGATTGTTGAGCGGTCTTTGTAAAGTAGTACTCGAGCAGCCGATGTGCGCCGTGATAGGCTGGCGGATCTGCATACTCTTGGGATCCTTGGCGTTGAAGCGTTCTTTCAGGATATGAGCCCATATCCTGCGGGCAGCCCTCTGGAAGGCAATTTCATGATAGATTTCCATGCTGCCGCCGAATGCATTGAAGGTAAACGCCGGCGCGAACTCATCGACCTCGAGCCCCCCTTCAATGCCGGCCTCGATATACGCAATGCCGTTGGCCATGGAAAATGCCAGGTCCTGAACTCGGGTGGCGCCGGCTTCCCGCATGTGGTAACCGCCTATGGAATTGATATTGAACTCCGGCAGATGTTTGCAGCAGAATACGCAAGTATCACGGAACAACCTCAATGATTGCGCCGGAGGATATATATACGTTCCACGGGCTATGAATTCTTTCAGAATGTCATTCTGAGGCGTGCCTGTCAATTTTTCCAGAGGAATACCGCGTTTTTTAGCCAGACAGGCATACATGGCAATAAAAACTGCAGCCGGCGCGTTAATGGTGAAGTTAGACGGCACCTTGTCAATATCGAGCGGACCGGTAAACGCCTCGTAGATAACCGCAAAATCCTGCAGAGAATCTACAGCCACTCCCACCCTGCCTACTTCTCCTTCAGCAAAGGAACTGTCCGAATCATACCCGCACTGCGTAACAAGATCGAAGGCTATGTTGGGACCGCCAATACGTCCCATCGACTGCATCCTTAAAAGGTAATCGCGATAATCAGGAGGAGTTCCAAATCCGCCGTATTTTCCCGATCGCCCTGTTCCGCCCCAATCCGACCGGTAACCGACTTTTGCCGCAAAATTTGCGTAGGCCCTCCAAAATTCGAAGGGATTGTTTCCCGCCGTATAGGGGAACTGACCGGGGAATCCGACCTTTTCCATAAAATGAGAACTATCCGAAGAAAGAGGGGTGTAGAAAGTTGTAGGGCTCTTGTCCAAGTTAAACTTCTTCACACGCGGAGAGACAACTTCATCCTCCCATTTCTTCAACGCCTCTTTAATTTCTTTTTTACTGTTTCTCAATATTCAGTCCTTAAGTAATTAATTTATGAATTTTCTCCAAGCTTCGTGCGGATGAAAGCCGCAATATCTTTGATCTTGGTGCCTGACGTGAAGACACCGCCAACCCCCATCTTTTCAAGATTTTTTTTGTCTTCTTCAGGAATAATGCCTCCAACCGTGACCAGGATATCGTTTGCGCCTTTGGCCTTGAGTCCATCCATGACTTTTTTTGTCAATGAAAGATGAGCCCCCGAAAGAATAGAAAGACCAACAACATCAACATCTTCCTGTACTGCCGCCGAAACGATTTGTTCCGGACTCTGGCGCAAGCCTGTGTAGATGACTTCAAAACCTTCATCCCTGAGTCCATAGGCAACAACATGGGCCCCTCGTTCGTGACCGTCCAACCCAGGTTTGGCAATGAGCACTCTAATCTTTGAATCACCGCCCATAATCACCTCTCTTTAATTCTTTCTCCAAATTATTCGACAGCAATGTAACACACTCGCTGCATCCCAGATTTTTTCTGAGCTCTAATTAATTAATTTTTTGCAAGATAAATGCCAAAAACTTAATGATTCCCAATAAGCCGATTTTCAATCATCTTTTATGACCGGCAATAAGAACGCAGAAAAAAGAGTCCTTGTTATGGGACATATTTGACTCATTAGTGTCCATTAAAAAGAAGATTTTTTACTAAAATAATGAACTTAAAAATGAAACAATGGACGGTTTTTTATAATTCTGTGCATGAATCAAATAGGCTTGTCCATAAAAATTATCCCTTAAAACATGTGCCGTATGTCATTAAAGCGAGTTTTAAAAACATAGGACGATGGCATCCAAGTTGCTTGGTTATGTTATCGGCTTTATGTCATGATCTGCCATTAAAAAAAATTTTCTATATTGATGATTAGGGAGGACACCATAAATGATTTCGGTGGAATTGAAACAAAAAGCGAATACGCTTCTCGATGAAGGGAAAAAGAAGTATGAAGAAGGAAAAAACGGGGAAGCTCTGGAGTTATTTAATCAAGCCCTTGATGTGTATAGAAAAAATGAAGATATCGATGGCGAGATAGCAGCCTTGGGTTATATTGCGGTTATTTATCGCTTGGTAAATGAATCTGAAAAATCGGTTGAAACCTATACGTCACTGCTTAAAATTTTTGAAAACTTACATGATGTCACCGCTCAGGGAAAAGTTCTGAATAACATGGGGCTCATCAATGCAAGGGCAGGCAAATATGAAGATGCCTTGAGAAATTTTAACAAAGCCCTGGATATATTCAAGACTCTTGACAATAAAAATGCCGTAGCAGATCAGCTTGGCAACATCAGTTCTGTTTACCGGGACATGAAAGACTACGACAAAGCCGTATCCGCCTGCCATGACGCCATGTTGATATTTAAAGAGATAAGGCACATGGCAGGTATTGGCGATCAATACAGTAACATGGCTTATTTGTACGTCATGAAAGGCGATTTGTCCAATGCGCTCGATTGGTATAAAAGTGCCATGCCTTTTTATACTGAAGCCGGCGAAAAGGATAAAATCATCATGACACAGCAAAATATAGAACGCCTTGAAAAACAGGGTGTGGTGTAGATTAAATAACTTTTCACAGACCAGCAATGATTTTTGTTCTGTTGTCAGGGCAAACTGACCTAGCTTTCTCTTCTAGAGGATGCCTGTTCAGCCTCATCCAGTGAATCATATCCCCTTTCTTTGACAAGAAATAAGTAAAGCTCTTCCGCCATGTTTATCCCTTTTAGATTTTTATCCATTATATCAAAGTTCAATAGTTCAAGTGTCGCATCTGAATAAGTTTCCAGCTCACCCCTCAAATACGTCTCGAAGGAGGTCATGAATGCCGAGTCTTCACCACTGGTTAAAGGTCGTCCTCCACTCATGATTCCGGGATACTTTTTCATCATCGAACGCTGCCAGGCACACTGACATTCGACAATCTTATCGATAAGAGGGTTGTCGTTTAACTGTTTAATGAGATTATCCATACGCGCATATTTTTGTGTCATAAGATTCTTTTTTTGCTCTTCTGCTTTTTCCAGATCGTTTAGGTAACTATCAAGCGTCTCCCGCGACCAGCATGAAAACTGAGCCCTACGGTGAAGCTTGAAACTCTCCGGATAATCCTGACACGAGCTTTTTCTGATTGAAGGCACGCTCAAAAACATCTTGAGCTCTTTTGCAAGAATTTTTTCTATGACATCCTCATTGGCCAAATTCATGAACTTTTTCTCCCTTTTTGTTTGTACCACGCATACGTTGCCTTCATTCCATCAAGGAACGGGGTATACAAGAATCCTATATCTTTCGTAATCAGTGTCCCGGAATAGACCAGATGTACATCAAGAGGAAAAGGTAAAGGAACACCCTGTTCATCAATTTGCTGAACGCTCATATCCCTAACAGTGATATGTTCACCTGTAATGATCCTGAGTACATTAACGAACCTCGGGTAAGACACCAGTTCTTCACCCGACAGATTAAACGCTTTGGTGTAAGCATTTTTGTTGCCGATACAGGCGATGATTGCGCGGGCCACATCCCATACGGATACAAACGTGAAAAGCGCAAGCTCGTTGTCCGGAATAATAATAGTTTTCTTTTTCTGAACCAGGTCAAAAAAATAACTCTCCCGCGGAGCGTAGTTGTACTTCCCGTATATGAAAGCTGGCCGGAAGATCGTCCAGGGTATTCTGTTTTCCGCGCATTGATATTTTAATTCTTCTTCAGCGAGATGTTTATTATACGCATAATCACCATGAGGCCCCGGTTGCGGTCCCGTCAAAAGAGCAGCATCTTCACGTATCGGAAGGTCATAGGTTTTTTCGTAAATCGAAGCCGTACTGATAAAGATATATTGGCTGATCGCATGAGACGGAAGTGCGGAGAGCATCATGGCAATGTCTTGGGGCGTATAGGCACAGAAATCAACCACAGCATCCCACGATAAAGAGGGGATCGCATCTTGCAAGGCTTCTGTCTTATGCCGGTCACATTTGATTTCGGTTACACCGTTAATATGAATCGGCACGTTCCCCCTGTTCATGACGTAAATTGCATAATCAGGAATGTTGGAGAGCTCCTCCACGAAAACTCTCCCGACAAAATAACTCCCGCCGATGACCAGTACATTTTTCATAAGCGTTTGACGTCCTCAGCCGATCCAGACATTTCGCTCGCGAAGCTCTTTATCCGCTATTTTACTCTGAATAATTGGACCATGATCCAGCAGAAAAGTGCTGGAAGAATCCGTAAGGCACTCGGCTTTAAGCTCTGCAATGATCAGGGAGCAAATCGCCTCGACGATTTCCAATTTCAACGAAGAGTCCAGGGTTTGTATCAATCCATTTATTTTTTCATGAACCTCTTGGCCCAGTCGCGGCAAGTCAACCAGAGCCCTGTTCATCCATTTGTAAAAAGGGGTGTAATGTCTGTTCAGAAGAAAAACCAGCGAGATGACATCGATACAAAATTTTGTTTCGGCGTATCGCGCGGAAAACTGATCCTCCCTTTTCAGGCAACGGCCAAGGTTATATTGACCGGATTGGGCAATCGTCATACACCGTGCGGCTATTTTTTTGAGCCGGACATCATCCGGATAGAAATTAAGAAGCTGATGACGAACCGAACTGAATTCCCCCAGCGGATCATAAAAAACCTTGCCGTTGGTCGCCGCGGCAAGGGCGGACTCCGGAAGGATCATCCATTCTGAATTGTTTTGAGGAACATTCTTATATCCGATGTATCGGGAATAGAAATCATATATCTCCAATACACCAACTCTTTCATTGCCCCATTCGCTCTGTTGTCTGGGACCGTATCCCGCAAATGTTTTGGGGAGCTGTTCATACTTTTGCATCAGGTCTTTGGCGATTTCATTATAATCCTCACGAACCAGCCAAATATAAAAACCGGGTCCCCAGTCATGGTCGCGAGAAATTTCATCGTCAAAACCGAAGCATTCGGAGCCATCACCCACAAGCCCGCAGGCCATTTTCTCTGCATGAAGAGGAAAGCTCTCCCGGATCATGGGGAGACCATACTCATGAAAATATTGCTCGGCAAGTATCAGGCCTTTCATTTTTTTACACTGAAGGGTTGCGAAAATAATTTCTCAAGCCGTTTTGATGAATCGTTCAGAATATGATCGTGCAGTGAATTGCCGTGAGAGTCCATCGTCACCAGCGCCGGCAGATCTTTAACAGTTAATACCCACATCGATTCGGGCTGGCCGAATTCCTCGAGGTATACTCCTTCGACCTTCGTGATACATTCGGCAAGATATTGTGCTGCGCCACCGACGGCATGCAGATACACGCATCCGCATTCAGACATGGCTTTTCTGGTTTTCTCTCCCATGCCGCCCTTGCCCATAATGGCTGCCGGGCGAAGATTGGATATTATTTCAGCCTGGTACGGTTCCTCCCGCATGGATGTCGTGGGACCCGCTGCGGTAATTTTCCATTGACCCTTTTCCTTAATCACGACCGGACCGCAGTGATAAATCACAAGTCCTGAAAGGTCTATGGGAGATTTATTCCCTGAAGCAAGGTACTTGTGAATCTGGTCACGCCCGGTCACTATCCGGCCGGAAATACTTACCATGTCGCCAACGGCAAGTTCCTTTATTACATCGTGTTGAAGTGGCGATGTGATGTGTTTTATGTCCATTTCTTGATGTCTCCCTTCTCCGTGAGTTCCACAACATAGCGTCGGGTAGCCCAGCAGGAGTAGCTAACCGTCACAAAGTAACATGCCGGATGCCGGCCGGCATAACCGATTTTAACTCCCAGCAGAGTTGTCTTTCCTCCGAGACCCATGGGACCGATGCCCAATTCATTTGCCTCTTTTAGAATCGTCTGCTCCAGGGATGCCAGTAATGGCGACGGATTTTTATCGTTCAGTTTCCGGAAGAGTTGTTTTTTCGCAATGAAGTAACCTGATGCCCTGTCTCCGCCAATGCACACCCCCAGAATGCCCGGGGCGCAACCCTTTCCCTGCGCCTGAAATACGGCATCCGAAACACAGCGTCGTACGCCTTCCATATCCCTGCCCGCTTGAAGTTTCGAGTAAGGCAAACTATACTGGGTACTCATATTTTCAGACCCACCTCCTTTGAGCATAATGCTTATTCTGGTAGGTCCGTCAACCGGTTCAAAATGAATCTGCGGCACATGCATTCCCGTGTTATTGAGCGTGTTTTTCTCGGTGAGCGGGCAAACACAGTTTTGTCTGAGGATGCCTTCTTTCGTAAGTTTTTTTATTCCATTTATTATTTGTTTCTCCAGACGAAACACTAATTTGCTCGGTCTTCCTTCAATGATAGCCAGAACGGTGCCGGTGTCCTGGCAAATGGGAAGGCTTTTCTGAGATGAAAGAGCTATGCTTTTTAAAATGATATCCAGTGTCGTTTTCGCGGTGGAACCGCTTCCTTCTCGTGCGAGTGCCTTTTTAACGGCAAGCGCAACATCTTCCGGTAATACCGTACTCGTCTTACGAATGAGATCATACATAATCAAATCTCCCAAATAAATCTGTTTAGTAATCAGTCCATGGCAACAGAAAAGCAAAGATAATGCCAATAGACTTAAATTCTATTAACATACTAATATCATAAATACTATAAATCACACATCTCGGATTAGGGTAAAAATGCGAAAATAAAATGACCAGAAATGTCTCCAAAATGACCGATGCATATTTCCATGCATATGGATTTAGATAGGCGTTGACTAATTAATATGAATGAATTATTACTATCAAACAAATTTCGATGAGGAGGTATGTCATGAACTTTCATTGTATAAATCGTGTATTGCTGATTTTTTTTATCTGTCTAAGTTTACTTTTCCTCACTAATCTTTATTCGTCAGCGCAAAGCTTTGAATTGAAAAGTCAGGCGTTTGTTTCAGGATCAATGATTCCGTCAATGTATACTTGCGATGGCAAAAATATTTCCCCGCCTCTTGCGTGGTCGGCAGCGCCCGCCGGTACCAAAAGCTTTGTTCTCATCTGCGATGATCCGGATGCGCCTGTCGTCACCTGGGTTCACTGGGTGTACTACAATATTCCGGCTTCCGTGACGTCGCTGCCCGAAGCTTTATCGAAAACCGAAAAACCGGCCCAAGGAGGCATTCACGGCAAGAGCAGCTTCGGTGATTTCGGATATGGCGGTCCCTGTCCACCCTGGGGAACGCATCGCTACTTTTTCAAATTATATGCGCTGGACACGATGCTGACTCTACCTTCGGGGGCAAAAAAGAAAGACCTCCTGAAAGCCATGGATAAACATGTTTTAGGCAAGACAGAACTTATGGGAACTTATAAAAAGAAATAACTCATGTATGCTGTTTTCAGCATACATGAGTTATTTTCCGTATGTTGCCTGAAATTATTTGAAGGAATAACCGGCACACTGATTGTTCTCACGATCGTTGAAAGCGTGAGAAGAGATCTCTCCGTATTCTCCAAATTTCCTTACAAACTTAGTCCACCTTGTCCAAGCGAACGCCATGTTTCTCTTTTAGAGCAACTTTCATGATTTTACCGGTCGCTGTCATGGGCATTTCTTCAATCATTTCAACATGGGAAGGGTATTTGTACTTACTGACTTTACCCGTGAGAAACTCAACGACTTCCTCTTTCGTTATGGGTTTACCGTCTTCACTTTCGATAAAGGCCTTGCCGGTTTCTCCCCATTTGTCATCGGCGACGCCGATGATAGCCACATGCTTGACTCTCGGGTGGTCGTAGAGAACCTTTTCGATCTCCGCCGGATAGACGTTTTCGCCGCCGCTTCGATACATGTCCTTGGCTCTATCGGCAATGTAGAAATACCCATCCTCATCCATGTAACCGAGATCTCCGGTATGGAGCACGCCGTTAACGATGGCGTTCGCCGTTGCTTCAGGCATATTCCAATAACCGCTCATGACTTTGGGACCCACCGCCACGATTTCTCCGATTTCACCCGGCGGCAGCCGTTTGCCACACGCGTCTTCAATCCACATTTCAGTCCATTCCCTGGGTTTGCCGACGGAACCGGGTTTGAGCTGAAGTTCCTCATAGGAAAGAACCGTCATGGCCGAATTCTCGGTCTGACCGTAACCGACACCCACTTTAATTCCTTTTTCCTTTAATTTGTCCAGCAGGGCTTTGGGCGTTCTCTCGCCGCCGCCGATAGACATGATCACGCTGCTGCGGTCGACCTTGTCCAATTGACCGGAATCCATAATCAGACGCCACATCGTGGTCAGAGCAAAAACAACATTGACCTTGTATTTTTCAATGTCGTTGCAAAACTGAACCGGATCAAATTTTTCTCTCAAGATCATGGTCATGCCGCGGCCGACGCATTGCAACAAACTGATAAAAAGACCGCCGGAATGAAATAGCGGCAGTTGCGAAAGAAAGACAATGCCATGAGCCGCCGTGCCGGTTAAACTTATAACCTTAAAATAAGACTGACTATGATTGACGACCGCACCTTTGGGAGCTCCCGTAACGCCTGACGTATAGATAATACCCAGCGGATCTTCAAAAAATACCTGCTCCTTCACAACCGGTTCAGTGAAAGGGAACTTGTCAATGTGATCGTGGAAACGAACAGCCCAGTCAGGACAAGGCGGGGCATCCGTATCGCTGCCGGGAAGCCATATATACTTGTCCTTATCGACCTGAATGCTGCCTCTGATTTTATTGACGTTGTCGAAAAATTTAGCGTGGAAAAAAAGCATGCTGGATCCGCTGTTGTTGAGCTGGTATTCAAGCTCACGGCCAACCAATCGCAGGTTGAGAGGCACAATAATAAGACCAAGCTTTGCTGCCGCAAAAAACAAGTAAATAAACTCGGGACAGTTTTGAAGATAAACAGCTAACCGGTCCCCTTTCTTGATTCCCGTGCTTAGTAAATAATTGGCCATTTGATTAGAGCGTTCATTCAATTCTTTAAAGGTGATCGGCACATCTTCAAAAACGAAAGCCCTGCTATTCGGTATCAAATTGGCCTGAAATTTCGCTATGTTTCCAACATTCCATACCCCACTCATACTAACAACTCTCCTTTCTTGTGATTCTTCAAAATAATATCTTATTCGCCTGCGAACGATTCCAACGGAATGTTCATCGTGCTTTGTTCATCTTTCTTCAGGTTATCCGTTTTGGCCGGGACAAGCCCTGTAATGCGATTAATGAAGAACTTCGCTCCTTCAATCTTGCCACGGTAGAAGGCTTTCTCCTTTTCACCCGTTGACGGATCGACGAACTTCTTGGTGGCTTCAATGGCCATTCTGAGATGCAGCCAGCCGACCAGGGCATCACCCAGGCAGTTCAGATAATCGCTGGCGCCAATAAGAGGTACGTACGGCGTTGTGCCGATCATCTTGGAGAAATCTTTTGCTGTCAAACCGCAGGCCGTCAATGCAGCTTTGACGACGGCCGCTTCTCCCTTGAGAGAGTCCATGGTATCGGCTTCGTTAATAGCATCTGCGGTATAGTTGAGCAGATTGATAAAATAAGCGCCTTTCTTCAATCCCAGTTTGCGTCCCAGCAGGTCAAGAGCCTGAATACCGTTCGTGCCTTCATAGATCGCGTTAATCTTCTGATCTCTCATCATCTGTTCAACCGGATACTCGCGGCAGTAGCCGTAACCGCCATAACTCTGTACGGCCAGATCGCAGGCCATCATGCCCATGTCCGTGGCGTAGGATTTGACGATCGGCGTGAGAATTTCGATCATGCCTTCCCAGTACTCTTTCTGTTTTTCCAATTCTTCCTTATTGGCGTTCGGGTCCATGACTATCGAATACATCGCGCTAAACACATTATCCATGCAGAAATAGCACAACATACACAAAGCGCGGATGCCTTCTGAAATGGATTTCATCTTGATCAGCATTCTGCGAACGTCCGGATGATTAATGATCGCTATGGCGGGAGCATCCTCGATTTTCATCGCCATCGCAATAACATCGCATCCCTGGATTCTCTGCTTGCAATAATCAAGAGCATGTAGATAAGACGAGGTTGCAAGCGCCGCGCCGATCATGCCGACGGCCTGGCGTTCTTCATTCATCATGTGAAACATAATCGGCATTCCCTCGCCTTGTTCACCCATCAGATAACCGATACACTTGTTGTTGTCGCCGAAATTAAGAGTACAGGTAGCGCTGCCATGAATGCCCATCTTGCTCTCGATGCCGCTGCAATATACGTCGTTTGTTTCTCCGAGCTCGCCTTTTTCATTGAATCTGATTTTGGGAACCATAAAAATGGAAATCCCTCTGGTTCCTTTGGGGTCGCCTTCAATTCTGGCAAGAACCGGATGAATAATATTCGGGGACAGATCCTGATCGCCGCCTGAAATAAAACTCTTGGTGCCGACAATGGAGTAGCTGCCGTCAGCATTTTTTTTAGCCGTGGTCTTTAAGGCCCCGACATCGGTGCCGGCGCCCGGTTCCGTCAGACACATTGTTCCCGCCCATTCGCCAGAATACATTTTTTGCAAAATGATTTCACGCAGAGGATGCTGAAAGTAATTTTCCATGAGTCTCGCCGCACCGTGTGTGACACCGGGATACATCATAAATGCCGGATTACAGGACAGCATCATACAACCACAAGACGCTGCTACCATCGCCGGGAATCCCTGACCGCCCACTTCCGGCTGATCGGCCATGGCCACGTAACCGGCTTCACAATAAAGTTTCCATAATCTTTTGTAGGCTTCCGGTGTTGTCACCTTGCCGTCTTTATAGGTTGCTTCGACCGGTTTACGGTGAACCTCGTCAGGATAGGTGGGAGCAATTTCCTGCTCGGCAAATTTTGCCGCCTGGTCCAGAGCCATGTTACATGTATCAACATCAAAATCCACATAACGCCCCTTGCCCAATACGGTATCTTTTATCTTGAATACTTCAAACAACTGGAATTTCATATCTCTTAAATCAAACCAAAGACTAGCCATAAATTTCTCCTTAACTTTTTTATTTTTACATCAGCAACAAGTTCTGTTCAAAACGACAAATTTTTGCAAGAAAAATGCCAAAGGCAATATGTGTCCCAACAACCCGATTCTTAACTGTCTTTTAAAAAATTTTTAAAAAAACAAAATGCAATGTCCCCCTAATGGGACATATATGACTAATTAGTGCCCATCAGAATGAATTTTTTTCAAAAATATGGATTGACAATAGACCGCCCAAAACGACGATACTAAAAAATTTCAAGCAAATGAATACTCAAATATTTTAAAATCTGTAAATTTAAGAATGAATATACGCATCTTGCCGGATTAATATTAATGCATCAGGCCGTTCGATAATGAAAAAAAGCTGTGCTGTCAAACACGTTTGACGCAATTCATTTTTTATGGATAACAATGGCATTGTATTCAGTAGACTCCATAAGTTATCAGTTGCTGGAGTTTTGTTTTTTTTCCGCTCAACAAGCATTAAGGATTCTTGACGGACATGCTTTCCCTACGATCTGAACTGCCAGGCATAAGTTTTGCAGACTTTGTTCCCACTGGTTTTATTTTTTAAGCAGGCTAGTTAAAATTATTTTTTTGCTAAAGTGTTAACGGTATTTCAAGATAAAAAATAAATTTTTTTCTGGCAATGTACAGGGATTTATAAATGACAAGGAAAACGGGATATAAAATTTCGTCATCTGTGAATGAAACCATTCTCGAAATCACGTTGACAGGCGAAATAACAGAAGATGCCGTTCCAAAACTGGAATTCGAAGTCATTGATATCATAAAATCAAATAACTTAAAAAATCTTTTAGTGGATTTCCGTTCCATTAAGGGACGTTTCGGATATATCGAAGCCTACGAGCGTGTCAGAAATTATCCTCCGGATCGATATAAAATGAAGAATGCTATTGTCGATATTCCGGAACATTCAGACTATGCGTCATTCCAGGAGACCACTGCAAGGAATGCCGGACTATCCTGGAAATCTTTTACCGATATGGATGCAGCAAGAGCCTGGCTCAAGAACGATTAGTCA
>CAYZRT010000064.1:15828-16360 GCA_964480875.1 uncultured Smithella sp. | reverse complement strand
CATATCTGTTGATTTTTAATATCTCTTGACAAAAACAAATTTTTTAAGTTAGTGCCTTTTTGTTTTTACGTACATTCTCAATTATTCCAAACAATACGGGGGTACTTGATGGCGTATTTCTCAAAGGAAATGCAAGAAGCGTCTTTGAAACTGACTGAAAAATGGAAAGAGGAAGTTCAAAAGACGTTGAAAAACAATCCTGAACAAAAAGAGCGTTTTTCCACCGTGTCCGATACGGAAATTAAAAGGCTTTATACTCCGGAAGACATTAAAGATATAAATTTCAATGAAGATATCAGCGTTCCCGGTGAATTTCCTTATTTGAGAGGTAATCAGGTCACCGGATACCGGGGACGTTACTGGACATTTCGCATGTTTTCCGGCATGGGCAGCGCTTATGACACCAATCAGCGTTGGAAAATGCTCCTGCGTGAAGGCCAGACGGGACTCAGCACCGCTTTCGATTTTCCTACGCTGATGGGCTATGATAGCGACTCACCGAAAGCGCTGGGTGAAGTCGGCAAATGCGGAG
>CAYZRT010000064.1:0-15818 GCA_964480875.1 uncultured Smithella sp. | reverse complement strand
ATCGACACCCTGGAAGATTTTCTTGCTTTGATGGAAGGAATACCGTTGGCGGAAGTTACCACTTCCATGACCATCAATCCACCAGCCACAGTTTTATGGGCAATGTACTGCGCGGCCGCTGATATCAAAGGCGTGCCCCTTTCCAAAATAGGCGGCACCATTCAAAACGACATGCTCAAGGAATTCATCGCGCAAAAGACTTTCATGTGCCCGCCGGAACCATCGGTAAAGTTGATCAGTGATACGGTGGAATTCGGCACAAAATATGTGCCACGCTGGAACACCATCAGTATCAGCGGCTATCATATTCGCGAAGCAGGCTCTACGGCCGTCCAGGAACTCGCTTTTACCATCCGCGACGGTATTGAATATGTGGAGGACGTGGTTCGCCGCAAAAACATCAATGTCGACGATTTTGCTCCGCGGTTGTCTTTCTTTTTTAATTCGCACATCGATTTCTTTGAAGAGATTTGCAAACTTCGTGCGGCACGGCGCATCTGGGCTAAAATTATGCGCGACCGTTTTCACGCCAAAAATCCCCGTTCGATGTGGATGCGCTTTCACACGCAAACAGCGGGATGTTCATTGGCGGCACAACAGCCGTACAATAATGTTGTCCGCACAACGGTGGAAGGATTGGCTGCGGTTCTGGGCGGAACGCAGTCTCTGCACACCAATTCACTGGACGAAGTTTTCTGCCTGCCCTCGGAACACGCCGCGGAAATTGCGTTGCGCACACAGCAGATTCTGGCTGAAGAAACCGGCGTGGCCAATACCATCGATCCACTGGCCGGTTCATATTTTATCGAATCGTTGACGAATCAGATTGAAGAAGCAACCTGGAATTACATCAACAAAATTGACGCCATGGGAGGAATGATCGCCGCCATAGAAAAAGGCTTCCCGCAAATGGAAATTGCCGAGTCTGCCTATAAATTCCAGGCACAACTGGAAAAAGCCGATAAAATCATGGTGGGTGTTAATAAATATGCCAGTGACAATCAACATCCGATTCCGCTTGTAGAAATAGAAGAAAAAGTCGGTGAAGAACAGATTAAACGGCTCAATGATGTGCGACGCAAGCGTGACAGCAAAGCGGTCAAAACATCTCTGGAAAATATTAAAAACGCCTGCAAAAAAGGCGACAACGTGATGCCTTTCTGCATTGACGCCGTGAAAAATCTGGTGACGTTGCAGGAAATATGCGATGTCTATCGTGAGATTTACGGGGAATACAGAGACCCTGGATTATATTAGTGAGACTCGGCAAAAACGAGTTCCGTTTCATCGGAACGAAGTTTGAGGCGTTAGTCGAACTTATCCCAGGAGCGTAGCGACGTGGGACTGATGATACTCGCTACCGACATTAATAAATTTATAAATAAAAAAACTGGATGCCGGATCAAGTCCGGCATGACAATGCTTAGTTAATTTGTTAACGGATTATTAATGTTAAAATAGTTTTAGGAGACACATATGCCGGAAAGAAAAATTCGCGTGATGGTTGCCAAACCGGGCTTGGACGGACATGATCGCGGCGCCCGTATTCTCGCCCGCTGCTTCCGCGATGCCGGATTTGAAGTTGTTTACACCGGTTGTCATCAAACACCCGAACAAATTGCTGCTTCCGCCATTCAGGAAGATGTTGATCTGGTCGGACTCAGCTGCCTGTCCGGTGCTCACCGTATCCTGTTTCCCAGAGTTGTCGAACTTCTGCGTGAAAAAGGAGCCGACGATATTACGGTGATCGGCGGTGGTATTATTCCCGAACAGGACTTTCCCATGCTTTATGAATCCGGCATCAAGGCGATATTTACTCCCGGCACCTCGCTTGATTCCATTGTGGAATGGATCAGACAAAATATAAAAACGCACTAGAATTTCTTTTTAAGAATATGAATTCCACCATAAAAAAAATATGTGAAGGCGATGTTCGCACCGCCTCCCGCCTTATCCGGGACATCGAAGATAAACTTCCGGACGCCAAAGCAAAAATCAAAAAACTTTACGTTCATACCGGTCAATCCTTCATTATCGGGATTACCGGCGCTCCCGGCGCTGGGAAAAGCACGCTGACCGACGCACTCATCACCGAATTCAGGAAGCTGAATAAAACGGTTGGCGTGCTGGCCGTAGACCCGACAAGTCCTTTTACAGGAGGAGCCATTTTGGGAGACCGAATCCGCATGCAGCGACATTCGGAAGATCCGGGAGTTTTTGTAAGGTCGCTGGCCACCCGTGGCGCACTGGGAGGGCTCTCGCAGGCGGCGGGCAACGCCATTCACGTCATGGAGGCGATGGGCAAGGATGTCATTATTGTCGAAACCGTCGGCATCGGTCAGCAGGAAATCGACATTATTAATCACGCGCACAGCGTTATTGTCGTTCTTGTCCCCGGAATGGGAGATGAAATCCAAACGATGAAGGCCGGCTTGATGGAAATAGCCGATGTCTTTGTGATCAACAAAGCCAATCGCGCAGGCGCCAGACAATTGCAGACGGAACTTGCTTCCATGCTTAATTTATCACCCAAGGCATCCGACGGCTGGAAACCGCCTATCGTCATGGTCGGAGATGCCTTTAAACCGGAGAGTTTTTCCGAAAACACTGCCGAACTTGCTCAAAAAATTGAAGCGCATCATTTATATTTACAACAAAGCGGGAAACTCACAGAAAGGATGCACCGCAAGGCAATGGCGGAAATCAAAGACGCGCTGAGTTCCTGCCTGATGGAGCCGCTGATGCATTCCCTGATCACCAGCGGCGAGCTAAAAAAATTATCTGAAAAAATAAAAAACAGAAAAACGGATCCTTATACGGTGGCGGAAGAAATCACGCAAAGATTTTTAAGAAAGGAGAGTTAAAAATGAAGATCGCAAAAAACAAAAATTCATCTGTTTCGAAAAAGACGGTCGCGAAAAAGAATGCCGCATCCGCGAAAAAAACCTCCTCCCCAAGAGACAGAGGGCTGATCATCGTGATTACGGGAAACGGCAAAGGAAAAACAACCTCCGCTTTCGGTCAGGCTCTGCGCGCTGTCGGACAGGGTTATAAGGTTTTTATCCTGCAATTTATGAAGGGAAGAGAATATGGTGAGTTTATCGCCGCGGAAAAATATCTTCCCAACATCACCATCCGCAAATCCGGTCTGGATAGCTTTGTCATACGTGACAATCCCGCGGCCATTGATATCGCGCTGGCGCAAAAAGGACTGGATATCGCCAAAAAATCAATCGTAAGCGGCAAGTACGATATGGTCATTCTGGACGAAATAAATGTCGCACTGGATTTTAAACTCATCAAGATAAAGGACGTGCTGGCAATGATTAAAAACAAACCTGCCGGACTTGACTTGGTTTTGACCGGACGTTACGCACCGAAAGAAATCATCAAACTCGCCGATACCGTCAGCGACGTTCAGGAAATCAAACATCACTACAACGCCGGCATTAAAGACCGCGCGGGAATCGAATATTAAACATCATTAAATTAGACGGAGAAAAATATGTTTGCATGGTTAACCAATCCGGAAGCTTGGATCGCCCTGGCGACGCTAACGGCGTTGGAAATTGTTCTGGGCATCGACAATATCATTTTTATATCGATACTTGTCAGCCGCCTGCCCAAAAATAAACAGAACTTTGCCAGAAACCTGGGATTGATGCTGGCGATGCTGACACGACTGGCTCTTTTGTTTTCCATCTTCTGGGTCATCAAATTGACCGCACCCTGGTTTACGATACTCGGTCAGGAGATTTCCGGACGGGATATTATTCTCATTGGCGGGGGACTTTTTCTGCTGGCCAAAGCCACTCATGAAATTCACAGCAGCTTGGAGGGTGCTCAGGAGGAAGTTCCCAAACTGATTTCATCCAGTGTTGTGGCCGTCCTGATTCAGATTGCCCTGCTGGATGTCATCTTTTCTCTGGATTCCGTCATCACGGCTGTCGGTCTGGCACGGGAAATTTCCATCATGGCCATCGCTATTATTTGTGCTGTCGGCGTTATGCTATTTGCCGCCAAGCCTATCAGTAAATTTGTTGACAATCATCCGACCATAAAAATCCTGGCGCTTTCCTTCCTGCTGCTGGTAGGAGTGACTCTGGTAGCCGAAGGATTTGACGTCCACGTTCCCAAAGGGTATATATACTTTGCCATGGCGTTTTCCGTGGGCGTGGAAATGCTCAATCTCCGCATGCGCAAGAAACAGATGAAACCGTTAAAATTACACAAGAAGAGTTTCGTGGAAAGCGAATCTGCATAAAATATTATCTTCCGTAATCAAAAAGGAGAATGAAAAATGTTTGAAATGGTACCCGTGGAAAAACTGAAAACAATGATCGGCCAGGATAACGGCATCAGCGACTGGGTGCTGATTGATCAGGCCAAAGTTAATTTGTTTGCCGATGCCACAGATGATCATCAATGGATACACGTGGATGTGGAACAGGCCAAGAAAGGCCCCTTTGGCGGCACCATCGCTCACGGATTTTTAATCCTTTCCCTGACGCCGCTTTTCGGCAGCTCAGGCAAATACCTGCCGGAAGGCATGAAAATGGTTCTCAATTACGGCTTGAACAAGGTGCGTTTCATTGCTCCCGTGCCGGTGGGTTCCCGGGTTCGCTCCAAGATGATCATTTCCGGTGTTGAAGAAAAAGACGGCGGACGTATTCTTGTCACGACCACGCACACCATTGAAATCGAGGGACAGGACAAACCGGCATGCATTGCCGAGACGTTGGCGATGTTCATGCTTTAATACCGATTCTAAATCTATTTTCAAAGTCTGGTTGCGTCTTTTGGAATCGACCTCTTATTCGTTCAGTATACTTTCCAGCAGTCCCGATGGTACATCGGGATCAAAAAGACTTGGCTGAACTGAAAACGGTAATAGATTTTATTCGCCCGTGAATTTCGGTTCGCGTTTTTCGAAGAAAGCGGTCATGCCTTCCACGGTATCCTTGCTAACCTTGAGTTTCTCCGTCCATTTTTTGTCGGTTTCCAGACCTGCATCAATGCCTTTTTCCAGGCCGACCGTCATTCCTGCAAGCACGGCGCTTACAGCAATGGGAGGTCTCTTGGAAAGAGCAATCGCATAGTCCATGGCTTCTTTCATTAAATCGGCGGCGGGAACAACCTTGTCCACAAGGCCGAGCGCAAGAGCTTCGGGGCCGCTGACTTTCTTGCTGAAAAAAATGAAATCCAGGGCTTTGGATTTACCGATGATTCTGGGCATTCTCTGGATGCCGCCCCAACCGGGCGTCAGTCCCAGATTTAATTCCGGACAGCCGATCTGTGCTTTGGGATTGTCTGTCATGAAGCGAAAATGGCAGGCCATAGCCAGTTCACATCCCCCGCCAAGAGCGTGGCCGTTGATTGCGGCGATAAACGGTTTCAGGGAGCGTTCGACTTTATTGCACACGTCAATGCCGTTGGGTCCCTTGTCTATGTTCGCGACGTCGGTAACATCCATTCCCGCGCAAAAAGCCTTTTCTCCGGAACCGGTTACGACGACAACCCGGGTCTCCTTGCTGGTCTGTACTTCGGTGACTAACTGATCCAATTCTTCGCGTATGCCAAGATTTACCGAGTTCATCGGCGGACGATTTAGTGTGACGACTGTTACAAAATCCTTTGTTTCAACGGTAATATTATTGTAAGCCATCTTTATCCTCCTGATTTTTTGTTTGGTGAAATAATGTAATCACTTTTTTGTCTCCCCTTCAAGCAAAATCACGGGGCAAAATCCCCTTGACACGCAACAACCTGTCTCTTATACTCCACCCCGTTGTAATCAATATCAATGGTATAAAGAAAATCGCTTTTCTCTGATCAGACATAATGAACTACCGGATTGCCTATGTATGCATCCAGACCAGCGTTTCAAAAATCAGAGAAAGATCAGATTTCCTGAAGTTCGAGTTTGCAATCATCAACGGCTCGTTCAAAATGATCGGAAGATAATTGATTACGGGTTCCCCGGCCAAGCGGAACCAATCAAAAATACACAAGGAGGACTATCATGGGTGAAGCAGTAACGAAAGAAATAAGAGACAGAGTGGCCATATTATCGATTGACAAGCCAAAGATGAACCAGCTGAGCGGTGAGGTTTTCGAAGCCATGCGGAAGCATCTCGATGCCGTCGAAGCCGATAAGGAAATCCGGTGCGTCATCATAACCGGCTCAGGCGAGAAGGCCTTCAGCGCGGGCGCCGACCTGGCGAGCGGGTTCGGTGATTTCAGCGCCGTCGACTTCTTGAAACGCGGTCAGGATGTCTGGAACAAGGTCGAGTATTTCCCGAAACCGGTCATCGCAGCGATCAACGGGCATGCCCTGGGCGGCGGGTGCGAACTGGCCATGGCCTGTCATATACGGTTCATGAAGAAGGGCGCACGCATGGGCCTGACCGAGACAAACCTGGGAATCATGCCCGGTTACGGCGGAAGCCTGCGCTTGCCCCGGCTTGTCGGCAAATCGAGAGCTCTGGAAATGATGTACATGGGGAAACAATGCGAGGCGGATGAGGCTCTTGCCATCGGCCTGGTGGATCACATCACCGAAGGGAACGTTCTGGATGCCGCACTCGAACTGGCGAACAAGATTACCAAGAGAGCACCGCTCTCCGTCTCGGCGATCACCAAGTTGTGCAACATCAGCCAGAATATTTCACCCGAACAGCACCTGAAGATCGAGAGAGAAGAACTTGGGAAGCTCTTCAACTCCAAGGATGCACAGGAAGGCATAGGCGCTTTCTTCGAAAAGAGAGAAGCGAACTTTAAGGGCGAATAAACAGTTCCTGATTTACAAGAATCTCAAGCCTCCGTTTCCCGTATCTCCGGAAACGGAGGCTTTATCTTTTTCATAAAATGTTGACATACTTTGTTGATTATATTAATTATTAATAGCTGGAGAGAGTTATACATGTTCGAATTCAAAAATATTTTATATGCCATTGATCTTGATTCGGAAAAAGTGTCTTCCGCGAAAGAAGCCTTTGAACTCGCAAAAATTTTTAACGGCAGGCTGCATGTCGTCTATGTGAACAATATTCTGGCCGGCTATCGTACGCCCGCGGACCACGAGGACACAATTGCCTTAAGAGTCAAAGAAGAGGTTCCCGAATATCTCTTGGAGGATACCGAGATTGTTTATGCCGCCCTGAAAGGGGAAATCGCCGATGAAATTGTGAAATACGCCCTGGAAAATCAAATTAATCTTATCGTGGTCGGCCATAAGCATCGCAGCAAACTATTTGCATCCGTATTTGACAGCTCGGATGTTAAAATTATTGACACGACTTTAATTCCTGTTCTAGTAATACCTGAAAAATAAAATCGACAACAGCTTTAATAATATTTTTAAGGCGATTGCTGAACGCGTCATGTTAGGAGAAAAAATGATATTGCAGACAATCTATTGGGGGAACACCCTTCAGGACTGGCTCATAGCTTTGTGCATTTTTCTCGTTGTCTTTGCAACGCTTAAAATTATCCAGAAGGTGGCCATCAGCAAACTGTCCAAACTGGCCAGATCAACCGATAACGAATTTGACGATCTTCTCGTTGATGTTTTTAAACAGACCAAGATATTGATTCTCATTGTTGCGTCCGTTTACGTGGCGTCAAACTGGATTACGATGAAACCCTCCGTTGAGTCCTTCTGGCAAAAAGCGGTTATCATGATATTGATTTTACAGGGAGGCCTTTGGATTAGCGCCGGCATAAATTATGCCATCCGGCGCACCATGCAGAAGCGAACCGAAAATGATGCGTCCAGCGCGACAACCATATCCCTGTTGGGATTTGTCGCGCGTCTCGTTCTCTGGACCATCGTGCTGCTTCTTATTCTGGACAACGCCGGCGTCGATATCACGGGATTGGTCGCCGGTCTGGGCATCGGTGGCATCGCCGTGGCTCTGGCGGTGCAAAATATCCTGGGCGATCTTTTTGCCTCCCTGTCCATTGTTCTGGACAAACCGTTTGTCATCGGCGATTTCGTGGTGGTGGATTCTTTGTCCGGAACCATCGAACATATCGGCCTGAAGACAACCCGTATCCGTAGCCTCAGCGGCGAGCAGTTAATCTTTGCCAATAATGATCTTCTCAAAAGCCGCATCCGTAATTTTAAACGGATGACCGAACGGCGAATCTTATTCGGCTTCGGAGTCGTCTATCAAACCCCTGTGGAGAAACTGAAAACCATCAAAAGTATTATCACTGATATCATTGAAAAAGAGGAAAACGCCCGTTTCGATCGCGTTCATTTCAAGGAGTACGGCGACTTCTCGCTGGATTTTGAAGTCGTGTATTACGTAACCACGCCGGACTTCAATACATATATGGACATTCAGGAAGCCATCAATCTTGAAATCTTCCGCCGATTCCAAGAGGAAGGAATTGAATTTGCCTATCCGACGCAAACCCTTTTTCTTCAAAAAGAAACCCCCTCATAGCCCGGGGATTGATTGGCAAATAAACTTATGTTCTCACGACACATACGATTAAATTCGTCTTCTGAAAAAACTTCCCGGTACGCAAAAACTGCCGTTGTTTTTTTTATGCTGTTCCTGACATTGCAGGGGATGCTCCCTTTCACGGCTTTTGCTTCCGCTCCAACAATGGAAAGCGCCGGAGAAAATCTCGGAAACATTCTTCCCTTATGGTCGATATTGCCGTTTGTCGGAATGCTGTTCTCCATCGCGCTGATTCCGCTTTTTTTCCCGCGATTCTGGCACCGCAATTTTCCCAGAGTCGCCGTCTTCTGGGCATTGGTTTTCGCGCTGCCCTTTATCTTCTTTTTCCGGGAAGTTGCCGTACACGAAATCATTCACATCATCGTCATGGATTATATTCCGTTTATTCTGCTTTTATGGGCGCTATTTACCGTATCGGGTGGCATTTACATCCAGGGATCCCTGAAAGGTTCTCCCGGAATCAACACGATTATTCTGGGCATCGGAACGATGATCGCCTCGATCATCGGAACGACCGGCGCGTCGATGCTTTTAATCCGGCCGATTCTGCGCTCCAATTCTTGGCGGGTGCACAAGGCACACACGGTTGTTTTTTTTATTTTTCTGGTCAGCAATATCGGCGGTGCGCTGACGCCGCTGGGCGATCCGCCCCTTTTTCTCGGATTTCTGCACGGGGTTCCTTTTTTCTGGACGCTGAAGATTTTTCCGCAAATGGCCTTTGCCGCCGTCATTTTGCTGGCTTTATACTTTATGCTGGATTCATATTATTACAAAAGAGAAAGCAAAACCGCGGCGCCGGATCATGCACCGGAGCCGATCAGGATTTCCGGATGCCACAATTTCATTTTTCTGGCGGGCATTATCTCCGCTGTGTTGTTCAGCGGCAGCGTGAAAATGGGCGAAGTGGATATTCTGGGGGTTCATCAGTCGATTGAAAATTTAATCAAAGACGCCGTTTTATTGCTCATGGGCGCAGGCTCTCTTGTCTTTTCAAAAAAAGAGCTCTACAAAAATAATGAATTCAGTTGGGCGCCCATCCGGGAAGTCGCCCATCTTTTCGCCGGCATATTCATCACCATCATTCCGGCGCTGGCCATTTTAAAGGCCGGCGATCAGGGAGCGATGGCCGGATTAATACAGATGATCGACAAACCCGCTCATTATTTCTGGGCGGTCGGCGGTTTGTCCAGTTTTCTGGATAACGCGCCGACGTATCTGACCTTCTTTAACAGCATGCTGGGGAAATTTTATCCCGGGATGCCGGAAGCACCCGCCGTCGCCAGATTAATCGTGGAGAAAATTCCCTATCTTGCCGCCATTTCCATCGGCGCCGTATTCATGGGCGCCAATACGTATATCGGCAATGCGCCGAATTTCATGGTCAAATCCATCGCGGAAGAGGCCGGCGTAAATATGCCCAGCTTCTTCGGCTACATGTTTAAATATTCCATCCCCATTCTAGTGGTCTTATATATCGTCATGACTTTTGTTTTTTTCTAAATGACACGGAGATTTTATCGAATATTAGAGACTTTATTTTTGTTTGTCGGCCTTCTTACGCGGTTTTTGGGCTGAAGATGAAAAATCTTCCACATGATTGACTTTTTCTTCAACGTATTTTTTAAAATTTTCTCGGTTATTTTGATATGTGGCAGCCAGTTCTTCAGTGGCCTTTTTGAAATCATCCGGCATCCAGCTTGCCTGCTTTAGAAAATCATTGAATATTTTCTCGTTTTGCTCCTGAAACTTGAGAATGGCATTACAATCAAAAAACGTTTCTGCCTTGGCGTAACCTTTATCAATAGACTTTTTAAACTCATCCCGGCTTTTTTTGTATTCATTAGTCCACTGATCCAAAACCTTTTTGTTCTCCTCACTCATCCCGGGAAAGCTATTGATATAGGGTTTTAAAAGATTTTCTGTCTGATCCTGCAATAGGACCATCATTGAAAAATAATTTTCAAAAAAAGTTTTATGCAAATCGATCATCTTTTCAATGATTTTTTGTTTTTCCATAGTCAGCTCCCTTTCAGAAAGTATTGACGCTTAACATTAAAGACGCCTGTCGTTTGAACGTGTTCCAGCTTAAAAAATTTTTATTTTACAGAATAACCACGGCTGTTAAGACAGGCTGTCATGGCTCTCCGATAATCTTTTCTTTGTTGCATAATATCTTCGGCAGAAAGATCGTATGGGGGCTGAATTGGATCATAATCTGTTTGTTCGACCGACCATTGATGACATTCGTAACGGTCATGATCCTGCTGCGTCTGGCTTTGGCCTTTACTCGGATAAACAAATATTTTGTCACCTGTTATATCCGCAACTTCATCTTCTTCACTATCCGGAGGTGTCTCGCTGACTTCACCCTGCGGCGGTTCGACAACTACATACCCTCCGGGGGTTTGCGTATAATATGTTTCATTGGCATAATAGTAAGGCATTCCATGCATCCAGATGGTGGCATAAGCAAGCGGCAAAAATGGAACAAACAGCCCGATAGGCGGAGATACAACAATATATCGTCCACCATGATGTCTGTACCATACGCCATACGAATGGTAATAACGGTCATTATGATGCATGACGACCCTATGGCCTCTGGGAAGCGAACGCACCGCATACCCGCGACTCAGATAGGAACGATTGTGGTGATGACGGAAATCGACAAAACTTTTATGTTTTGGCACCGGTGCTTTTTTAATAACACGCGCAGACATTTTTCCCGGTCTCTTGGATCCACTATGCGCCGGTTGTGCAAAACCGGAAATACTCATTCCCGATAATATCAATATCGACAGTACAATGACCAAACATTTCTTAAAATTAAATTTCGCTGACATGACCATAACCTCCTCACCACGGATGAGAAACTATTTTACCGTGTATCCACGACCTTCCATGCAGGCCGACATGGCCCGACGAAACTGCAGGGCCTTTTTCTCTCTATGAAAATCACGCGCTTCATGGCGATTCTGGTATGCTTCTTCCATTTGTCTTGCCGCTTCCGCGCGGGAAGCATCGGAAATGGCCCCCATCATCGCGCCGCTTGCCGCCCCAATTAAGGCTCCGCCGCCGGCATGACGAGCTCCGCCAATCAATGCTCCCAGCACAGCCCCCGCAATGGACATAGAAATAGTATCGTGTCCGGGAGGCGGCATGGGCACAACCCGAACGCGCTGGGCGGGGACAATTGATGAGGCGCTGGGATCAAATCCTGTTTGCTCCATAGCCCAGTTGTAGCAAGCATAGTGATCTCTTGACTGCTGCTCGGTCGACTGATTTTTGTTGGGATAAAAATAAATTTGCGTAATGGCCCTGATATTTTCATCCGGAGAAGGCTGCGCCGTTACAGCTTCATATGGATAATAATAACAGGAGTCCAGCAACAAAATGACGGCGGGAAGCAACAAAACCGGCAAAATGATAAAAACTTTTTTTAAGATTCTTTTAGTCATAATTTTATCTCCATTTTGAAAGATGTTTATTGTTTTGTTTATGTGGTTGTTTTCTAAATAACACTTTTTCATTATTAATTGAATTTATTTATTGTAGGACAAACAGCAATGATTGTGCCATTTGATAATGAACATCAGAAACCTGATATCGGCAACGACGTATTGATAACCAGTTAATGATTGACATACCTGTACGTTATTTTTATACTTTTGCACAATCAAATCAAAGTTTAGGATTTGGGAACGGAAATTTTAATCTCGGAAATTATTAAGATGATTTACAATATTTGATATAACTTAATCCACCGGAGGGAAATGATGAAGAATATAGGGGAAAAATTGCATAAGGCGGCGGAATTTATAAAACACGATGTCTGGAGAGTTCGCCGCGCCCAGCTTTCACCTGGTAAATCCGTTTTTCTTAAACTCTTAAGAGTATTACTTCTTTCCATCAGGGGATTTGATGAAGACAAATGCCAGTTGCGAGCCTCCGCTTTGACTTTTTATTCGCTTGTTTCAATAGTTCCCATTGCCGCGATGGCCTTCGGTATTGCCAAAGGTTTCGGTTTTGAAAAAATACTTGAAGCTCAATTACGCGATAAGCTGGCCGGCCATGAGGAGATTCTCACCAACGTTATACAATTTTCCCATTCTCTTCTGGCAAGCACCAAGGGTGGATTAATCGCCGGCGTCGGTCTGGTCGTTCTCTTCTGGGCGGTAATCAAGATGCTGGGACAGATAGAGTATTCTTTTAATGACATCTGGGGAATAAAGGAAAAACGGACGATTGGCCGCATGTTTGGTGACTATTTGTCGCTGATCTTGGTTTGTCCCGTTATACTCATTCTTTCCAGCGGCGTTAATGTCTTTATCACCACACAGGTGACCATGATTATGGAAAAATTTACCATTTTAGGAACTTTCAGTTCTCTGATTTTCTTTTTGCTCAAGCTGTTGCCTTATACATTGATGTGGATACTTTTTACCTTCCTTTATATTTTCATGCCGAACACCAAGGTTCGTTTTTCCGCCGGCCTGCTGGCGGGAATCATTACCGGCACGATTTTCCAAATCGTGCAGTGGGCATATATAACTTTTCAGGTCGGCGTTGTTAAATACAATGCTATTTATGGAAGTTTTGCAGCCCTGCCGCTTTTTCTCGCCTGGCTTCAGTTAAGCTGGCTGATTGTTTTGTATGGAGCAGAAGTCTCTTTCGCCCATCAAAACGTTGATACTTATGAGTTTGAACCGGACGCGCTGCAGTCGAGCCGCCGCCTCCGGACACTGCTCTCCCTGCAGGTTGCCGGCCGTCTGATTAAAAACTTTGTTCAGGGAGAAAAACCAATGACCTCCACGGAAATATCAAACGAACTGGGAATTCCCATTCGTTTTGTCAAAGAAATTCTTTTTGAACTTGTTAAAAGCAATATCATTTCCACCGTCCAAATCGAAGGAAACGGTGATCTTGGATATCAACCCGCTATTGACATTAACGTGCTGACGATACAGTACGTGATTGACGCCCTGGAAAAAAGAGGGCTCAACACAATGGCTTTCACCGATAATCCTGAATTTGCCTCGCTGTCCGCTTCACTGGAAGCTTTTGGCAGAACCATTGAACAGCTTCCCGAAAACAGGTTATTAAAAGAAATTTGATTTCGTCATCGAAAATTTCGGCTACAAAAAGGTAAAATGGAAACAATATTGGGAATAGCAATTGGCATCGGCTTGAGCGCGGCATGTGGATTTCGGGTTTTTGTTCCGCTGCTGATTATGAACCTGGCGGTATTGAGCGGGCAGATTCAAATGCCCGCGGGATTTGCCTGGATTGGCTCTATTTACGCGACCATTGCCTTTGCTTCGGCTACTGTCCTTGAAATGCTGGCTTATTATATCCCCGGGGTTGATCACATTCTGGATATCATTGCGACACCTGCAGCCGTTGTTGCCGGGACAATAACCACGGCATCCATGGGCATGGAACTTTCTCCTTTTTTGAAATGGACTCTGGCGCTGATTGCCGGCGGCGGAATAGCAGGACTGGTTCAGGGCTCGACCGTTGCACTACGCGCAAAATCGTCGCTTGCCACGGCAGGAACCGGCAACCCTCTCATTGCCACACTGGAACTTATCGGCTCGATTATCGTGGCATTGCTGGCCATCATCCTTCCGATCGTTTGCCTGATACTTATCGTATTGTTTTTCTTTTTTGCCGTCAGAAAAATAGGCCGATTTATCTTCGGCAGACGACAAACAAAAAAAGGTTAGTTTCCGGGATATGTTCCAACCCTATATTGGAACATATCCCTTTTCAGTCTAATTTTGTTACTTGGCGGGATTCGGTGCAGCAGCCGGAACCGGAGCAGGAGCCTCAGCCGGAGCTTCCGAAGAAGGAACGCTCATTCCCAAAACTTCCATAATTTTCAAAGCTTTATCTTTCAGGAATGTTGCAGCGGTTACCGCTTCAGCAAAACTGCCGCTTGCGAAGTTTGCTTGAATCTTGTTCCATTCATCTTTTACTGAAGCCAGAGCGGCTTTCGCCTCTTCAAATTTTTCCTTGGTCAAGTCGGCCGGCAGCTTTTTAAGTTTGGAAAGACCATCAACCTTGCTCTGAATGTCTTCAAACATCTTAGGAAGCCCCTGGCTTATTTCCGTCCATTTCTTGGTCAGTTCTTCTTTTTTAGCTTTTGCCGCATCCAAAACTTCCTTTGCTTTGGCGGCGAGTGTTGTCGCTTCTTCCATAGCGGCTTTGTAATCACCATTTGTAAATTTCCCCTTCACCGCAGTGAGTGTATCTTCCAGTGATTTAACCTCATCCGGAACTATCTTGACGGCTTCAGCCTTCGTTGCGTTGACAGCTTCTTCCGCCGCTTTAATGGCCAGCTCGGCTGCATTTTTACCACCGGAACATGAAATCAAAAAGAATACACTTACACATAACGCAACCACTAAACAAAAAATCTTTTTATTCATAAAATTCATCCTTTCATATTTTTTAAAGTATGGATCTTAAAAACCTTACCAGATATTTTTTGCTGCACTTTTTTAAAACATCTAATTCTTTTCGATTTCTTCAATTTACGCCCCGGCGTCCCCCCTTTCTTTCTTTTTTTTGTCTTATTAATCATTTTTTCAAAGCCGGTCAACTGAAAAAATCAAGTGTTTTTCAGCTGTTTTGGGGTGAGAAAAAACATCCGGCAAGTTCCTTTCAGCGTTTTGCCCAAAATGCGATCATTTTTTTATAAATTTTTTTTACGCAAACGTTTCATTTCAGACTATTCATGGTCTTGACTTTGAGACCGGTTATAAGATATGCAGTGTCCGGTTTTAGTGGAGCCCCCTCCGGTCGAAGATGACCTTTAGGTTACAGGAGACGGGGGATTGCAAGTCGCGGGATTCATTTTTACAAACAGGTTGGAGCAACGAGCTGCAAACAGCTTAAACTTGTTTGATTAATTTGAAGAAATTACTTCTAAAAAGTCTGTCTGAATCATTCAGATTTTATAGAAGAAAATAATCATAATGATAAGGAGTTTATACGATGAAGGATGTTGTAATTGTTTCGGCGTGCAGAACAGCGATAGGAACATTTGGAGGAACATTAAAGGACATGATTGGAGCCAAAATCGCGGCGGTCGTCATGAAAGAAGCCATTAAACGCGCGGGCATAGAACCGGCGATGATTGATGATGTTCGCTTCGGCTGTTGCATTGAAGACTGCAATACGCTCAATACGGCCAGGGTGGGTGCTCTTTTGGCGGGTATTCCGGAAACGGTAACCGCTGTAACCGTCAATCGCGTGTGCATTTCCGGGATGGAAGCCGTGCTGAGCGGCGCGGCTATGATTCAGGCCGGAATGGCCGATGTTATTCTGGCCGGTGGTGTT
>CAYZRT010000063.1:0-16415 GCA_964480875.1 uncultured Smithella sp. | reverse complement strand
TTCATGTTGCTGGCGGGGTTGTGCGATACCTTGCAGTTGTGTTTCGCAAAAAGCTCCATTTCCTCCCGGGACATGCAGACACAGTGAAAGGCAAGAAGCCTGTCGTTCAGGTAATCCATGTCATGCAGAAAGGAAACCGCACTTTTCCCGAATTTATCCTGAAGCTGTTCCCCCTCCGATTGATTTTCCAGAAGGTGAATTCCAAGCATCAGGTGATAATCATCGGCAATTTTTTTCGCGTCCTGCAGGAGGGAGGGTGAACAGGTATAGAGTGCATGTGGTTCGACAATAATATTGACCAGAGGGTCATCTTGCCATTTTTCAGCAAGCCTGTGTGTATAGGCAAGACCTTCTTTCGGGGTTTTGCAGCTCGGAGACGGAAAATCGAAAAGAACTTCTCCTACAAGACAGCGCATGCCGGCCTCTTTTGCCGCGCGAGCTGTTTCATCTTCAAATATATACATGTCACAAAATGTTGTTGTGCCGGATTTGATCATTTCCGCGGCTGCAAGAAGGGATCCCCAGTAAGCCAGATGCGGATTTACGTTTTGAGCTTCGGCCGGGAAAATATGGTCGTTGAGCCATTCCATAAGCTCCAAGTCGTCAGCGATTCCGCGGAAGCAGGTCATGGCCACGTGGGTGTGGCAGTTGACAAAGCCCGGCATAACCAGACAGCCTTCTGCGTTAACGATCTTCTTCGCGGCGTATTTCCGACAAAGATCTTCTTTTGTACCAATTTCGATAATGTCAGACGCATTGATTGCGATACAGGCATTTTCCAGGGAGGTATTATGGATGTCCATCAGCAGGGCCTTCCCCCCGGAAATCATAAGGTCAATGTTTTGCATTTGAGAATCCTTTCAAGAATATCTTTTGCTTATCATAAAACAAAGAACGGCTTCAAGAAACAAAAAATCGTCATGCTTTCTGAAAATACCGGTTTATCAAATCCTTGACACACCAAATTAAACATAATATAAACCGCGCAACTTTTTGTGTAATTCACATTGGGCCTGGGTGGCGGAACTGGTAGACGCAAGGGACTTAAAATCCCTCGGAGCTTGCCTCTGTGTGGGTTCAATTCCCACCCCAGGTACCAGTTGAAATCAAAGACTTACGTTGTTATTGTAGTCTGTGAGTTATTTTGATATTTCTTATTAAGCTTGTTTTATCCCGCTCCTATCCCGCTTTTTAATTTTCACCTCTGCAAAAAGGGCTTTTTTGCCCTGTCAAGGCTTGTGCTTTTTCTGCCGGATAGTGTGTGCAAATTTCCCCCTTTGTTAGGCTAATCTTTCAAAACAAAAACATGAATATCGCATCTAGCGGCAAGTGGCTCTCATATTTGCCCTAGGTTGAACGATCGTCACAAGGAATGTGTGATGTGTCGTTGTCATGGCATGGCCGGTGATTCACCAAGGCTCCTGGAAAGTTTTCGGCCATTAGGATTCTTTAGGATTCAATAGGATTTAGAAGGATTTGCCTTCCGGGAAACCATGTAGACACCTGTCGACTGCGTAGACACGATTTAGACTTATCATATCCACCTTCTCCAAGGTTTCACTTGAGGGAGATTACAATCATCCCCAGGGTCTTTCCTTTGCAGGTGCCGGTAACTTCGATGTTGGTCCCCGTGGAATATTGAGCTAATTGATCATCGTATTTTTTGTCCGGGAAATAAACTATGACCTGGTGGGAAAATTTCCCGGTTGCCAAATTAACATATGGCTCTCCCAGGGTCTTCCCAATGTCTCGGATTGTTCCAGAGACTCTTATGGATTTCCCTTTGTATTTTCTGTCTGCGGCTATTTCATTGGCTTCATATTCCTTGTAAAGATCTTCAGCGGTAACTGAAATTGCGGTTTGCTTGGACGCTACCGGTTTTGTCGGTGCCGTGGCTGTCTTAAATTCCTGGGAAATCATGGCAAATACAATTAAAATGAAAAAAGCCGCCACCACGATTGCAACGACGGATACCCCGCTCTTTTTTACCGGTGCGCCGCACTTCGGGCACGTCTTTGCCTTGTCGCTTACTTCTCCGCCGCATTCCTTGCATTTATTGATGGCCATGGCCTTACCTCCGTTTTTTATTTAGTGAGGTCTAAATTTTTGATCGCAAAGCTTCTTTGTCCCGAAATTTCGATACTGAAAAACAGTATTTTTGTAATTATTTGTATAGCCGCACATCTTACTTCGGAGCCTTCAATAAACTTAATCTCACAAAAACATAATACTTAACTGAAATTAAAGTGGATTTGATAGTTCGCATTGATGCGTTTTTGTAGGCATCATTTTATTCTTATCACAGTGATTGGGTGGTCTATATTCTCCACCTTCATTTTCCACACGCCTTCGTTATAAATAATTACCTTTGGAAGAGACCATGCCCATGCCCATGCCCACGCCTCCGTTTGCTTCCATATTTGCCCGTTCTGGAGCTCGTAAAGATTCCCATAATTGAGACCACTAAAATTGCTAATTATCACGCTTTCGAATACTTGCTGCGCCTGAGCTTCATGAGCCTGTGCAAGCAGACAAAGGCAAATCAGACAAACCAGCATAAAGAATACCCGAGTAAGTGCATTTCTCATTTGAACTTCTCCTTTCTTACCCAACATTGTTTAGTGGCATATCTTAAACAAGGATAGTCCGTTGCTTTTAGTATCGATATCGATCTTTCATCTCGTGCTGTCGCACCGCATCATCAGCAGCTCTCTTAGCAGCTTCCTCAGCTGCTTGCTTTGCGTGAAATGCCGCGTCTTCGCCTGCCGTCATCGGGCGGTCAGTTCCCTCGCGTATTTGCTGGGCTTTAGCTTTGGCGGCCTTTTCTAACATTTCCACATTTGCTCGAGGCAGTCTAGTGCCGCTTCTTTCGAGGGCATCTATTCTTCTTTTGTTGTCTTCGATAACACTGTCGGCCCTTCGGTTCCTTGCTTCCTGCGCTATTTGTTGATTCCTTTCATTCTGCTCCTGCGTGGCACGTTTTTGCTGGTATTTATCTGCTTGTTTTTGCACCGCTCTTGTTGTGGCCTCCCGTTCTTGTGGCGTAGGGTCTCTATAAGAATCTTTTACCACACATTTTGTCATTCCATCTTGCGGAGAGGTGGTGAGGATTGGCTTACCACCACGGTCAAGACATTCATACATTTCCGATGCATTGGCACTGGATAGGAGAGCGATAAAGACAAACAGCGTTAAAATCATTATTTTCATTTCCTTCCTTCCTTCCTTTCTTTTCTTACCAAATCAACGACAGTATCCACCGTTTTTAGCTTTTTCTAATAAGCTGCACTCACCCAATTCACACGCTTTTTGCAAATCATAACAGCCAGCAGCGTCGTTCTTTTGCAGGAGGTAATGAGCTCCTCTTGCGACATAGGCAGCCGCATAATCTGGCTTTAGGCGAATGGCTTCAGTGTGGTCCTCAATGGCACGTTGATACTGGTTAAGATTGGAATAAGCTATTCCCCTTTCGTTATAGGCAGCTGCATAATCCGGCTTTAGGCGAATGGCTTCAGTGTGGTCCTCAATGGCACGTTGATACTGATTTAGCTTAGCATAAGCGATTCCCCGGAACCAATAAACCTCGACATAATTCTGACCCAGGCGGATAGCTTCGGTGTAGTCATCTATGGCACGTTGATACTGTCCGAGCTTATAGTAGGTAAAACCACGACCAATATAGGCTTTGGCATACCCTGGTTCAATTTGAATCGCATTGTTAAAATATTCAATCGCCTTGCCGGAGTCGGTAAACTTCCCATCATCTAATGTATTTGCCTTATTAACCCAATCCTCCGCTGTTAGGTCTTTGGGTGCTTCCCGTGTATTGGTCGCTATGGTATTTTTTTGCTCCTGCTGAGTAGACAAATCCGTTTTCAACGAGGAACCTATGATATAACCTCCGACCAGAACAAGCAGTATAAGAATCACAATCCCCACGGTCAATGCAGTCGAATTGTCCGCTTTAATTTGTCCTGAAGAAGAATCTTGATAATTAACAAATTCATCTGACTTAATGTTTTTAGTTAACCCTCTTTTCTTAATTTCGTCCGCTAAATCATTGATAGTTTTTTTAAATTCTGTATCCGGATTAATTCTTCTTGCATCTACAAACTGTGCTTTTTTGTATATTTCGAGCAGTTCGTCGCCAAGAGTTCTACCAAGCCAGCTTTCATTTACAGTAGATTTTAAAAATGCTATATATTTTTCATCCTGCTGTGTTTCTTCAGCTATTTGAGCTTCTGCTTTTTTTCGAGCTATTTCATTATTAGAAATCTCATGTGGCATACCACCTTGCGATAACCTTCTTTTTTTAATTTCTTCTAATAAATTATTGATAGCCTTGGACAACTCAAAGTCCAATTCATTGCTATATGCAGCTATTGACTTTCCTCGATTGTAAATTTCGGTCAGTTCGCTGTCAGAAATTACGTCAAACCGGTTTTCTTTCACTGTGGATTTAATTAATGCGATAAATTCTTCGTCGGACTGTTTTACTTCTGATTTAGTTGTGGTAACTTTTGAAACGTATTGTGCCGGTTGTGATTCTGCCTCTCGAATAGTTTTTCCTATTTCAGCCTCTTCATTTGAGGAAGTTGCAGCTCGCGCGTTACTTCCGGGCCGATATAGAAGCCAATTGAATATAATAAGTCCTCCGAGGTTAAGTGCTCCCAACACAATTAAACGTGTCAAAGGCTTATTATCAACTCCTGCACTCCCCATGATCAAGCCAGCTATTATTACTGTAATCATATATATCAAATAAGGTAAGATGGCCTTCCACTTCCAGAATTTCCAAGCTTCAATTGTTGTATACATCCATAATAAAGTCCAACCAAGATTTTTTGATGGTTTGGTAGTATTAGTTGCTTCGGCTAATGCTAAAAATATCATATAAAGGACAACTGTGATTACGACGGCGAGAAGAAATGTTTTCCAGTTCCATAAAGAACTTATTCTAGAAGAAATATTATTTTCTATACGATCAGAGGAACCTTCACTTGCAGACGAAGAAGATTTTTTAATATGTGGGGTTTCATTAGAAACATTTAAATTTGTCGCAGATTCTTGCTTCTCTAACCATTCCCCGCAGTATCTGCATTTCGCAGCTGTATCTTGAATTTCTTCAGCACAATAAGGGCATATTTTCATTTCAGCCTCCAAATACAAAACCCCGTACTTTTCTTGAGTAACAGGGTTTCAGTAATCAGTCCATAACACCCTAATATTAAGTTGAGAAATTCATTATGGCCTAGAAAATTATATCTTCTATTCTCTGCAGCTATCTGCACACTCTCTATAAGCGCTCATGCAATCTGATTTGCAACGCGAAATCCTCCATCCTTCTCTGGTTTTATCAACACCGCGAGCGCAATCATCTTCACAAGAACTGCGATCCATGCGGCACACACGCAGACATTCTTGATTTACCTGGGCTATTATAATCGGTTCTTTCGTTTGACGTTCAGTTATTTCCCCAGCCATAGAAGGCACAACAAAAACAAAAAGCATCAAAAACAAGAAAACTATTTTCCTCATAACTCCTCCTCGATTCAAGATTATTGCTCCATGTGTTTTTAAGTGGCCAAATTCAACTCCAGTGTCGCTCAAGGCATATTTACTGCCCCGTAATATTACGTAACATTTCTTGTAGTGCAGTGGTAGCTTGAGCATGGGTATTCCCTTTATGTCTTAATGTCACATATGCTGATATGTATTCTGCATATTTTTGATTTTCTATTTTTCTTGAGAAAAGTTGGTTCATGCCATCCATTATGTTTATTAGTTTTTCATCAATACCATCATTCTTTAACATTTCTTGAGCCTTTACACTCATATCTGCGATTTGCTGTGGATTTTCAATATACGTCTCTGAAAGTTGTTGCAAAAGACTCCTGAATCTTGCCACAGTGATGTGGTCTTCCGAAATATGGCTGCCTGCATTTAAGGTAGCAAGCATATATTCTGTTGATTTCTGTTTATTTTGATTAGTTTCAGATTTATCCGATTTAATATTTTTAGATAGCGCAATTAGTTCGGCCTTTTCACGTTCATGCTGTTCAAGCTGCTTTTTATATTCATCTGACATTAGTTTTGATTCAGTTTGTTGTTTCGTCTGTTGAACCTCACGCTGGACGGATGTTTTCTTCGGAATATTTGGGGCTTTCAATTGTGCTGCGACTGCGCCAATGACAAATAATATGAATAGAATGAAGACTATCTTAGCGGGAAGTGTCCATGCACCCGTAGGATGTTTTTTCCCGCAATAGGGACAGGATTTTGCATCAGAACTTACGTCTTTACCGCATTCCTTGCATTTTTTAAGCGCCATGGCATTTCTCTTAGCGTCTTGATACGGGAGAAGTGAGAGGAGAGATGCAATTACTCTCCCTTGTTTATGGAGAGCAACTACCCAGCCTGGCAGTTCAATCACCGTATCTATTTTCCCAGATTTCGGTTGTTAACTTTGCACCCCGCCTTTTCAGACGGTTCGCCTTTTTCAAGCCTTTATTATTGAACCAAATGTCAGTATAAAAGTCAAGCTATCGAATTTTTATTATGAGAAGCAAATTATATGTCCGGTTGCTAAGTTATCTAGATGGAGATGGCAAGTTGCCTCAAATAAAAATGTTACCGAAGGGAGAGAAGAGGCGTTAAGCGTTGTTGTCTATTACTGTGGCGTGTTTTAGATACTCGTCTTCGTAGGCGGCTGCGTCTTCTTCGTGTATCCCTTCAGCGCGAGAAACTGCCGATAGAGTATCTTGTCCTGCTCCTCGATTGACGGTATCGACTGCTCCAAGGTTGTCTGCTGCCCCTTCTGCGGCTGGTTCTTCTCTTCGCTCTGCATTGGTTGCCCCCTCTTTGTCGATCTAACGGTTAATTATACTCTCATGAAGATAAGGATACAACACACACATTTCTTGAAATCCGAACGAACTACAATTGTTTTTGATCCAGTCTATGCTATGCTGGCTGAAGAGGATCGTTAACATGGATCAAATCAAATGCCGGTCTAAATTGCCCCCCAAAAAAGCCATGCAACCCGAAGTGTCCGGCAAAGCCATGGAAGGCAACTTCATTTGCGTCTTTCGGGAGCGCGATCTGCTCCGTAACCATGTGCATAGCCCCCCGGTAAAGAGCAGCCTTGGCATCCTGCTTGACTTTTTCAAGCCAGGAGTTTAATTTATTATCGAGGCTGGTGATAGGGAAGTTAGACGATGGCGTGCTAATGCCATAAATGTCGTCTCTTGATCCGGCTTTCGTTATTTCGTCCGACATACTTTGCTGAATCGTTGGTGTTGATATTCTCACCGGACGGCAGTATATTATTATTGCTTCGGCCCGTAATTGCGCTAGGGGTTCCCCCTAAGGAATGAAGGGACTGCGCCCCTTCCCAAAGCATCTGACGGGGTTATGTTATCATTGAAGCTCGCCTGTGGGGTATTCCGATAATTATCGGTTGCCCACTCAATCCCGCCTTGCGGGGTCTCCAGCGCGAGCTTATCTATTTCTACTGCATTAAAAAGATAGATTCTCGTTCCTTTGGATGCAAGATCCGCTCATTGTGCCATGTCAAACACCGACAAATTTTCAGTTGGTTTTCAGGTTTGACTTTCTCCTTCGACAGTGCTAAATTATTATCAACAAGGACGGAAGGATTGACTTTCGTCAAAGGCTCGCCACCCCAGGCTTCTAACCCGGGTAAAAGGTGGGCCTTCTTATCTTAGCCGCGTCTAGAGCCTCTCACCTTGGGCAAGTAGAGCCCTCTGGTCACGCTCCAAGCGCGGCTTTTCTTTATGGCAGTACCTGAGCAACCCTTGGCAGCTTGCTTGACTTTTGCAAGCCATTGCTGTAATTTATTGTCAACAAGACTGGTTGAAGCAAGACTATCGCCGGGGGAAATAATCCCGGAGTGATCTCTTGCTTTACTAGCCTTTGTTATTTTTATGTCCGAGATAATTGGCGAGGACGGCCTGTTCTTCTTTGGTGGGGTTCCGCTGCCAATGTCATCTTGTTCTGTGATCCGGTAGTTTCCGGGATTGGTCCCGGATAATTAAAGGGTGCGCGGCTCGCTTATTGAAGGTGCAGAATCGGCTTCCCGTTCTCGTCCCGATCCGGCTGGTACGATTCCTCTATCTGTCTCTCCGTCCTGAAGATGAATAGGTGACGGCTCTCCTGCCAGGCTTCCTGCTCCGACCTCCCAATCAACATCAGCGCTTCCATTTCCCTCATGGTCATCCTGGCTGCCGCCTCGCTTTCCCCGACGAGCGCCCCGTCTTCCACCATCTGCTGATAGATTTCCGGGTTCGTCACTTTCCAGTGTTCCCGTGCCTGTGCTGCCATCTGCGGGATGTTCATGGCTTACTTCTCCTTGGGCCTCTTTGGCACGTTCTTCCCGGAAAGCATTTCTTTTAGAAACAATGAGTGCATCTTTTCGTTGATTGATTTGAGCGGTGTCGAGGTCTGCTTCGGTAATGGAGTCTTTTCTTTCATATCTTTCCTTACCTCCTTTTCCATTTTTAATATAATCAATTTTCTCTGTAATGTCAATAGCGTACATCTGTTTTCCTCTTTATTTTCTCCTCGTTTTGTGTTATATTATTTATGTCAGGAGGGCTTATGATAGTTTCAATGGACGAAATTACTGGGGCGCGTATATGCCGTAACCGAGTATCTGAATTATTTCCGGGGCAAGACACAGGATAACACATTGAGCAGCTTGTGGTTCGGCGAAAGCACAAACGTATACAGACAGGCAGTCAAGATGGCCTTGAAAATGGCGGCTTAGGATTTAAAAAGAAAAGCAGATATTAGGTGAAATATGTCAGAGAAATATAGAGTATTAACAGGCGATAATTTCCATTCTTACGATGACGATGAAAGTTCGGATGACAGCGGGACATATTCCACACAGGAAGAAGCTATTGAGGCGGCAAAATTGATTGTGGATAAGTCACTCAGATGGGAGCGGAAACAAAGCAAGAACCCAGCCGATCCAAATGAACTGTATGACCGTTATATGGATTTCGGTGACGATCCTGTTATAAGACCTGGGACGGAACCGCATTTTTCAGCATGGGAATATGCAAAAAGTCGTTGTCCAGAAATTTGCCAGGAGCAGAAGGATAGTGAACCGTGATCACTCTTGAGCAGGCGATTTTAATGGCTGCAAAAACACATGAAGGTTAAGTTGTCGTTAGACGGAATTATCTTAACAGCAGGTGTAAAGACAATCACAAACCAAGTATATCAATCGTTAGGTTGTGGAGAAAACTTATGGCAACCCTAGAGCGAGCAATTGAGATCGCCGCAAAATTTCACTCCGGTCAAGTGGACAAGGCGGGGCAACCTTATATGTCCTGAACTATACTTGAGTTGACAGTGGCCAGTTACCCCGGATTGTCCGCGGGTTTTAAGCTGCTACCAAATCATTCAAATTTTTCTGGGCAAAAAGTTGCTTGCCGTCAATAAAAGTCTGCATCGGCGTTCTGCCCTGACAACGCTTCCCCTGATGTGTCCGCTCATGATTGTAATGATTCATATACCCGTCCAAATCAGTTTGCAAGGTTTCGAGGTCACCATAAATCTTTTTCCGAAAAGCAATCCGATAAAACTCATTTAAAATTGTCTGGTGAAACCGCTCACAAATCCCGTTGGTCTGCGGACTTCTGACCTTGGTCTTTGTATGATCAATCTCATTCAGTTGCAAATAAAGCTGATAAGGATGCTTATCCGGCGATCCGCAATATTCGGTTCCGCGATCCGTCAACACCCGTAAAACGGGAATGCTCTGTTGTTCAAAGAACGGAAGAACTTTATCATTCAAAGCGTCAGCTGCCGTTACAGGAACCTTGGCGGTGTAAACCTTGGCAAACGCAACTGAAGAATAGGTATCCACAACGGTCTGCTGGTATATTCTCCCAACGCCTTTTAAGTAGCCGACATAAAAGGTGTCCTGGCTGATTAAATACCCCGGATGCGCTGTCTCGATCTCGTCCGGAGAACTTTCTCTCTCCCGCTTGGCACTTTCCAATGCCACTAATTGCGATTCCGTATAGACGATGCCTTCTTTGGCTGCTTTCTCCTCCAAAAAGCTTAAACGCTTCTTAAAGGTCTCCAGACCGTGGCGCAGCCAAATACTTCGAACGCCACCAGAAGAAATTAGGGTCCCGTTCTTCCGTAATTCATTCGAGGTCCGGGCCTGTCCATATGCCGGGTATTCATAGGCCATCCGGATAACAGATTCTTCAACTTCCGGTGCCACCCGATTCTTTATACAGGGCTTTCTTCTGCTTTTCTCCCGCAGACCCTCTAAACCTTCCTCTTCATACGCTTTCTTGATGTCATAAAAATGCTGTCTCGATACACCGTTAATTTTACATGCTTCCGAGACGTTCTTCAAATACTCCGCCAACTCTAGTAAACTCAATTTGTTTCTGATAAGCTTCTCTTGGGTGGTCATTTTTAAATATCCTCCTTTTTTGATTGCTGCGAAACAATCCAGGAGGTAACTGACCACCCTTCCTACCAAACTGTCAAGTCAAGTCCGTCCTCTCACATAATATAATATGAACCTTTCGATTTATCTATTTGCCAATTTAGTAAGTAATTGCTCTGCTGCATCGGTGGGTAATATTTTTAAAATATATTCCAGAGTCGCACCTCGCAAACCGGTCGGTGATTTTGACCACATCTGTTTACCGATGCGAACTATTTTAGCAAGTTGCTGATCATCTACTCCCTCAAACTCCCGCCGCACGTCTCCAAAAAGTTCTTTAACGACTGTCTCTGCGTATTCAATCGGAAGCACAGAAATTATTAGCTTTACGTCTTCCTCAGTTAGACCTTCATCTTCTTTTACCAGCGCTTCAACACGCCGTATCCGTTTTTCTAAGTATTTGATGATATTTTCTCCTCATCGTAAATAACATTCAGAGTGATTATTTCCTGGCGCGACACGTCATCACCATATTTACGCTTTAGTTCGTCATGGATGGTTTTCAATTTGATTTCCTTTTCTTCTGCCGTGTCCGCAGGCCAAAGGACTACAAGCTTTTCTGAAACAGGAATATTGATTTGATCCTTTAACTCTCTTTCTATTTTTTTAATCCGTGCATTTATTTTCATGATCAATGTTTCTCCTTTCATTTATGCCTGATCGCTTCTTCGATGGCATCCAACCGTTTCTCTATTTCGTTAATTTCTTTTATCTTCAGGGTGTAATCAATAATATTGGTGGCAGTCTGCCGTCTGAGCCCCTCGTTTTTTGTCTTCAGAAGCCCTACTAAGGCTTCAACTGCCTTATCGATGTGGCCTTTCAGCACGTCTAGGGATTCAGTGACAACCTGGTCTCGACGTTTGGCCAGTTCGGCCATGAAGGCAGGTTCCTTCGCCCATTTGTAGTAAGTATTGCGGCTGATACCCGCAGCTTTGCACCCTTCTTTGTCTGAAGCCGCCATAACAATATGAGGCAATGCCTGAAGCTGTTTGGCTGATAATCGTTCATTCATCCTTTCACCGTCCTCTATAATGTCACTATTTGTCGCATTTGCGTCACTCTGCCGGTCTTTCATATGTTCCTTCCCACTTTGCCACCATCATAAACGGTAAACGTCCCTATCTCTTCAGGTGGAACACACTGACTGCACCGGCACGGCGCGCCATGTTTAGTAATGTCGTCGTCAATGGAATAAACTGACAGTGTCGATACCGCTGCCAGCTCGATTCCGACCCAGGGGCCGCCGTAGCGTTCTTTCTCGGCAAGGCTTGTTGTGATAAAACACTGTCCGCAATTTGAATCGTAAAAGATGTCTATAACCCGATCAAAAACACCATGGCCGATAAGAGCCATTACAAAGTTCTCCAGTTCTTTTTTTTCTTTTGGAACTGATTTTCGGCTGCATATTTTCATTTTTCAATTTTCTCCCATAATACTTGTGGCGTATGGAGTAACAATTCCGTCAGCCGCCATCTGGTCCGCCGACGTTGCCCCTGCATTAAACGAACGGCTGTCTGCCCCTTGTGGTGTTACCTTGCCAGTTCGATAAATTCATTCCAGCGGTTACGGAAAGTCTTTGTAATAAGCCGTTCTTTTATTTCAGTGTTATAAAATGAACCTTGGCTAATATATTTACCCGTCCAGGTTTCTATAAGTTCCTTGGCCGCTGTGTCGCTTAATGCTTCCCATTGGTATGTGCCGGGTTTATCCGGGTTCTCTGGTATATTATAGGTGGATTCATCGCCCGGATTCAACCCGCAGCGGATAAATTCAAAATCAATATCCGCCCATTGCCGGATGTCCTTGACGGCGCTCTCTGGTATCTGCAATCCTTTTTTATCGAGATCACCAAAGTATAGAACCACAGCCGGCTTGCCGTATTGTATGTGTTTCTCTTCTAGTTCCTTGGCAATTTGCCACTTGAAGGATATGGAGCAATCGCCGCCAAACGGCCTCAATGTAATATATTCAGTATAGTGCTTGAACTGTCCGGCCATTGCTTTTGCTTCAAACCATATCTCAAGGTAATAGTCTTGATCTTGCCACTTATCCAAAACACAAGACGCCAAGCCTACATCCCTCAGGAAACTTGTTTCAGAAGTCCAGCCGTCGCCTCTTATAACGGCGATTCTGGTGTCATCGGCCAATGTTTCCGGTGTCCATTGCTTGTGAAAGGTTTTTCTAGCCTTGGATAACAAAGGAAGGAATTTTGATTTATAGGCATCTTTATCACGGAAACAGGATTCCTGCAACAGTCGGTAAAACAACCATCGCGCCGTAACTCGGTATGGGACACTTTGGATGAGATCATAGGCTTTATCAAGGATATCTGCCTGATCTTTTTGCGGTTTGTATTTGCTCATGGTTTATACCTCCTTATGCTTCTATACGCCGCCGATAGGCTTTTACCGGCTGTTCGTTCTCATCAATTTCAAGCAGCAAAGCGCCCCTGTTGTATCCTTCGTCAAGAAGTGCATCCCATTGGCCGGGTGACATGGTGATTACCAACCGGCTTTCTTTTATCCGGTTCATGCTGACTTCTGTTAATTTTGGCCGTTTCATTTTTTTACTCCTTTTTAAAAATTACTATCTCGTTACTAGAAAATTACTAGCAATTACTAGCAATTACTATTCAAAAATTACTTACTATTACTATGTTCCCTTTAGGGAACTAGTAATTAGTAATTTTGAATCAATCATTGAAGTCAAAATCATACTCGTCGCCGGAATCTTCCGGTATCCATACGCCGTGTATTTCTTTTTTAATCATCCCGGCATCGAATAGTCGTTTCCTGATCTCGTGCATTTCCTGTTGTTGCGCTTTTTGTTTTTTAGTTTTTTTGATAATGCCTGCATCTATTAATGCTAACATCCACTGCTTCAATTTCGGCTTCGTTCCATCTTGACAAATATCAACCAGCACATTGTAGGCATCCTTTTCTTTTTTCCCGACACAATCAGAAGAAGCCGGATTAAAATCAAGCTCCGCCGGTTCAAGGTTTCCGAACTGGTCGCGCTGCAACCAGACCGGAATATAAGCACCCGGCGGTAGCATATTGCCCTTCACGCCCACAAGCTGAACTATCCGGTGCCTGTCTTCGTCTGATACTTTAGCCTTTTGCGCTTCTTTCCGGGTCATGTTTCGCATAACAAATTCACTTCTAACCGCATCAACAAGTGCGCCGCCGCCTCGGGAATTATGGCTCGTGATCTCTTCCTTCAAATTCTTTGCTGCATGGGCAACCAACATTACAGAAGCGCCGGTAAGAACAGCCAGGTCATCGGCCATTTTCCCTAATCGCCTTTGGTGGCTCTGGTCGATCTCTTCACCATCGGTTAAGGATAGTGCCGGGTCAAGGCCAACAAAAACAATATCTCCCTGCTGCTGAATGAAATCAGTTAAATCGTGAAATAATTGAGACGGCTCAAGATTGCCGGATTTGTTCTTACTCAACAAAATGCTTTGTTTTCCGGCCAGCGGGTAAATTATCAGTCCTTCATATAACTTTCGTTTTTCATCTTGAGTTATCGTAAGCGATAAGCACATATTATGTATAACTCTATGAAATTCTTCTTCCGTATCTTCCGTCAAAACCAGAATAGCGCGTCCGGTTTGTTCAACTTCCCAGTCCCATGGTAGTTTCCCCAAGCGAGCACCCACGGCCAGATGTATGACGAACCGAGTCTTAGAACTGCCGCCAATGCCGGAAACAACAGCGCCTCTGCCTGCAACAATTCGTTCATTTATAAACCATTTTTGCGGTTCAGGTTCGATATTGAGCAAAGCTAGCAAGTCCATCGGTTCATCAAAGATTGATGTTGTTACCGGCTCTGGGTCTTTTACGTCATCATAAAATTCTTGAAATGCTTCCATTGTTACCGTCCTTTCTCTGGTGTGTTCATCCAGAGTATTCTCTGATATTTCCCATCGCGTAAATGTCCCGGCAACCGCGAAAGCCGCGCCGGATTTGAACAAGCTGCATCAACTCCTAGAGGGATTAGGAATTGATCGTATAATTTATCTTTGATCTCTTTTGCCCAATCATCCATTGAAAAGCTGCCGGTCAACCTAAGCCAGCCATGGATACTTTTCCCGCCGGTGTCGATCAAACAGGCAATCGGCAACTTCCGAGCTGCCGGTGAAGCCCAGAAACGGATTTGATCGTCACGGCTCAAGTCGTCAAATTCAACCAGACAATATTTGAATGTCTTGATGTTATTATCGCCCCGGTAGGTCAAGCCGTCGCCGGATTTCGTGGGCGCAAGTTCGCCTGATAGTGGATTGATGATAATGTGCGGTGCGGTCTGCCCGCCTTGCCGAAAGTATTCAATCCAATCTTTTGCGGTGCGGATATTTGTGCCAACTATCCCCGGCACTTTCCGATCGCCGATGAATACCTGTTCTTCCGGGTGATACATACGTTCCAAAAAATGCAATGTATCTTCAACCGGCTCCCAGTCAATTCTTATTGCCGAACTTTCCCAAAGATCGGCTTCATCACTGATTTCTGAAGATTCGATGATCTTCGTCCGGGTAGTCTGTCCGTTACTGACTGGCTTTGGTGGTGGTTGTGCTACATACCCAGAGCGCCTGTTCCCGGGATAGGTCGGAATGTCATTTGCTGCCTTCTTGATTGCATCGGAAATTTCACGATCTTGAACCTTCCGAGCGCCGCCGGAAGGGATTGAAGCTCTGACAAGCGCAAAGATTTCATGTTCTGAAATTTTGGCCAAAACGCCATAATTAACGCAACCCATAAGCGCCGTGTGAAAGCCCTGTCCGGTCGGCGGTAATGATCTTAGACGGTCAAGGAATTTTCCCATCATCGCCGCCCCCTAAGCCGTGAACCGCATTTTGCCGCGCAAGTAGTCAAGCATCGCCGCTTTCGGGTAGCCTTTCACCCGCCCAACAAAAACAAATTCCTTCGGGCCTTTGCGCAATACATCATCATTCGCGACGGTTCCGGTTGCAAACGGCAAAACATCAAGCCAGCCGCGCCAATTCTTAAAAACAACCGGCGGTAACTGCTCTGCTATCGCAGCCAGAATTTGCTCACGCTTTTCAATTTCTTCGTTGGTCAGTTCAATTGCAATTTCTTTTGTGTTGTTCATAAAGTAGCCTCCTTTAATGTTTTGAGGCATTGTGCGTGTGTCACTTAAGTGACAGTCAAGTGACAGAAAAAACAAAAAGCCGGAAATTAATTCCGGCTCTTTCATTAATTATATCAATTAGTAATGTCTTTATAGTTGGTTTGTCACGGTATGGTCAAGGTGTGACACTTTTGGCCTTCATTGCCTTACCATTGGCGGTTAAACGCCTTGCTCTTTGCTTTGCTGCATCAAATTGCTGAGGTTGAAGGTCGGAGTTTAGTTTCAAAGCGCGTGCAATTTCAAGGTATGTTAAACTGTATTTTTCCTTTAGGTCAACTGCGATAAGCGCATCGGGTGTTTTGTTTTCTTTTGCTTGGGTAATGTAGTCTTGAAATGACTCAACTGCTTCCGCCGCCAGCGTCTTCTCCATTGTGCATGGTTCTGCGGGCGTAAGATTCTGTCCTGTGAACGTGACAGGGCCAAAGAAGAGATTAGCTACAGGGGGTATTGGCTTATCCTTGGCGTGATTGTTTTGCTCTGTCCGTTCCACTATTTCATCAATGGGTGCCGATGATTTTGGGGGCATACTGCCCGGTTTCTTTTGCGTGGGAAGGGGTGTTTCAACATTCAGGCCTAATTTTATGATTTCGTTTTTGTGGAAACAGGCATTTTGAAGAATATCAAAAGCCTTCATTAAATCCATCGGCAAATGCGTTATTAAATGTTTCGGTTCTTCCGGTGGCTCATACGCTGTCCAGTTGTTTATATCTGTTATGGCTTTCAGTTTCTCATTTAAGGTATCCTGTTCTTCTTGAAGCGCTGTGGC
>CAYZRT010000062.1:0-16715 GCA_964480875.1 uncultured Smithella sp. | reverse complement strand
GAAATAGACATTGTGCGTGCACAATCGGCGGGTCAATTTCCAGACCCGTTCCACCAGGTTCAGATCAAGGCTATAGGGCGGCAAGAAATCCAACCGCAAGACATGACGATGTTTGTGGAGCTGGGGACGCAGGGCCCGTGCATGATGCCAACGGGCATTGTCAAATACGTCTACCATCTTGCACCAACGGCACTTCCTTGAATTTTCTCAAGGAAAGCACAAATGCACATTATGCGCAATTATTTATGCCGTTATGCATAGCTCAATGATAAGATTATAATAGATTCATGGGTTACACAAGAATCGTGTAACTCACAGGGCGGAGCTGAATGAAGTGTTAAATATACAGTCGCATACCGTATACAATAATCAAATATAGGTACTGAAAGGAATAAGCTTGCAGAATGTTTGGTGAAATATTCAAAGGCAAAAAAGTCTTGATCACCGGTCATACAGGATTCAAAGGTACCTGGCTGGCCATTTGGTTGAAAGAATTGGGAGCTGATGTCATTGGTTATGCACTCGATCCACCCAGCAATCCGAATAATTTTGAGGTCGCTAACCTCAGGGACAAAATAACAAGTATTAATGGGGATATCTGTGATCTCGACCGCCTTAAGGCGACTTTTAAAAAATATCAGCCGGAATTTGTTTTTCACCTGGCTGCTCAACCCATTGTCCGCCTCTCTTATGACAAACCTAAATTAACCTTCGACACCAATGTGGGCGGAACAGTCAATGTCTTTGATGCTGTCCGCGAAACTTCAAGTGTCAAAGTTTTGGTCAACATCAGTAGCGACAAATGCTATGAAAACAGGGAATGGATCTGGGGCTATCGTGAAAATGATCCGGTGGGCGGACACGACCCATACAGTGCATCCAAGGGATGCGCGGAACTGGTTTTTGGGGCGTACCTGAAATCCTTCTTTTCGCCGAATGTTCTGAAGGGCAAATGCATCGGCGCGGCCTCCGTCCGGACCGGCAATGTGATCGGTGGCGGCGACTGGGGAAAGGACCGCTTGGTTCCCGACTGCATCCGCTCTTTAATCGATGGACGGGCAATTGAGATTCGCAACCCCCACGCGTTGAGGCCCTGGCAGCACGTTCTGGAACCTCTGGGCGGATATCTTAAGCTTGGCGAGGCTCTGTTGCAAGACCCAGAGAAATATTCCGGCGCCTGGAACTTCGGGCCCGATGATTCAAGCCATTTGACGGTCGCGGAAATGACGGACCGGTTGATTGAATACTGGGGCAGCGGTTTCTGGAAAGACATTTCCGATCCGCATGCCCTTCACGAGGCGACGCTGCTCAAATTGAATTGCGATAAGGCGCACGCAGGGCTCCGGTGGCAGGGTATCTTCAACATCGATGAGTGCCTGCAGATGACCGCTTCCTGGTATAAAAGTTTTTATACTGGAGAACATACCAAAGACATGTATCCTCTCTGCGTAGAACAGATTCGAATCTATGAAGACAGGATACAAAGAAAAGAGGTGTAAGAGATGATGGAAAACATGAAAGTCGTTATTCTCTGTGGCGGAGCGGGGACGCGTCTGCGGGAAGAAACAGAATTTCGACCCAAGCCGATGGTCAACATCGGGCCTTATCCCATACTCTGGCACATTATGAAATACTATTCGCAGTTCGGCTTCAAGGAATTTGTTCTGGCCCTGGGATATAAAGGTGACATGATTAAAAATTATTTCTGCCACTATGAACTGATGAATAATGACGTCACAATCGAACTGGGGCAGCCGGAAAAAACGTGCATTCATTACGCCCACAATGAAGCCGGATGGACAATTACTCTGGCCGACACAGGGGAGAAATCTCTAAAGGGTGCCCGTCTCAAGAAGGTGGAGAAATATATCACCGGCGACACGCTTATGATGACCTACGGCGACGGCATTGCGGACGTGGATATCGGCAAGCTGCTGGCCTTCCACAGGGCTCACGGCAAAATGGCGACGGTCACGGGGATCAATATCTCTTCCCGTTTTGGCGAATTGAAGATCGATGGCGACAGCGTCAAGACCTTCAGCGAAAAGCCACTGGACGGAAAAGGCTTCATCAACGGCGGATTTTTTGTTTTCGATCGTAAAATCCTGGACTACCTGACCACGGATGATTTGTGCGATTTGGAAATCGGTCCTCTGGAACAGATTGCCGCAGAAGGTCAGTTGATGGTTTACAAGCACGGAGGGTTCTGGGCATGCATGGATACCCTGCGGGACATGGAGTATCTCAACAAAATCTGGAATGACGGCAGGGCTAAGTGGAAAATATGGAAATAGAGCAGCGCAAACGTTTTGACTTCCATCCAACGCCGCTCGAAGGGCTTTGGGTCGTGCAACGAAATCCTGTCGAAGATCCACGGGGATTTTTCTGTCGCTTCTTTTGTGCTGAAAAATTCCAGGCAGCCAGATTGAAAAAACCAATTGCCCAAATTAACCACACTTATACCGCAAAAAAAGGGACTGTCCGCGGCCTGCATTTTCAATATCCGCCACATGCGGAATGTAAGCTCGTCAGTTGTTTAAAAGGCGAAGTTTATGATGTGGCTGTGGATATCCGACAGGGATCGCCCACATTTCTGCGCTGGCATGGAGAAATCCTTTCGGCCGCCAACCGGAAAAGCTTGCTGATCCCCGAAGGCTTCGCGCATGGTTTTCAGACGCTCGCAGATGATTGCGAACTGCTCTACTTGCACACGGCTCCTTTTTGCGAGGGTTCGGAAGGCGCGATCCATTACGCCGATCCCCGAACTGGAATAATCTGGCCGATTCCCATAACAGATGTCTCGGAGCGCGACAGCCGTCATCCATTTATGGATCGTCATTTCCTGGGGGTTGAGATATGAAATGCCGTCACTGCGGAGCGGAGGTCTCCCTGACGCTGATCGATCTGGGCAGCGCCCCTCCTTCCAACGCGTACCTGACCCCATTGACAATGTGCAGACCGGAAAAATGGTTTCCGCTGAAGGTCTTGGTTTGCGAGTCATGTTGGCTGGTACAGGCGGAGGCCTTTTCGCAGGCGGCCGAATTGTTCAACGATGAATATGCCTACTTCAGCTCTTTTTCCACCATATGGCTCGCCCACGCCGAACGGTATCTCCAAGCCGTGATACAGCGCTTCGGCTTGAACAGCGACAGTCATGTGGTGGAGGTGGCGTCCAACGACGGGTATCTGCTCCAGTATGTTAAAGGGCGCGGAATACACTGTCTGGGCATCGAACCGACCGCTGGAACGGCTGCCGCGGCCCGGCTGAAAGGGATTGAAACGCTGGAGGAGTTTTTCGGCGTCGCTCTGGCGCAAAAACTGGTTAATCAGGGCAGGCAGGCCGATCTGATGGTGGCCAACAATGTTCTGGCGCATGTTCCCGATATCAACGATTTTGTCAAGGGGTTCGCGATTCTGCTTAAGCCGGAAGGCGTTGCGACCTTTGAGTTTCCGCATCTGATGCAGTTGATCGAACAGAAGCAGTTTGACACGATTTACCATGAGCATTTTTCCTATCTTTCCTTCCGGACGGTAATTTGCATCTTCAGGGCCAACGGACTTTCCGTTTTTGATGTTGAAGAGATGGACACCCACGGTGGTAGTCTGAGGGTCTTTGCCCAAAGAAGGGATTCTGGAATGCAAGCCATAAGCGGGAAAGTGACCGATCTGCTGGAACGGGAAACCGCGATCGGGATGGACAGGGTCGCCTATTACCGCGGGTTCCAAGAGCAGGCGAACAAGGTGAAAAATGATTTCCTCGCCTTTCTGCTTAAAGCCGCACGCTTGGAAAAGACAGTTGTGGGCTACGGCGCCGCCGCTAAGGGAAGCACCCTGCTCAACTATGCGGGTGTTCGTCCGGACCTTCTGGCGTATGTGGTGGACAAAAACCCGAACAAACAGGGGAAGTATCTTCCGGGCAGCCGCATTCCCATAGTGCCCGAGGATCATATTATCGAGCAGCGTCCGGACTATGTGGTCATTCTGCCCTGGAACATAAAAGGCGAAATCATGGCGCATCTCTCCTACATACGAGAATGGGACGGCAAATTTGTAACTGCTGTCCCCTGCCTGGAGGTCTCTTGAGTTCTCGTATTTACTATACCAAGCCCAGCATTACGGATCTGGAAGTTCTTTATGCAACGGATGCAGCCGCAAACGGCTGGGGTGAGCGTTGCTATGAATATACCACACGTTTTGAAGATGCATTCCGACAGCATCTTGGCGTAAAACATGCCATAGCCACATCCAGTTGCACGGGTGCATTACATATGGGTCTTGCCGCACTGGGTATTGGCCCAGGGGATGAAGTTATCATGGCCGACACCAATTGGATTGCCACTGCCTCACCCATCGTTCATTTAGGGGCCAAGCCGGTCTTTGTGGACATTCTACCAGACAGTTGGTGTATGGATCCTGATCTGGCGGAAAATGCCATTACCTCCCACACTAGGGCCATTATTGCCGTTCATCTTTATGGCAACCTTTGCGACATGGAACGACTGCTGGCTATAGGACAAAAGCACAACATCCCAGTCATAGAGGATGCTGCGGAGGCTATCGGCTCCGTCTACTATGGAAAGCGCGCCGGCAGTATGGGCATCTTTGGCACTTTTTCTTTTCATGGAACAAAGACAATCACTACAGGAGAGGGTGGAATGTTCGTCACAAACGATGATGCTTTGTATGAAGCAGTACTGACTCTCTCCAATCACGGACGTGCCCGCAGTCAAACTAAACAGTTCTGGCCGGATATGGTAGGTTTCAAATATAAGATGTCTAATATACAAGCGGCCATCGGATGCGCTCAGATGGAGCGAATTGAAGAACTCATCAATCGCAAACGGGAGATCCTTAATTACTATCGCGAGCGGATTGAGATAATGAGAGGGATAAAGATGAATCCAGAACCGACAGGCATAGTAAATGGGGCATGGATGCCTACCGTAGTCTTTGACGCCCAAACCGGTGTTACCCGTGAAATACTTCAGGAAATGTTTTTGGCTGAGAATATTGATGCCCGTGTATTCTTTTATCCGCTTTCAAGCTTGCCGATGTTTGAAGAGCAACAGCAGAATCGTTATTCATGGGAAATTCCTGGACGAGCCATAAACTTACCCAGTTATCACGATATGCAGCGTGAAGATCTGGAACGCGTTATTAAAATTACGCAATTTTCATGCGAAGCCCTCAATAAGAGTTCAAATAAATAGAATGGAGAAAATAATGAAAATTTATCTTCTTGGTGCCGCAAATCCAGAGACAATACGTATGATTTATGCGGTGCAGCGGGCAACGCCAAACATAGAATTTGTCGGTTTTCTTGATAATGATAAGCACAAAATAAACACCGTTTTCTATGGATTCCCGATTCTGGGAGGCCTCGATCTGGTTAAAAGTTTAGCCGGTCCCAATGTCTTTTTTGTAAATCTTATCACAGGTAATACAAATACCCGCTACGAAACCACCAAAACAATTGTCCACGAGGGTGGTAAGCTTACGAATTTTATTCATCCGTCAATCGATCTGACCATGTGTAAACTCGGGGTTGGCATTTATCTCCAAGAGGCCGTAATAATACAGGCCGGCGTTGAAATCGGTGATAACAGCAGTATCCACATGGGAACACTTATCGGTCATGAAACTATAATCGAAAGCTCCGTTTTTATAGCCCACGCAGTAAGTGTTTCAGGGTGTTGCCATATTGGTGAAGGAACCTTCATTGGCACCAATGCAACGATATTACCACGCATTAAGATCGGAAATTGGGCAACAATTGGCGCTGGTGCAGTAATTACTAAGGATGTGCCCAATAACGCTGTAGTAGTGGGGAATCCAGGTCGCGTTGTCAAGCTCAATGAAAAACCATTTCATAAATCTTAATAGCATAACGACACAAGAAGGAGACACTCAATGAAATCTCAAGATGAACAATTTGGGGAAGAGGTGTTTCGTAATATAGCTTGCCTTGCAACAGATAATGAGCTGAAGATACATTCTCTCGAGTGGATTAATCAAATTGCATTTCATAAGTATACTTACAATTTTAGGTGGATGGGTCGTCCAATTATCCAGCTTCCCCAGGATATGGTTGCCATGCAAGAGTTGATCTGGCAGGTCAAACCCGATCTTATCATTGAAACCGGTATTGCGCATGGTGGATCATTAATTCTTAGCGCTTCCATGTTAGCTCTACTGGACTACTGTGATGCAGTTGAAGCACGTACAACACTTGACCCGCGATCCGCTGGCCGTCGAGTATTGGGGATTGATATCGATATTCGCGCCCACAACCGGGCGGCCATTGAAGAGCATCCCCTGTTTCACCGTATCGATATGATTCAAGGATCATCCATTGCACCGGAAATAATTGAGCAGGTGCGCGAAATAGCCAAAAATTATAAGCGAATCTTGGTTTGTCTCGATTCAAACCATACGCATGATCATGCACTGGCCGAACTCGAAGCCTATGCCTCTCTGGTTTCTCCATGTAGCTACTGCGTGGTCTTTGATACCATTATCGAAGATATGTCTTACGATATATTCTCCGATCGCCCGTGGGGTAAAGGGAACAATCCTAAGACTGCCGTCTGGGAATATCTTCGCCGCTTGAAGGAAGAAGGCCGCAAGGCCGCAGATGGGGCACCTCTCCATTTTGAGATAGACAAAATGATCGAAAACAAGCTTCTTATCACAGTTGCTCCGGACGGATACCTGAAGAGGATAAAGTAGAAAGCGGTTCTAAAAACACAGCGTGTCTATTATTAAACAAAACATTATCGCCAATTTGGGAGGTAAAGCATGGACAGCCATAATGTCCTTGGCTTTTGTCCCACTCTATATTAAATTCATGGGGATTGAATCCTACGGCTTGATCGGCATCTTTGCCTCTGTGCTGGCTCTTTTCAGTCTTCTGGACATGGGGCTCAGCACAACATTAAATCGCGAACTGGCAAGGTTTTCAGCGCTACCTGATAAAGCTCAGGATATGCGCAATCTGGTTCGTACTTTGGAATTGCCGTATTGGGCTATAGCTTTTTTAATTGGCATTGCTGTGGTCGGGCTATCGGGACCTATTGCCAACTACTGGGTAAACGCAAACAACCTCACACCTGTCACAGTGAAACATGCCTTAATGATAATGGGTGGTGTTGTTGCCTTTCAGTGGCCGGTGAGTCTTTATTCAGGCGGGCTGATGGGTTTGCAGAAGCAGGTATTGCTAAACGGAATTAATTTCTTTGCAGCCACTTTACGAGGTCTCGGCGCTGTCCTGGTTCTCTGGCTTATTTCTCCTACAATACAAGCCTTTTTTATCTGGCAGATTTTTGCAAGCATGGTTCATGTCTCGTTATCAGCGTTTTTCTTATGGCACAGTTTGCCAACAAACAGTCACCGTTCCCATTTTCAAAAAGAGTCCCTCTTGAGCGTCTGGCGTTTTGCTGCTGGGATGACAGGTATCTCTTTTACCGTGATTTTTCTTATGCAAACAGACAAGATCATTCTGAGCAAAATACTCTCTCTGAAAATGTTTGGTTACTATACCCTTGCCACAGTTGTTGCAAATGCCTTGTTTTATTTTATCGGGCCTGTATTTTCCGCTTTGTTCCCACGATTCTCACAATTGGTCAGCATTAATGATCAAAACGGCTTGAGGGAATTATACCATAAGGGCTGCCAATTTATGTCAGTAATGATTCTGCCGGCCGCCATTGTGGTTTCACTTTTTTCTTCAGAAATTTTGTTTCTCTGGACAAATGATCCTGTCGTTGTTGCCAACACTCATATGATAGTCAGCATCCTGATTATCGGAAGTGCCCTCAATGGCCTGATGAACCTGCCTTATGGTCTTCAATTAGCTCATGGTTGGACCAAACTTGCATTCTATACAAATCTAATTGCATTAATGGCACTTGTTCCTATGATTTACTTTCTTACCATGCGATATGGTCCTGTCGGAGCGGCGGTCGCTTGGGTGATCCTCAATAGTGGTTATGTTCTAATATGTATCCAGATTATGCACCGGCGACTACTGCCGGACGAGAAATGGCGGTGGTATTTCCATGATGTAGCAGTGCCACTGGTTTCAGCAATAACAGTCGCTGCCGTTTGTCGCCTTTTCCTGCCAAGTGAAATGTCACGGTTGGGTATGCTTGTTTATCTCTTCAGCATTGCAATCACAACCCTGCTTGCTTCGGCAGTTGCAACATCTGTAACGCGCCAGTGGCTTAATCAAATGTTTGTTCTCTTAAAGGCGATGTATGAAAAATAATAATGTAGAGAACCCAAACCAATATATACCCAAAGTTAGTGTTTGTATGCCTGTTTATAATGGAGCGATGTTTATAAGGCAGGCTTTAGATTCCGCTCTTGCACAAACCTTTACGGATTTTGAACTCATCATCTCCGATAATGCTTCTAATGATGATACTCAATTAATTTGTGAAGAATATTGTAATAAACATCCTCAAATAATATATGTGAGACATAAGAAAAACCTTGGAGCACATTGGAATTTTAATTTCGTGACGCAAAATGCAAAAGGGGATTTTATTACCTGGCTTGCGCATGATGACATACTCGAGCCCACGTTCTTAGCAGAGACAGTCCGCTACATGTTTCAGAAACCAAGTACCGTGCTTGTTGCTAGTGATTTTATGATAATTGACCAAAACGGAACAAATTTAGGCGCAGAAATATTAACAAATATTAGGGGGCATATTGATTGGAAAAAGCGCATCGTTGAATTTTTTAAATGTCCAATTTCTAATGTATTTTTCTGTATCTATGGATTAATGAAAACAGAAATCTGCAAGTCTGTTATTCAGTCCGTGTCAGAACCCAAAATTGCATCAGGCTCTGAGCTACCTATATTAGCTCGTTTCGCGGTCATTGGTGAGATTGAAGCGATTCCGATTGTTTTAAGAAAATATCGTAAACATCCTGATTCTGTGTATTCAAATGAAGTAATTGCAATTTCAAAACTTTCGATACTCCGCCAATACAAAATTCATATTGCTAATCTATACAGGCTGCGTTTAGATCAAATAACTGTTCTATGGTCTTCTTCATTATCCATGGGTAGCAAATATGTTATATCGATTAAGTTGCTGTTTTTTTATATAAAATCATTTTTTTATAGTATTTTTCGGATTTCGTCTAAAATAATCCGTACTCTAAAATCGCGAATATTTTTTACCATGTCAAGCAATAATTCTAAGGTGGTTTAAATGCTCAATTTTGTAACAAAAATAAGGAGATTGATAAATATCGCTGGATTCGACCTCCATCGCCTGCGCCCTTCATTGAACCCCGCTTTCCAACTTTTGAAGGGTCTTGATCATTTTAAAGTTGATTTGGTTTTGGATGTCGGAGCAAACATTGGACAGTTTGCTTCTGATCTCCGTTCCGTCGGGTATCATGGCCATATCGTCAGTTTCGAACCACTGACAGATGCTCACCAAGAATTGAAAGCTAAGGCAGCAAAAGATCGTTCATGGATAATTCATCAGCGCTGCGCGATCGGTGATTTCGACGGAGAAATCGATATCAATATCGCCGGCAACTCCCTTTCATCTTCGGTGTTACCAATGTTAGAGACCCATGCCGCTGCAGCTTCAGGATCGTCTTATATCGGCACGGAGAAGGCACCAATTTATCAGCTGGATTCTGTTGCCGCCGCCTATATCCGGAAAGCTCACCGGTATTTCGTCAAGATCGATACTCAAGGTTTTGAATGGCGGGTGCTGGATGGTGGAAGCAAAACACTTGAATGGGCGCAAGGCGTGATGTGCGAAATGTCGCTGGTTTCCCTTTACGAAGGTCAGCACTTATGGATGGATATGCTACGCCGGTTTACAGGGATGGGGTTTACGCTCTGGTCAATCCAACAGGTTTTTGCTGATCCCCGGCATGGTCGGACACTTCAGATCGACGCCACATTCTTTCGAACAGGAAGCGACGTTCCCGATTCCTTGTAAAAATGTGCCCAGTCATTTGACCCGAAAACGACATTTTTAGCGTGAATCCTTTCAACAAGAAAAGCCTCTATTCGTTTCTGTGGTTTTTGTTCTGGGTTGTGTTTGTTTCTTTTAAATGAACTGTTCGTCCTCTGAGAAGATTATGGTATATCAAGATTGACACTTTTTGAAGTTTTAAGCTTGTCAAAATTCTTAAAACAAATGAGCGCATAAAAATCAACACATATATCCAGAAGGGAAACGCACTTTTTATCAGCAATAATTTGTCTTTTTCAAATGTAACATCTACCTGTGTCGCGCTGATGCCTCCTTCATCCGAGTAAACAGCAATGGTTGCCGGTATATACTCAAACTTAATTTCGGCATTAATAAAACACCGCAGATTAAGGTCATAGTCAGCAAAGCCCGGATACTTTAAATTATAAGCATACCTCTCCCATACGCATTTTGGATAGAAAATGCTTTGATGACATATATTCCTACAGGCCAATTTATATGCTGAGAATTTCCCGTCATAGATTCTGTCAATAGCGGGGCGATAAACGTTACCATAGTAGATCGTCTTTTCATCTTTCAAATAGTTTGCGGCCGACTTAAATCCATCGAGCAGATAATCATCTGCTCCCAGAAAATAGACCCACTTTCCCTTGGCCAGTGCAACCGCTTTGTTCATGGCATCGTATACACCTTTGTCGGGTTGGCTGATCCAGCAGGCCAATGATGATTCGTATCTTTTAATGATCTCTATACTGCCATCTGATGATCCCCCGTCGATAATAATATATTCAAAATCCTTTAAGTCTTGACAAATGACACTCGTGATGGACTTCTCAAGTGTATCGGCCCCATTGAGAACCACCGTGATGATGCTTATCAAAGGTTGTTCTGGTGGCGACATTCTGCGATGGTTATCTCTCAGTTTCTCCATGGGAAGGCCCTTTTTTTCAATATGAACAAAGTATTACTCACTCTTTATTAACGCGTTACTTTAACGTCGGCAACCCGTGTCTCATAAGCATCGTTAATTTATGAGGCATGATAGAGTGCACCGAATAAAATGATCGTGAAGAGACAGTTCTTTTTTTTTGTATTTCGCACCTCAACCGCGCCAATTCCCAGCGTCTGGACCAAAGAGCTTTCAAACAGGATTTATAAATATCAGACCAGATACGCCAATCCTTCTTCACCACTGAAAGTACTACCCCCTCGGTCGTTAACAGCAGAAGATGCAGGGGGACCAATAGACAGGCCAAAAGGCCAGGATAACATAATATCATCACATAACTTTTATTTCGCTCACTCAGCGCCCTCCTGCGATAGGTAGTCTGCAGGGTACTTTGAACGACCTTCCCGCCGCCGAGGCTTTTGCCAACCCAATGATTGAAGCCGGACTCCTGAAGGGCGATCACCGAGTATCCTTTCAAACGGGCAAGACAGCAAAGATACATGTCCTCGGCAAGATTTTCAAACCATTCCGGAAATCCTCCCAACTCTTCATATAGTTTTTTGGGAAACCACATACAAGCCCCTATCACCATACCAACATTGAGACGGGACTTGTCCAGATTAGGAATTGGATTGAGAAATGGATCAAACAGACTGCCGATGTCTATCAGGTCACCAGTCTGCATATCATACTGTGGCAAACCAATGATGCCATCAATATTCTCTCTGACAGCATAATTAAACAGTTTGGAGAGCGCATCAGTATGCAGTTCGGCATCGTTATTCAACAACAGGATGAATTTGCCTTTCGCGGCAGCGACCATACGGTTATTGCTCACACAAAATCCGACATTGCAGTCACTTCTTATTAATCGGATGCCGGGATATTTATTGCTAATGATCGTTGCAGATCCATCCGTAGAGGCATCATCATGAACAATAACCTCGATGGGCTGGAGAAAATCCTGCCGAAATACAGAATCCAGACAGCCTTCTATCACATTTTTGCCATTAAAGTTGGCAATGCAAATAGAACAGATGGGTTCTTTACCCATTGTTAAAGAGGCAGGTTCTTCAGCCATTCCCACATCCGCTTTAATCCTTCATGAATTTCAACAACCGGCTGCCAGCCTAGTTCCTCTTTAATCCTTGAGTAATCCAGAATAACCGACCTTACATCAATAGCCCGACCGGGGAGGTATTTTTTTCTCAGTCTTCGTCCCGTCGCTTCTTCTATTTTTTGGCAGAGCTGATTGATACTTATACTCTCACCAGAGGACACATTAAATATCCGGAATCGTTTCTGCTGCTTTTCAGATTTAATGCACGTACACGCTACGCATGCGGCGATGAAATCATCAATATAAAGGTAGTCCCTGATAACTTCACCATCTCCCCATATTTCGACAGGCTCATCTTGCTTTAGTTTCTCCAGCATGGTTCGGATTATGCCGAATCCGGTGACATAAGGTTGATGCGGACCATATAGATTGGATGGTCTGAGGATGGTTATCAGGTGATCAAATTGACCACTGCAGATACGAAGAAAGGTCTCGATGGCCGCCTTCCCTGCCCCATGGTATGAAATGGGCGCAACCGAACTTGACTCATCAACCGGGATTGTCTCGGGATTACCATAAATAGTTCCGCCCGAAGAAATGTACACCAAATGAACACCAGGGTAATCCTGAAAAATATCAAGAAATTTAAGGAACGGAAGTACATTCAGCTCTCCCTCAAGTGCAGGGTGCTTCACTGTTGTCGTTGGAACACTTTCTGATGCCAGGTAGAACACCGTTCCACAGCGGCCCAGCACTTCCCTTAAAATGGATTCATCGGAAAGCAGTCCCTCATGGAATTCAATCTCTTCCTTTCCCCGTTCCTCCGGGGCTGTTTTGTCCAGCACATGGACTCTGTAACCAGCCTTCAAGAGGGGTCTCTGAAGCTGACGCCCCACATACCCCATCCCACCGATCAGAAGCACTTCCCGTGAATTCATTTCTCTACCTCAATCAATTTTTCATAAGCAGCAAGATATCTATCAGCGCAATCATCCCATGTGCCAATATACCGTCGAACCCATTCGGACGCCGCCAGCCCCATTCCAATATTGTTGTCAACAACACTCAGCCATCTTAAACCTTCCTGAAAATCTTCCCTTGTTTTCGCAATCCATCCTGTCCGACAATGTTCTATCATGTTTCTATGCGCAGGGAGATCAGAGGCAATAATCGGTAATTTCGCCGCCATGGCCTCCAGCATGACCTGCGGCTGTCCTTCATCATGATCACTTAGCGTAATTAGCCCGGTGGCTTCCGGAAACCATTGATCATGAAGTGCCGCAGGGTGCGTTGCCCCATGGTAATGGACCCATGATGGAAGACTCATCTGTTCCTGCATCGGGCCTAAAAGATGAAGTTCATCTTCGTCACTAAACATCCTATCGCCCCAGCAGAAGAGAGAGCCTATTTTCTTCTGGGTGACGCGTGATACGACTATCCATTTTCTTTTTGCTTTTTGCGGTGGCTGGTTTCTTGTTATATCGAACCACATATCCTTGACGCCAAAGGGTATGGAACGGATTTCAGCAATATCACCAAAGTGTTTCTCCAAACCCTTTACCATCCAATCGGCATTGGGGGCTAGAATGCAACGCCGTTGACTGATAACTTTTCGTAATAAATGATTCATAAACGGAAAACGGAGCAAACCATAATCGCTCCCAAGAACGGAGATGACTGTGGGCTTACGTATCCCCCACAGAGGCAGCGCATTCTGCAACCAATTCACATGAATGATGTCTGAATCTGTATGTCGAATATATACATTGCGGAGGTTGATGAGCAATTTTACTGCAACTGATAATCCCTGGATTCCACCTTTTCGTAAAAGATGAACGATGCCACCTTGGTCCATGAGATTACCAAGCCAAAGGGATTCCTGATTCGTTAAGGTATTAATCACAGAAGACGGCTTTTCACCTGGCGGCGCCCAAAGATGAAGGTGTACTCTTTTTACTTGTGCCATGGCATAAACAAGGTTACTTATGAAACCACCACGCCAATCCTCTGCGTCCTTCGGATACGATGTACTGGTCATCAATACTTTCATAGAAATCGAAAAACCCGGTAGTCGTCAACTTGCAAAATTATACTATTACCTTGATTGCCGTTTAATGCTCAAGAAACACTAGCAATTTGCATAACATTTATATGAATAAAAGTAAATCCCGGCAATTACACATACCTCAAAGAATATGGTTCTGAGGCAGAGACAAAAAAAGTTTTGTGCGTTTATATAATAAAATAAAAGGAGCCCATAATTTGACAGATAGGCACTAAGTATGGTTTACTTTAATTAAATAGCATAGAAATGGGTAACGGAACATATGTCAGCCCAATGCAGTTATATACGAAGGGATCCCTGTTTCCTATACTAAAGACCATTCCAACAATTGGGAATGATTTCTAACACATGGTAACAAAAAAGAATCGCATATCACATAATCTGCTTTCAGCTATAATCTGTATCTTTATTGGAATAATTTTATTCATTGAAATCATCTTAAACCTAACACCACCAACAGAACGTGACGCCCTTATTCATCATTTGGCCATCCCCAAACTCTGGCTTCAAAACGGCAGTTTCTACGAGACGAAATGGGCTGTTTTTTCCTATTACCCGATGAATCTCGATCTTCTTTACCTCATCCCGCTCTATTTCAATAAGGACTTTATCGCCAAATTCATCCATATGGGCTTCGGCCTCGGAACGGCATTACTGATTTATTGTTATTTGCGCCGAAAGACAAGCCACTTTGCGGGTCTTTTGGGCATTCTTGTTTTCACAAGCACGCCCATAGTTTTCCGTTTGTCAACGGAAGTCTATGTTGACCTTGGACTGGCTTTTTTTATCACAGCAGCCATTTTTGCGTTTTTACGGTATCGCGACGGTGAATACAAAGATACGAAATGGCTTTTCATATCATCCATTGCCATGGGCCTTGCTTTGGGAACAAAATACAATGCTTTGATTCCCTGGTTCTTTCTGTCCTCAGCTATCGTTTTTGTCTATTCCAGAGACACCGGAGAACAATGGAACGCAATCAAGTGCGGATCAATCTTTTTTCTCATTTCTCTTACCGTTTTTTCTCCATGGCTGATCAAAAACTATATCCTGACAGGCAATCCACTATATCCTTTGCTACAAGGAATCTTCAGCATAACAGACATATCCGCTCAAAAAGGTACCCGTACTATATCCGGCGGAATATACCGCGGCATCTTTCAGATGCGGGAAGCGATGTATGGTGAAAATTTCTGGGAAACATTGTTCATACCTATTCGATATTTCTTTCAAGGTCAGGATAATAATTCTCGCTTTTTTGACGGTGTGTTGAATCCTGTTTTAATCATTTTTCCGCCCTTTGCGTTCATTGATAAATCATTTTACCGTGATAAACTTTTTTTCACAGGCTTTACTGTTTTCTTCATTCTTACTGCAACGTTTCTCGATCAAACCAGGATACGCTATATTTTACCCGTAGTTCCTATTCTATCTATCCTGACTGTTATGGGTGCAATGAACATGCTTAACCGGATTATGAAGCTCTCTGTTTATTTTAAATATATTTTCACGGTAGTCCTGCTTATTATTTTTTTCATATTCATAAGCAAGAATATCTTTTATATAAAAAATTATTACCAAAACATCGGTCCCATGAATTATATTTCAGGCAAAGAATCCAGCGATGCCTTCATTTCACGTCACGTTGGAAGTTATCCTGCCATGAAGTTCATCAATCAGTCTACCCCGGACAATGCCAAAATCCGACTGATTCTGCTTGCCGGACGCGGATATTATTTGGACAGAATATACGAAGCTGATTCGAGTATGGGAATGAATTTCATTCGGAGTTTTGTAAATGTCTCATCCAACCCGGATGCTTTCCAAAAACGACTGCATTCACTCGGACACACACACTGGCTAGTCCAAATGGACTTATTGAATAAATTTTTGCAGGATAATTATTCAGAAGACACGATTAAATTGTTTTGCCAGCGCATGAGTGAATCCATGAACAGAGTATATAACAAAGACGGGTATACAGTCTTTCAAATCAAACGCAACGAATAAAATAAAACACTTTAGACTTTCAACCTGCTTGATTTTTATTGTCATTATAAAGCATTATTGCCACCATTGTTTCTATCGGGAGATGATTTTTTATGAATAACCGATCATTGAAATACATCAACTATATTATTTCATGTTTTGGTTTTTATGTGCTTTTTATTCTCCTTTTTTCCAGATCACTTGCCGATTACGACATGTGGGGTTATTTATCTTTTGGCCGAACATTCTGGGAATACGGTTATTTCCCCTATCAGGATATATTTTCATACACTCCGACAAAACCTTTATGGGTGTATCACGAATGGCTGACGGGTATCATTCTCTATCCCCTTCTGAAATACCTCGGCCCTGCGGGAATCCAGTTATTGCGCTATGTTTTCATCCTAATGACTATTTTCGTCATATACCGGACCGCCATACTGAAAGGTGCATCCGGCATTTTCGCGTTCACCTTGATCAGTGTCGGACTCATATTAATGTCATGGGGATATACACCGGTCATCCGCGCGCAAATATTTACATATTTTTTCTTTGCCGCAAGCCTTTTCATTGCGGAATATGCCAGAAAAGAAAATAATTATTTTGTGCTTTTGTGGCTTTTACCAATCCATATCTTATGGTGCAACCTGCATGGAGGATTTATTGCCGGACTTGGCTTGA
>CAYZRT010000061.1:0-16989 GCA_964480875.1 uncultured Smithella sp. | reverse complement strand
AAAGAATCGTCGCAGGTGCATCATCCAGTAATCCGGATTTTCAGGATTCAAAAATCCGATATCGGCAAGCAATGTTTTGATCTGACCGTACATCCCTTCCAGTTCCGAGGAAAGTGCCAGCTTTTGCGTTGCGTCAGACGCTGTCACCGTAGCGCAAGACGCAATAAATATTTCATAACAGAGAATCATTACCGCATGGGAAAGATTGAGCGAGGTAAATTCCCGCGATGTCGGAATGGTCACCACGGAATGGCACACACGCAGCTCCGCGTTGGTGAGGCCCGTATCTTCCGGACCGAAAAGCAGGGCAACCCTGTTCTTCTGCGAGATATCCGCTATCTCCTGCGCAGCTTGGCGCGGCGTCACAAACGGACCGCGGGCCTTACCCAGGCGGGCGGTTGTGCCGACAATGTAATTGAACCGTCCGAGAGCTTCCTCAATGTCCGGTACATATCGGATATTTTCCAAGACATCCGTGGCCAGATGCGTGGAGCGTTGCCGCATTTCTTCCGGATCGAATGCCCCTGCTTCGACAACGATAATATTGTTGATGCCCATGTTCTTGGCCGCGCGGGCAACCGCGCCCACATTGCCGGCATATTTCGGCTTGTATAAAACAATGCTGATGTTTTTTGTTCTGGCTTTCGGCATAAAAAACCCTCGCTGAAGAAATGTCCGATGCAAGTATACACAATGTGGTGTGTATATCAACCGGGATAAAAAGCCCAATGTTATATTGACAAAACCCGTTAATTATAACAAAATCCTCGCCATTAATAATCAGACCATCGTTGGACTTCATGTTAAAACAAAAAATTATATTGATGAATGGCTGTCTGGGTTTATGTCTTTTGTCGTTTTTGGTTTTCCCCACTCCATTTTATTCTTCCGATCTGTCTTCCTGCAATTTAAAGCGATACCTGACTTTGCTTGATGAGCAATTCGCGTTCTACGGCTGGACGGATTTGAATCTACGCGACATCCCATGGGAATATCATCGGACTTCAAAATACAAGCATCCGCTGATGTTTGTCGTTTTTAACAACCAAGCCCAACAATATACCCTGTTTTTAGGGGGTGTTCACGGTGACGAATTGCCCACGGTCTATTTAACGTTCAAACTGGCTCAATATGTGAAAGACAACCCGGACCTTTTCAAAAATCATGGCATTGTCATCGCCCCGCTTTTAAATCCGGATGGCTTCCTGTCCAGGCCGCCGACACGTGTCAACGCGAGCGGTATTGACATCAATAGAAATTTACCCACCCGCGATTGGCAGGCCAAAGCGATTCGTCAATGGACCGCGAAAGGTAAAAGGAGGCGTTATTATCCGGGGACTAAACCGGCTTCTGAACAGGAAACGCTCTTTCAAGTCGCGTTAATCAAGCGATTTAAACCCCAAAAAATATTATCTGCTCACTCGCCGTTGAATCTTTTTGATTATGACGGTCCTTCATCGGACTTGGATTCCTTTGAAAAATGGATGGAACAGATATCCAAAGAAAGCAATCACCCGCTGAAAAAATTCGGTTATTATCCGGGGTCGCTCGGAAATTACGCAGGACATGAACGCAATATTTTCACGCTTACGCTGGAACTGCCCTCTTCCGATCCGGGACGGAGCAAACAATATTTTGAAAAGTTTCAAGCTTCTATTTTAAAATTTATCACTTTACCTGTTATCGGCTCGCCACCAAACATCAGAATTATCAACAGTAAAAAATCCGCCAGCGAAAGATAATTATTGGTTGTCGTGAAGTATTTTTTTCAGGAAAGATTGCATGGTATATTTGGTCAGGGTGTTCAGGTAATGCGGGGCGCGTGCCATCCAAGCGCCGATAAAGAACACGATACAAGAAAGAGCGTAGGTCAACGGGCCTCCAATCACGGCTATCAGTGGTTGTTGATACCAAACGGCCAGCACGCTCAAGGTAAATATTGCGGGCCATCCAATAATAAAACTCAACGCCATCAATATCAGACCGGCAATTAACCGGGGCGTCGGACGTTCTTTAAATTCACTTAAATCCGCGGGATGTTCCATGATCTTCCGGATAAAGAGTCTTCCGGCAAGATATTGAGAGATTCTTTTTGGCATCATATACAACTTACTCTTTAAAACACGCCTCTTTGCTGATGCCAGAGGCATTTCAGCATAATGATTGTTGACATACACGAGACACCTTCTTTCTGCAACGGCTTTTCTTATACCAGCCATATCTTGACAGAGCTCAATACTCATTATAAAAGTAACGTGTAAAAATTTTTCTATGGATTGAGGATACAGTGAAGAAAGTAGCTAATGTCTGGGATTTTTTTGATCGCTTATACTGCGTTTCCCTGAGAGAACGCGAGGATCGACGAAAATCGGCGCGAGAAGAATTCGCAAAAGTTGGACTGGGTGATAGTGTCGAGTTCATCATTTGTGATCGTCTTTCAGACGAATTTGAAAAAGAAGTCTATGAATCCCATATGACCTGTTTACGCAAAGGTTTGGAAGCCGGCGCGAAAAATATTGTCGTTTTTGAAGATGATGTGGAATTTGACGGCTTCGATCCCGATAAGTTAAAAAGTTGCGTTGAGTTTTTGCAACAAAATCCTGAATGGAAAGTTCTGCTTCTGGGAGCGCTGCTTCGTTCCAGCCGGAAAACGGATAATCCTTGCATCCAAAAAGTTCGTTATCGGAGCCTGACCCATGCTTATGCGCTCAATCGGCATTACGCGGAAACGTTAGCCTATGAACCTTGGCGCGGTATTGTGAACGACACTCTTTTCCGGCCACTCAAAGATGATATCTATGCATTGTATCCCATGTGTGCATTTCAAAAAAATTTTACCTCGGATAATTACAAGTATCCCGGACTGGTTTTGATCCGAAATTTTTTAGGAGGACTAAAGCGGATTCAAAAAGCCAATGAATTTTATCATCGGCATAAATTCGGTGTGATCGCCGCTCATGTATTCATTATTGTCTTTTTACTGATTATTTTACTTTCAGGATAATATTCCCGAATAGTTTACAGACGCTTTTTTAATCACAATAATATTGTTTCATGTCGGACAAAATTGCGTTCACAAAAGTTTACGAATGTGGTTTGTTTTTTTTATAGTCCATTTTCCATGAAACGTAATCCCGAAGTTTGCGGATGGCATCGCTAGGCGTGTTGACGAATTCCACTCCCGCTTCATAGGATTCATCTTCGTAAATTATTTTTATCCATTTTACTTTTCCGATAACTGTTATCATCTGGCGAACAGTGCTCAATGTCATTTCCAGCATCAAAAGCGTATCAACCGGTATATACAAATTGGCCTGAATTCTGGCTCCGCAAGCGGAGATATCCTTGCTTTTATTGCGAATGACGGTATCCTCCGGAATGTCCTGCCCTCCGGAAACGACTGTTATCGTAACCTCGTTTTCTTCCTGCAGTCTTGGCGCTCTCCTTCTTTCTTCCATAACGATCCATTCCTCCTGTTATTTTTTCAGAATGTCCGTTCTACCAATGTCTATTGTCCCCTTGCTTACAAATGTATTATCGCAATAGGTCCTTGAAAAAACAAGTTTTATTTGAAAAGAAAATGTCTGTTTTGTGTGTAAATATCATAGCTTCCGGTGATGAATAAAACCTCGTTTCATTTTGCTTTCATGATACCTGTATCCCTTCCTCTATTGACAATTAAATATAGTTTTCATATATTATATGTAAAATATGCAAAGAAGTGATGTGTTCCATCTCCTGTGATTGTTCGTATTTTTCGCGTTTCTGATCAGACATTTTTCCCTTTCATGACACTCCCTCGGCTTGTTTAATGGTTTGCGTCTCACGGCTCGTTATCATCAGCAAAATGTTAACTTACAAGCCCAATTTATATTACATAAAAAATAAAGGAGATTCGCCATGTCAAAACTGAATTTGACGCCCGAAGAGGAAACAAAGGTTTTGGAGATCCTTGAGAGATATCTTCCGGAACTGGAAAATGAAACCGTGCATACAGACAACAAGGAACTCCGCAAGTTTTTTATGGAACGTAAAGCATTCATGCAAGAGTTGATGCGACGACTGAAAAGCTGAGCGTTGTTTTCAGGAAACATTATTACAGCGGACGTCATGATTATGGTCAGCATCAGGTAATTTTTTTCAAAGCGGCTATCTATCGTACGTATCGAGCCCCAAATAGCTGTGGTGTGTTTTTTTGTGCAATTTTCCGATCAACCGGTGTGCCTTATCCTTCGTCATTTTTGATCAATGCGAGGCCACGGATTTGCTTCTTCAAGCTCAAAGGCTAGCTCGAGGATTATCTTTTCTTGGCCGAATGCCGCGCCAAACTGCACGCCCAAGGGCAGGCCATTGGCACTAAATCCCAGGGGCAGCGATATCGCCGGTGTGCCGGTAACATTTTGTTGAGGAGTAAAAACCACATATTGTCTGACCCGTTCAAAGGCTTCATCAAACGGCACATCCGGACCCATATAACCAATTTCAGGCGTGGGATGGGCCAACGTCGGATTTAGAAGGATGTCGCAGGTGCTGAAAATGTCATTATATGCTTTGGTGAATTTGATTAAACTTTTTATAGTGACCGGCACTTTAAAGAAATTATTCTGGAAGTGACGACTGAGTTCTATCGTCCATTGTTCAAGTTGGTTTTTATCGAAGCCGGGGGCGATGATCAGCCGGCCAAAAAATCTGATAGCAAAGGCCGTGAGCCCCCAATAGAGAATAAAATCGTCAGCCATCTGGGCATTGCAGGGACAGGGAATTTCAGTAACCCTATGGCCAAGTTTTTCACAAAGATTCCCGATGCGGCGAACCACATCGGCGGACTCGGCATGGCAGGACGTCCCGTAAGGCGTATCCGTAAAAAGAGCAATGCGCAGTCGCCGTCTCCCGGGGTGTTGCACATACCCGATTTCGGGCATTTTAGGAGCACGGCGATACTGTTCCGCGCTGGCGTAAAACGCGGCTGTATCCCTCACCGTTCGTGTCAGAATACCCTGATGCAGAATATTCACTGGCATTAGGCTATCTCCTTCCACCCTCTCCAGCCTGCCACGTGAAGGTTTTAACCCCACTAGTCCGCAGCACGCCGCAGGAATACGAATGGATCCTCCGCCGTCATTGCCGTGCGCAATAGGAACAACACCGGACGCCACCAGCGCCGCCGAGCCGCCGGACGATCCACCGGTGGAATAATCCGTATTCCATGGATTGCGAGTAATCCCCGACGACCGAGGCTCGGTTGTTGCGGTTAAACCGAATTCCGGCAACGCGCTTTTTCCAAGACAGATAAAGCCAAGCGAAAAAAATTGTTTAACGAATCTTTTTGTTGTTTGGACCGGCTTATTAGGCAAGGCCCTGGAACCCCATAAGGTCGGCACACCTTCCACATCATCTGTATCTTTTATAAAGGACGGAACGCCGGCAAAAGGACCGGATAGCGACTTTTTAATCTGTCGGCGAGCCCTATCAAACGTTTCTGTAACGATGGCGTTTATTGCCGGATTCACTGCCTGTGCCCTAGTGATTGCGCTTTCAACTGCTTCAGCGGCGCTGATCTCCCCTGAAGAAATTTTTTGAGCTAATCCAACGCCATCGAGATTGCCCAAAGCATCATTACAGAAAGCACTGACTTTTTTTATTCTTCCGTTCATTATAAAACCCTGCTGTTTCTACCCGATGACCCTCGACAAACAAGCTTTCCTTTAGGCAGAATTTTTTTATTCTACTTTTTTTTAAAAAGTTTCCGCCAACATCTATCCGCATTTTTTTAGTAACCCAATACTCCACAATACAGCATTGGAGTGAAGGGTACCGAAATGCATCTCTAAAAAAATCGTCTTTGAATTTACGTGTTTCATTTTTTTTGTCGTTTTTTGTTTTGTGACGGTTGAGTAAATTCCCGTGGAGACGGAGAGGGTTTAATCACTCTCATGGCTATAAATAACCCCAGGACAAAAAGAATAATGCTCCCGTACTGTCCAGGCGTAAGCCCGAAATACCGGATGTCACCTTTTTGATCGGCACCCACACGCAGAAAGTCCAGGAAAAATCTCACAGGGTTATAAAGAATCAGTACCGCAGCAGAATACGTTCCTGGTTTTGCTTTCAGGCGGTGTAGAAGAAGCGTTGTGGGAAAAAGGATTAATAAAGTAAACAAAAACTCATAAAAGCCCAGATTGTGCCGGGCCCCTTCAGGCTGCTGAAACGCCAGAAAGAAATTGCTGAATTCACCGGGATGATCGAAGATGATGGTGCATCCCAGTCGCCCAAAAATCCATCCCAGTATCAATCCCTGCAGAATACACTCAGCATACAGCAAGGGGAAGCGGATTTTCTTTTTGTAGACGAAAAACAAAAAACCGAAGATTCCGCCAAAGAATCCGCCAAAAGAACTTATTCCCTTCCAGAACTGAAGCAAATAAATGATTCCCTGCCGCGCAACCTGGTCCGGATGATAAAAAACTGCTTCGACTAAATGAGCAAAAATGAAAGCCGAAAACAGCGTATATAAAATGGCATCATCCATTTCGTCGCGCGGAATTCCGGCTTGTTTCGCCCGATGCAAGGCGAGGGTCCTGCCGAGCAAAATGCCAATGGCAACCAACGGTCCAAATGGAGTAAGATGAACCGGGCCGATGGTAATTAATTCTACGGTTTTAATGTCAGGCAGCACAATCAATTCTCCCCTTTACAGTTCAGGATGAGCATGGGCGTTTTTTCTGCCGAACCCTTGATGCAGACTACATACTTTTAAGACTTCTATCACAAGTTAAGCTTGAGTTCAGCTTTTTTGATGATTTCGTTTGATTTAGAGGATATGGTAAGAATATTCGTGGCCGGTACCGTGATATTGAAAACATTATTTTATCTATAAAATATAATATTTGAGGCGCAGACATTCATGTAAATATGTCTACGCCTCATAAAGTTAAATTAGCAATCAATGTATTAAAGTTGTCCGTTATGTCCTTTTCTTAACAATCACATAATTCTGTCTGGAATGGAATTTCAAAAATAACCTGGCCCGGAATAACTCCATTAATAATGCCCTTTAGTTCCATAAACAGAGGCTCGCCCGTCTTACTGTCATATTTGATTTTGCCGTCGCCGGAAATGGACACCCACGGAGCAATAACCGTAGGAATATCACAGGATACGATACCTGAATAATTGAAAAATCCATCAAAGTTACCGCCGATTCCATGAATCTTAAACTTCTCGATTCTGGCAGTGCCCTTTACATCATCGTTTTGAATGGAGCCGACAATAAAATAGAGATCGCCATAATAATCAGCAGGGCTTTTTGCTTTGTTGGTTACGTGCATCTTAAACATCAAGACAAAAGATTTTTCAAGATCATAGTCCAGTTTCAAAAAATCTTTGGCTGATTCAGCCTTAACTTTCAGTTCTGGGTTTGCTTTGGCAAAATCGTTGTACGTATACATGAGAACTTTCGAATCATCTGCAATATTGAAAACAGTCGGCTTCATAAACAAATTCTGGTTCGGCTTTACTCCCTGGGCGTAACTATGACCAACCGATGCCTTCAGAAACCCGCTAAACAACGGACATGCAGGCGGCGTGGGCGCATCGGTAACTTCTAAGCATCCTGATAGAAACAACAACAAGCACATCATCAATCCTATCGTCAGTAACTTTCTCATAACTCTCCTCCTTTCAAGGTTATTTTCTTGATTATATTTAATTATTTTACATAACATTTCAATTTTCAGAAATATTGGGCACTTCATAGAATATTCAATGCTAATATCGGCACATTTTGGCAAATAATTTTAACAGTTTTGACCCAAAGGTTGATAGTTAGGTTGACTGATTAACAAAGGATTTTCTTCATTATTATAATACTTTTTCCTTTATGGACTGTCAAGAGTGATTTTGTGGCATCAACATGAAGATGCTTTCGTTGATCGCTCTGCACGCTTGGCCGGATCCTGACGATAATATTCTTTAAGAACGCGATAAAGATCGGGAGAATTTTGGATCATCACCAAAGGTTGATCAAAAAACTGCTCGGTGGCGACAGCGAAAAATTCCGCTTCATTGGTGGCAGCATAAGCACTGAGAAAAGAGTGCTTACCATATTCGGTCTCTCGCCTGAGACGAAGATATTCACGGGAACATGTTCGCACCCAGTCACGATACTCCGCTCTATTGCGCAGAGGCGGCGTCCCGTCGGCGGTACCATCGAGCATATCGAGCTTATGGGCAAATTCATGATAAACAACATTGTAACCCAATTCGGGATGACGGCCGCCATGAAGCGCTGCATCCCAAATGATAATGACAGGCCCCTGTTGGAAAGCTTGCCCGATTATGGGATGAGAATCTTCTATCGGCTCCAAAGCAATTTCAAAAAAGCCAAGTTTACGCCTCGGCGGTATCACGGAAGAAGGGTAAACTAGAATCGTTAAAACATTATGATAGTAATCATGGGGCAAACCCAGAAGCAGTAAACACGCCTGCGCCGAAATGGTCACCCGGATTTCGTCGGTAATGTCTATTCCCCCGCATCCTTCCCAGTATTTTTCGGCAATAAAAACCTGGATAAGGGCGCGCAGTTGAGAACGTTCGATATCATCGAGTAAAGAGTAATGGGCAAGGTTGCGGTGTATGATGCTTTCCCACGATAAAGGAAACGGTTTCCGAGCGAGTTTTTTTCGACGGCAATTGGCAAACCAGCTAAACAATGGCCATCAACCCCTAACCAACAGGACATGAATTTTTTTATCATTATGGATCACGCCATAGGAAACACTGCCAAGCAAGGTTGCGGATAAAGCACTTCTTCCATGAGAACCCATCACAATCAGATCGGCCTTTAATCCCTTAGCGGCTTTCACAATCTCCTCCACGGGATGACCCATCTTGATAGAAATCGTTGAGGCGATATCATTTTTATCGCACATTTTTTTTATTTCGGCCGTGTAGACTTGGGCAGCCTCCTTAAGATAATCACTGAGAGGCACGATCGTTTTCCTTGGAGTTTCCGATGCGGGAACGGTCTGGGCAATCAGTGAATGTTGATCAACAACACTCAGGATAATAATGGAGGCGTTTAACTGTTTGGCGAGGTCAATCGCATACCCGGCCGCTTTTTTAGCTGTTTTTGATCCGTCTGTTGGAACAAGGATTTTTGAAATCATACTGCCTCCTTTTATGATAAAAATTTTTTACTCTAAAAAGTATATGGCAATGCGCATGATGTGTCAAAAATAATTTTGACAGTAAAATAGTTTTCGTGCCGACGTTGACCGGTATCGGATAGTTTTAATTTATCATTTGCGACGAAGCTTGTTTTTTGTTATTTTTTAATCATGGATCAGGAAATATCATTGCTGAGCAACAAAGCTCGCCAAATGAACATAGCACTGAGCGATACACAACTTGCTCAATTCGATACCTACAAAAATGAACTCCTGCAATGGAATGCCAAAACAAATTTAATTTCAGAAAATTCTTCACATGAAATTATCACGCGTCACTTTCTGGATTCCCTGACCGCACTGCGATACCTTCCAAAACCAAACGCCAGAATACTGGATGTTGGCTGTGGCGCTGGTTTCCCAGGTATTCCTTTAAAAATCGCACAACCCCGGCTGGAACTTTGTCTATTGGAAGCCAATCGCAAAAAAGTCTCTTTCCTCAAACACATTGTGCGCATTTTAAATCTTGCCTCTGTCGCTATTGTTCATGATCGGATAGAAAACGTCATCAGAAAAAATTTTACAACGGAAAAATTTGATGTTTTAATTTCCCGTGCCACTTTTAAATTATTCGAGCTTTGTTCTCTGGGAGAATATTTTCTTGTTCCGGAAGGAGAAATTATTGCTCTGAAAGGTCCTCATCTTGACGAGGAAATCAAGTTATGCTTCAAAGCTAAAAATCAATGCAAAATTTCTCAATTGATTCAACATGATATAGAGGCGGATTTTTTGGACGCTCCTAGAAAAATTATTATAATAAAAAAGTAAAAAAACCTTCTAAAAAAAACTTTTTTATGTTAGTGCTATCGACAATTCTTGCAAAAGAATTTATTGTGAGACTTAAATTTCAAAAACGAAGTGAATTGAAATTTGTAAGTCGAACAATCCCGCACAGCGGAGGGTATAATGCCGCACTGTTTGCTGCGGAATTATTTCCAAGGCTTGCTTTGGGGTTCATACCCGTGATTTTTTTACGCTCAATAAAATAATGAATAAAATTATATGTATAGCAAACCAGAAAGGTGGTGTAGGTAAAACCACCACCGCGATAAATTTATCTGCTTCGCTGGCAGCGGCGGAAAAAAAAACTTTACTCATTGACGGCGATTCACAGGGCAATTCCACGAGCGGTATCGGAGCGAACAGAAATGCTTTGGGGACTGCAAATTTGTATCACGCCATGATCGGCCAGGTGCCGCTTAAAGAAGTAATTATTCAGACAGCCATACCGCACCTGGAGGTCGTGCCATCCAACCAGGATCTTATTGGAATTGAGGTCGAGTTTGTCGGTCTGGAAGCAAAAGAAAATCGGCTGAAACAGTTACTAAACGCTCTGGACAGCCATTATGATTTCATCGTAATCGATTGTCCTCCTTCTTTGGGGGTCATGACGGTCAATGCTCTTGTCGCGGCGGATTATTTGATAGTTCCTTTACAGTGTGAATACTTTGCGATGGAAGGATTGGGTTATTTGCTAAACACCGTCAAACTGGTCAAGGCAAATTTAAATCCCAGGCTCGCTTTGGGCGGTATTTTGCTGACGATGTTCGATCAACGCAATTTATTATCTCATCGCGTATCGGATGATGTGCGGAAACACTTTGGGAGCAAGGTTTTCAAAACAGTCATACCGCGTAATGTTCGTCTTTCGGAATGTCCCAGTCATGGGCTTCCCATTATTTTGTACGATATCAAATCGCGCGGGGCGCTGGCTTATATGGAAATGGCCAAGGAAATTATTCAAGGGGATTTTTAGATGGCACAAAAAAATGTGCTGGGAAAGGGGCTTGGAGCCATTTTCCCTGATTTACTCAACAACGAACCGGACAAGAAAAAAAGTTATACGTGCGGCATCGAGGAATTGCGTCCCAATCGCTATCAGCCGCGTAAAACGTTTAACGATGAAAAGCAAAAGGAGCTGATTACTTCCATAAAAAACAGCGGCATCATTCAGCCGATTATTGTTCGAAAGGCCGGCAATGGCTATGAAATTATAGCCGGTGAACGGCGTTGGCGAGCAGCTCAGGCCGCCGGTTTAAAGGATGTTCCCATCGTCCTTCGTGAAGCAACTGACATGGAAGCGGCGGAAATGTCGCTCATTGAAAACATTCAGCGCGAAGAACTTAATCCACTGGAAGAAGCCGGCGCCTATGTAACACTCATCGAAAAATTCAAGCTTTCTCAGGAAGAAATCTCTTCCCAAGTAGGTAAAGATCGTTCGACTATCGCCAATACGATACGCCTTTTAAAATTGCCGGCCAAAGTACAGGATGCTCTCAGAGATAATAAAATTTCCGCCGGTCATGCACGGTGTTTATTGGCGTGCAATTCCACTGAAGAGCAAATGACCGCTCTTGCTCTCATCTTAAAAAAGGATTTAAACGTCAGGGAAACAGAACGATTAGTCCAGCAAACCAAAAAACAGCCGCTGGATAAAAAACAGCCCGCTAAAAAAGATCGCTTTATAAACGACCTGGAAAAAGCATTATCGGCCAAACTGTTGGCCAAAGTTCAAATCAACGGTTCTGATAAAAAAGGCTTGATAGAAATTCAATATACATCTATGGACGAATTGAACCGATTATCCGGTTTAATACTTGATGATTTACCATAATTTAATTGTGCAGGACTATCAACATTGTTGATAAGCCTGTTTATAAAGGCTTTATATATGGATGCGTTTTGGGACAAAGCAATTAATATCATTCAGGAAAAAATAAGTAAGCAAAATTTTGATACGTGGATAAAACCAATCAAAATTGTTGCCATGGAAGATCAGTGCGTCCAATTGGCCGTACCCAATAAATTCTTTAAAGACTGGCTTGTGGATAATTACAATGCGACGATTAAGCAATCGCTAAAAGATGCATCCGGACTGGAGGTTAATATTGATTTTGTGCTTTCCAAAACGAAAACCAAAGAGCAGGAACCCGCAGATAAACCGGCAGTAAATATTAAAAGTGCATCTCACACAACTACAAATCGAAGTAAGAACTTTTCCTTCCTGAATGATAACTATAACTTTGACCGTTTTGTGGTCGGATCCTGTAATCAATTTGCCCATGCCGCTTCCATGGCTGTCGCCAAGCAACCCGCCAAAAATTATAATCCGCTGTTTATATATGGTGGTTCGGGCCTCGGCAAAACTCATCTTCTTAATGCCATTGGACTGCTTGCCTATGCCACTCACCCGTCGCTAAACATCATGTATGTGTCCGCGGAAGAATTCATGAATGAAATGATCAATTCAATTCGATACGATCGGATGCCCAAGTTTCGAGAAAAATACCGCAATATCAGTTGTTTATTGATAGATGACATTCATTTTCTGGCAGGCAAAGATAGAACCCAGGAAGAGTTTTTTCATACGTTTAATACGCTTCATGATTCCGGAAAACAAATAGTTGTAACCAGTGATAAATTTCCAAAGGATATTCCAAATCTGGAAAGCAGGTTGCGTTCCCGTTTTGAATGGGGATTAATTGCTGATATTCAACCACCGGAAATTGAAACAAAAATCGCCATTATTGAAAAGAAGATTCAGGAAAACAATATTGCGCTTCCCAATAATGTCGTTCATTATATTGCGTCTCACGTAGAATCCAATATTCGTGAATTGGAAGGATTTCTCGTTAGAATCGGTGCTTACTCCTCATTGACTGGCCGTGAAATTGATCTGGAGTTGGTGAAAGAAGTTTTAAGTAATCTTGTCAAAAATAACAAAAAAGGTGATATTAGCGTTGAAGAAATTATTAAAATCATTGCCGGAAAATTAAATATTAAAATCTCGGACATTAAAGCTCATAATAAAAACAAAAATATAGTTTTCGCCAGACAAATAGTTATGTATTTAGCAAGAAAGTTAACGAATTATTCTTTTCCTGATATCGGACAAAAAATAGGTGGTCGTGATCATTCGACGGTTATTTATGCGTATAATAAAATTTTAAATGGCATGAAGTCTGATTTAAAACTAAAAAATTTAGTTCAGGAACTGGAGGATATATTAATCCACAAATAATAAACTTTTTTACTTCAATGTATACACAGGTAATGATGGGTTTAAGGTATTATGATTGTTTTGAATTTCTTATTTATCAACATATCAACCGTCATTACTATAAATACTATTTATATATATAATAAGAAAAAATACTAAAGAATAAAGACAAGGAGGATATATGGAATTTAAAATCAATAGAGAAACCTTTCTTGATGGTATTCAAAAAACCTTAGGTATTGTTGAGAAGAAAACAACCATACCTATTCTAAATAATATTCTTTTAAAAGCGGAAGCCAATAAAATAAAAATTATTGCCACAGATAGAGAAATTATTTTGATTTCTGATTATGAGGCTGATGTGTCGGAAAAGGGAGAGATAACCATTTCCGCGAAAAAAATATATGAGATGGTTAGGGAAATTCAGGGAGAATTTATCAATTTTGTTCAAAAAAATAATATTGTCAAAATATCATCTCAAAGAGCGTTTTTTAAAATTCCCGGATTACCAGCTGACGACTTTCCGAGTATTTCCGATGACGCTGACATTCCGCTTTTTAAAATTCAAGGCCATGTTATTAAAGAGTTGATTAATAAAACCTCATTTGCCATGGCGACGGACGAGACGAGGAGGAACTTAAATGGCGTCTTATTAGAAGAGGGGATGGATGGTGTGAACCATTTACTGAGAATGGTCGCTACGGATGGTCATCGGCTGGCTTTGGCAAAAAGTATCACGTCCGGTCATTTTTTAAAAGCCGGTAAAGGCATCATTATTCCGCGTAAAGGCCTCATGGAAATTAAAAAAATAATCGATGAACAAGACGATGTTGAAATTGGTTTACATAAAAACATGTTTATCCTACAAACAGAAAATACTATTTTAAAAGTAAGCTTGGTGGATGCTGATTACCCCGATTATAAAAAAGTTATTCCCACCGAAAAAGGGATCAAGATTGTTTTAGAAAAAGAGTATTTCCTTCATGCCTTAAAAAGGATGAGTGTTGTTTCATCGGAAAGATATGGGGGTGTGATTTTATCTTTTTCCAAGGGGAAATTGACGTTAAATTCGACGAATCTTGATGTGGGAGAAGCCACGGAGGAAATCGATATCGAGTATGATGGCGAGGTAATGGATAGCGGTTTTAATGTCAATTATTTAATTGATGCCATATCTGTTGTGAATAAAGATAATATTATGCTTGAAGTCGGGATGGGCTTAAAACCATCTCTGATTAAACAGGCGGAGGATGATCATTATTTATGTATAATCATGCCCTTAAAGATATAGCCGTGGAGAGGAAGTTTAAAAAACATTATGACACATAAGTATGATGCGGATAGTATTAAAGTACTGGAAGGCCTGGAAGCAGTACGTAAAAGGCCGGCGATGTATATCGGTTCCACAGGTAAGGAAGGTCTTCATCATCTGGTTTATGAGGTTGTGGATAACAGCATTGATGAAGCCGCAGGAGGGTATTGCGACACCATCACAGTAAAAATCCGTGTGGATAACAGTATTGTGGTGGACGATAACGGTCGCGGTATTCCCATCGACAAACATAAAACAGAAGGTGTTTCGGCGGCGGAAGTCGTGATGACCAAGCTCCACGCCGGAGGAAAATTTTCCAACGATTCCTATAAAATATCCGGAGGACTTCATGGCGTCGGGGTTTCGGTGGTTAACGCCCTTTCCAAAACATGTGAGTTAGAAGTCAGACGTGATGGCAGTGTCTATATGCAGACCTACAAACGCGGTGTTCCCGATGGACCGCTGGAAATGGTCGGCAAAACGCGGGGGAAAGGAACGAAAGTAACCTTTCTGCCTGATGATGAAATTTTTGAAGAGACGGAATTCAGTTTCGATGTCATTGCCAACCGTTTGCGCGAACTGGCCTTTTTAAATTCTGGCGTCAAAATTATTCTAATCGATGAACGCGCCAACAACAAGCAGAATGAATTCTTCTATAAAGGCGGCATCATTTCTTTTGTAGAATATATCAACCGCAATAAAAAAGTTTTACATAAAAATCCTATTTTTGTTTCCGGTTCCAGGGAAGATTGTTCCGTAGAAGTCGCGTTGCAGTACAATGAAACGTATCTGGAAAACATTTTTTCATTTGCCAACAGCATCAACACGACGGAAGGCGGCACGCACATGATCGGTTTCCGTTCCGCCCTCACCCGTGTTTTTAATAATTACGCCAGCAACAATAAATTGATCAAAGACGGCAAGGAATCCCTTCGGGGCGAGGATTTGCGCGAGGGACTGGCCTGTGTCATCAGTGTGAAGGTCAAAAATCCGCAGTTTGAAGGTCAAACAAAAACCAAGTTGGGCAATTCCGAAGTCAGAGGTCTTGTCGAAGGGATTATTTATGACAAGATCGGCAGTTATCTGGAAGAAAATCCATCTATCGCAAAACAGATTCTTAATAAATGCATGGAAGCGGCGCGTGCGCGGGAAGCGGCCCGACGCGCGCGGGAATTGACCCGCCGAAAGAGCGCTCTGGAAGTCGGAGCCTTGCCGGGTAAATTGGCCGATTGTCAGGAAAAGGATCCGGCGCTGAGTGAAATATATCTGGTGGAGGGAGATTCCGCCGGCGGTTCGGCCAAGCAGGGCCGGGACCGGAAGAATCAGGCCATTCTGCCTTTGCGCGGTAAAGTGTTGAATGTGGAAAAAGCCCGCTTCGATAAGATGCTGCAAAATGAGGAAATCAAGTTGATGGTTACCGCGTTGGGAACAGGCATCGGAACCGAAGATTATGACGTCAGCAAACTACGGTATCATAAAGTCATCATCATGACGGATGCCGATGTTGACGGTTCGCATATCCGCACATTGCTTCTGACGTTTTTCTTCCGGCAAATGCGCGAGCTCATTGAACGGGGGCATCTGTATATTGCCCAGCCGCCGCTGTTCAAGGTGGTGGAAAAAAAGAATGAATTCTACATTCACAACGAAGAGCAGATGAAAAACTATATTCTGGAAAACGGCGTGGGAAAAGTCAAACTGATGATGGGTGACGGGTCCTCGTTTCCGGTGACCGGTAACAAACTTCTGACCCTGATTAAAAAAGTCATGCGCATTGAAGATCTGCTGGATAGGTTTGAAAAAGAAGGACGTGATAGAAACATGATCCGTATTCTGGCCGGCGATCCCACGCTGACCGATGACAGTTTCAAGAGCGAGAAAATTCTTGCATCCATTGCCAAGAGAACCGGCATTGCCCTGGGCGATAGTTTTGCCGATTTTAACATTGCACCGGATGAAGATCATGGCGGATTCAAGGTCGTTTTCAATCTGAATAAAAACGGGCAGACCGTTCCGTCCTGCGTGACACGGGAAGTTTTCCGCACGCCGCAGTTTGCGGATATCCGTTCACTGCTGGATCAGGTCTCGATCATGGGTGAGGCGCCCTACAGCGACGTCGGTGATGAATCTTCAACACCGGTGACGCTCGAGAGTTCCAAGGCGCTGGTGGAGCACATCGTGAACTTAGGCAAGAAGGGCCTGACGGTGCAGCGCTACAAAGGTCTCGGTGAAATGAATCCGGAACAGCTCTGGGAAACAACCATGAATCCGGAAAAACGCACGCTTCTGCGGGTCGGCGTGGAAGACGTGGTGCTGGCCGATGAAATATTTACCACGCTGATGGGCGATCAGGTTGAACCGCGGCGAGATTTTATTTATCAGAATGCTTTGTATGTTTCCAATTTAGATATATAGTTAGTGTCGTGTGTCAGCAATAAGCTGTCATATCG